>JAUPKJ010000083.1 GCA_030837505.1 Actinomycetota bacterium
CCGCCTGTACTCCCGCCACGGGTACGTGCCCTGTGGGCCGCCTCTCCCCCTGCCCGTCAGGGGCGAGAGTCTGCGCCCCATGTGGCGTGAGCCACAAGGTCCCCGGGCGGCGTGAGCCACACGGTCCCCGGGCGGCGTGAACCACACGGTCCCCGGGCGGCGTGAGCCACACGGTCCCCGGGCGGCGTGAGCCACAAGGCGGGACGCTCGGCGGGCGGGACACTCGGCGGGCGGGACACTCGACGCCCCGGAATCCCTCCGGTGGGGCGGCTCCGGTTTTTCTCCGGGCCGCCCCACCGGGCTGTGTCCTGCGTCGGGCTGCGTTCTGCGTGGTCAGTTCGCGCCGATCGTTGTCACCGGTCCGTGCCGGGCCGTCAGTCCGTACCGGTTGTGTTCTCGTCCGCCTCGGGGGCCTGCGCGGCAGCGCGCGTGAGGAGGTCGGTGACAGTACTCGCTGCGAATCCCATGCACTGGGCGCAGAACGCCTGCTGTTCCGGAGTGTGCACGACCAGGTCCCCCAACAACTGGGAGCAGCGGTCCGATCCGAACCGCTCCGTGAAACGGGCGTGGAGTTCCTTGCCGGCTTCGAAGGACGGCCCGACGGGCTCCGAGGCGTCCTTGCGCCCCAGGGCCAGCCCGAGCGCCATGAAGCCGCCCGTGACCGCGCCGCAGGTGAGCCGCAAGCCGCTCATCCCACCGCCGAAGGGGGTCGCGATCCCGTACGCCGATTCGGGCAGACGCAGGTCGTTCGCGTCGTTGCAGGCTCTCAGGACGGATTCGCTGCAGGTCAGGCCGGTTTCGGCGTATTGTGCGGCCAGATCGGCCGGATCGATGCCCTGGTCGTGCGTCGCTGTGACCGGCACGTCGTTCATGGTCATGTTCTACCTCGTTCCCCAACCCCGAAGGGATACCGGACCGGGGAACCTCAAATGTCCCAGTTCCCCGGAAAGTGCCCATACACTATTCGGCGAAGAGCTTGCCGGATCGGCCCTGGCACAAGCTCCGCCGAGTCCGGCAACGGCCGCGTCCCCACAGCATCCCCGCCGGCCGGTACAGGGTCCAGCCCAGGGTCGGATGCAGCCTCCTCCCGCCTCGGACACGGCCCGTCGGCAGGGGCACGGTCACAGGGACATCACGGAACTCAGCCAGATGGCTCTCAGTTCCCGGTGTCACTGTTGGTGGGAACAAGTAAGGACTGCCGTCCGGGATACTGTTTCGCCGTTGACCACAAGCGCGAGCTGACTCGGGAGCTCGACGCCCGACCGACCGCCCGCCCCGGGCGGGAACGGGTGACGTTGCTGGCCCGTGCGGTCCGCGACCGCGAGGGAGGCCACAGATCGCCACCGATGTTTTTCCCCAGCCCGCTGTGAGCGGTTTTCCCCAGCCCGCTGTGAGCGGTCCGTGGCCGTTACGCATGCGCAACCCCATCCGGGGCTACGAATGGGGATCGGTCACAGCACTGGCCTGTCTGCAGGGCAGGACCCCCGACGGTTCCCCGGAGGCCGAACTGTGGATGGGGGCCCATCCGTCCGCGCCTTCCGCCCTGCTTCCCCCGGGGGGCCCCGAGCTGCCCCTGGACGTTCTGATCAAGCAGTCCCCCGAGTTGTTGGGGGACGACGTCCTGCAGCGCTTCGGAGCGCGCCTGCCCTACCTGCTCAAGGTCCTGGCGATCGCCAAGCCCCTGTCCGTCCAGGTGCATCCCGGAGCGCGCCGGGCGCTCGCGGCGTGGGAGAACGAGTCGGACGCCGGCAGGCAGCACTACGTGGACCCCTTTCCCAAACCGGAGCTGCTGTACGCGCTCGAACCCATGGACGTCATGTGCGGCTTCCGGCCGGCCAAACAGGCCTCGCACCTGTTGGAGGCCCTGGGGGGCGCTCGCCTGGCGTCGGTGCGCGAGGCGTTGGACGGTCCCGGCGAGGAGACGGACCGCCTCCAGTGCGCCTTCCGGACCCTGGTGACCTGGCCGGACGAGGACCGGAACGCCCTGACCACCGAGGTCAGGGACAAGGCCCGGCTGCTGCTGCGCGAGGTCGGCCGACGGCCGGGGGACAACGAGATCGACGGCGACGACCGCCGCGCCCTGACCTGGGCGCTGCGCCTGGCGCGCCTGCATCCGCACGATCCCCTGGTCGTCGCTCCCTTCCTGCTGGACCTGGTCCGACTGGACCCGGGGCAGACCCTGTTCGTCCCGGAAGGTGCCCCCCACGCCTACCTGCACGGCTGCGGCGTCGAGATCATGGGGAACTCTGACAACGTCCTGAGGGCCGGGCTGACCCACAAGCCGGTCGCCGTGGACGAGCTCCTGGAGGTCATCGACGGTCGGACGAGGCCTGTCCGGGATGTCCCGCAGACCCGGGTCGGCCCCCACGAGATCGTGTGGCATCCGCCGGCAGAGGAGTTCCAGCTGTCACGGATCTGGCTGACCGACGCCGATCCGGTCGAGGTCTGGTCGCGCCTGCGCGGTCCGCAGATCCTGTTGTGCACCCGCGGCTGCGCGGTGGTGCGCCACGGGGACGGCGAGGTGAGGCTGAGGGCCGGCGAGTCGGCCTTCGTCGCGGCCGGTGGGGGAAGGACGACCGTCGCCGGTCCGGCGGAGGTGTTCCGGGCGGCCCCGGGCACGGCGGATCAGGGTGTGGGCTCCGAGACGTTCACGGCGTAGTCCACCACGAGCGGAGCATGGTCGCTCCATCGTTCGGCGTAGGACGGTGCCCGGTCGACCTCGGCGCCCAGGGCCAGTTCCGCGAGCCCGGCGGTGGCGATCTGCAGGTCGATCCGCCATCCGACGTCGCGGTCGAAGGCCTGGCCCCTCCAGCTCCACCAGGTGTACGGACCGGGCACCTCACCGGCGAGGTGCCGGTGGACGTCGACGAAACCGTCCTGGGCGTACAGGCGGTCGAGCCAGGCCCGTTCCTCGGGCAGGAAACCGGCCTTCTTGAGGTTTCCCTTCCAGTTCTTGATGTCCGGTTCCCGGTGTCCGACGTTGAAGTCGCCGCACACGAGCAGGTGTCTGCCGTCGGCGGCCAGGTCGAGCATCCGGGAGCGCGCGACGTCGAGGAAGCGGTATTTCTCGTCCTGTCGGGGGGTGTCCGCCTGCCCGGTGGGCACGTACACCGACACGACCGTGAGCAGGCCGGGATCGACGTCGACGGCGTGGTCGGCCTCGACCCAACGCCCCGCCGCGGCGAACTCCTGGGCCGCCGGTGTCGCGCCTGCCCCGACGCGCACGGCCGACGGCGTGCTCCGGGAGAGCACGGCGACCCCGGCGCGGCCCTTGGCCGAGGCCTCCTGGTGGACCCCCTGCCGTGTGAGTCCCAGGATCCCGGTGAGCACGTCGTCCGGGGCGCGCACCTCCTGCAGGCACAGCACGTCCGGGTCGCGGGACCGCAGCCACGGCTCGATCCCCCGGCGCTGTGCCGCGCGGATCCCGTTCACGTTCACGGTCGCGACCCTGAGCATGACACTCATCCTGCCTCATCGGTCGAACTGCCGCCCAGGGGAGGCCGCCCGGCCCGAAAGAACGATTTTCGCACGAGCTCGTACGATTTCCGACGGGAACGGGGCGGGACGCGGGGCCGGGCGGACAGGTCGGGAGCGGTCCGGCAAGGTAGGAAGGAACCATGAGCATCCTGGACGACGCGCTGGCCCTCACCGGGAGTCTCGTTGACCTCCGCCACCGCCTGCACCAGCGCCCCGAGATCGGTCTCGATCTGCCCCTGACCCAGAGAACCGTGCTGTCCGAGCTCGACGGCCTCGGTCTGGAGATCACCACAGGGCGGTCCTGCACCTCGGTGACGGCGGTCCTGCGGGGAGGGGCGGATCCCGGCCCGGGTGGGCCCCGCCGTCCCACCGTGCTGCTGCGCGGGGACATGGACGCCCTGCCCGTGCAGGAGGAGGTCGAGGTCCCCTACCGGTCGCAGGTGCCAGGGGTCATGCACGCCTGCGGTCACGATCTGCACACGACGATGCTCGTCGGGGCGGCCCGGGTCCTGGCCGCCCGCCGGGAGGACCTCCCCGGTGACGTGATCTTCATGTTCCAACCGGGCGAGGAGGGCTTCGACGGCGCGTCCAAGATGATCGCCGAGGGGGTTCTCGACGTCACGGGGGAACGGCCACAGGCCGCCTACGCCCTGCACGTCATGAGTTCCCTCACCCCCCGGGGCACCGTCATCAGCCGTCCGGGACCCCTCATGGCCGCCAGCGACGGCCTGTCCGTGACCGTGCGCGGCCGCGGGGGGCACGGCAGTTCGCCCCAGACGGCCGCCGACCCGATCCCGGCGGCCTGCGAGATGGTCCTGGCCCTGCAGACGGCGCTCAGCCGCACCGTGAGCGCGTTCGATTCCGTGGTCCTCACCGTCGGTTCCCTGCACGCCGGCACCAAACGGAACGTCATCCCGGACACGGCCTGCTTCGAGGCGACGCTGAGGACCTTCTCCCCCACCGTGCGCGACCTCGTGGTCGCCACGGCCGAACGCGTGTGTCAGGGGGTGGCAGCGGCCCACGGCGTCGGGGTCGAGGTCCGCTTCGAGGCCGAGTACCCGGTGACGGTCAACGACGCCGTGGAGACGGCCTTCGCCCTCGGGGTCGCCGAGGAGCTCTCGGGCCGGGACCGGGTGTTCCAGATGGACTACCCGATCGCAGGGGCCGAGGACTTCTCCCGGGTCCTCGCCGAGGTGCCCGGGGTGATGCTCTTCCTCGGCGCCATGACCCAGGACACGGATCCGACCCTGGCCCCGACGATCCACTCCCCCCGGGCGTCCTTCGACGACGGCGTGCTGCCCCAGGGGACCGCCCTGCTGGCGACCCTGGCGACCCGCCGTCTGTCCTGCGAGCTCGCGCGCGACTGACCGCCATCGACCGGGCCCCCGCCCACCCGCTCGCCTCGGCGGGTGGGCGGGGGCCCGGGGCCTGTCAGTCGGTCGCGATCCCCGCGGCGCGTTCGGCGATCTCCACGAGGTTGACCAACAGCATCGCCCTGGTCATGGGGCCGATGCCGCCGGGCACCGGGGTCAGGGCCCCCGCGACCTGCGCCACCAGCGGATCGACGTCTCCGACCAGGCGGTTCTTGCCCGTCAGCGGGTCGGTGACCCGGTTGATGCCCACGTCGACGACCACGGCTCCGGGACGGACCATCTGCGCGGTGAGCACGCCGGGCACCCCGGCGGCCGCCACGACGACGTCGGCGGCCCGGGTGTGCTCTGCGACGTCCCGGGTGCCGGTGTGGCACAGGGTCACGGTCGCGTTGACTTGTTTGCGGGTGAGCAGCAGCCCGAGCGTCCGGCCGACGATCACGCTGCGGCCCAGGACGCAGACCCTGCTGCCCGCCAGGTCGATCCCGTGGCGCCCCAGCAGTTCGATGATGCCGCGGGGGGTGCAGGGCAGCGGGGAGTCGATCGGCCCGGACACCCGCGAGACCAGGTTGCCCAGGTTCGCGGGGTGCAGGCCGTCGGCGTCCTTGGCCGGGTCGATCAGGTCGATCACGGCCTGCTCGTCGATTCCCCGGGGCAGGGGGAGCTGCACGATGTAACCCGTGCAGGCAGGGTCGGCGTTGAGTTCGCGCACGGCCTGCTCGATGCGGTCCTGGGTCGCGTCGGCCGGTAGGTCGATCCGCAGGGACTCGACCCCCACCTGGGCGCAGTCGCGGTGCTTGCCCGCGACGTAGGCCAGGCTGCCCGGGTCCTGCCCGACCAGGATCGTGCCCAGTCCGCACACGACCCCGGCGGCCCTGAGGGCCTCGACCCGCCCGGCCAGTTCGCCTTTGATCGCTTCGGCGGTCGCGGCGCCGTCGAGCAGGCGGGCCGTGCTCGGGGCGGTCACCAGGTCTCCAGGCCGTCGTAGAGCGGGAAGTCCGTGGCGAGGCGGGCCACGCGGGCTCGCAGGGCGTCGATGTCGCAGGCCGGCTGCAGCGCCAGGGCGATGACGTCGGCGACCTCAGCGAACTGTTCGTCACCGAAACCACGGGTCGCCAGGGCGGGGGTCCCGATCCTCAGACCCGAGGTGATCATCGGGGGGCGGGGGTCAAACGGGACGGCGTTGCGGTTCACGGTGATGCCGACCTGGTGCAGCCGGTCCTCGGCCTGCTGGCCGTCCAGCTCGGACTCCCGCAGGTCCACGAGGACGAGGTGGACGTCGGTCCCGCCGGTCAGCACCGAGACCCCGGCCTTGCGGGCGTCGGGGGCGAGGAGTCGTTCGGCCAGGATCCGGGCGCCGTCGAGGATCCGCTGCTGGCGCCGGGCGAACTCCTTGCTCGCCGCGATCCGGAAGGCCACGGCCTTGCCGGCGATGACGTGCATGAGCGGGCCGCCCTGCACCCCGGGGAAGACCGCGGACTGGAACTTCCTGGCGCGTTCGTCGGTGGCCGCCAGGATGAGGCCGCCGCGCGGGCCGGCCAGGGTCTTGTGCGTGGTGGAGGTGACGACGTCGGCGTGGGGCACGGGGTTCGGGTGCAGACCGGCGGCCACGAGCCCGGCGAAGTGGGCCATGTCCACCATGAGCAGTGCGCCGACCTCGTCGGCGATCGACCGGAAGGCCGCGAAGTCCAGGTGACGGGGGTAGGCCGACCACCCGGCGATGATCAGCTGGGGCCGGTGTTCGAGGGCTGCCGCCCGGACGGCGTCCATGTCGAGGCGGAAGGTCGTGGGATCGACCTGGTAGGTGGCGGCCTCGTACAGCCGGCCCGAGAAGTTCAGGCGCATGCCGTGGGTCAGGTGACCGCCGTGGGCGAGCTCCAGGCCCAGGATCCGGTCCCCGGGCTTCAGGAGCGCCTGCATGGCCGCGCAGTTGGCCTGGGCGCCGGAGTGCGGCTGGACGTTGGCGTAGCCGGCGCCGAACAGGGCCTTGACCCGGTCCCTCGCGAGGTCCTCCGCGACGTCGACGTGCTCGCAGCCGCCGTAGTACCGCTTGCCGGGGTAGCCCTCGGCGTACTTGTTGGTCAGGACGCTGCCCTGGGCCTGCATCACGGCCCGGGGGGCGAAGTTCTCGCTGGCGATCATTTCCAGGGTGTCGCGCTGGCGGCCCAGCTCTGCCTTCAGCACGGAGGCGAGTTCCGGGTCCACCTGGTCCAGGGGCGCAGTGGTGATCTCCTGGGGAGATCGGTGCTCCGACGCGCTGGTGGCAGGGGTGTCAGTGCTCATGGGGGGCGCTCCTAGCAGAACATGCGTGTCCGTCGGCCGGCAGCCGAGCCACCGGCCCTCACAGATCCTCCGGACCCAGGCGAACGGCCCCGGGAGGACATGTCACCATCTGCTCCGCCGCTCCCTGGTGGTGACCCACCCGAACGCCAGTCGCGACCAGGTCAGAATACCAATCACGCCGGGCGAGGGCTCAGGAGCCGGAGGGCACCGGGAAGGCCCTGCCCAGGGGGTCGGTGAAGGTGTAGCCGCGGGACTGGTACCAGGTGATGATCCGTTCCAGGGCCGCGACCGTGTTGGGGCGGGGTTTGCCACCGTCGTGCAACAGGATGATCGGGTGCGGTCCCCGCCCGACGGCCCGGGCCGCGATGCGGTCCGCCCAGGACGCGTCGAGGACGCTGGGCTGCAGGTAGTCCTTGGTCGTCACGGACCAGTCGGTCACGGTGAGGTGCCGTTCCCCGGCTGCGGCGCGCACGGCGGGAGAGTCGTCGTTGCCCTGTGGGCCCCGCAGGAAACACACGCGACGTCCGGTGATCGATTCGATGAGGGCGCTCTGACGGTCGATCTCCTGGGCGAGAGCTGCGCCGCTCAGGCTGTCCAGGCCCCGAGGCAGGGCCGAGGACCGCACGGGGTGACTCCAGGTGTGGTTGGCCACGAGGTTCCCCTCCGCCGCGATCCGTGCCACGGTCTGCCGGTCGCGCGCGGCCCGCTCCCCCACCACGAAGAAGGTCGCGTGCACGCCCTTCCTGCGCAGGACGTCGAGCACCGCCGGGGTGCCGGCGCTCGGGCCGTCGTCGAAGGTCAGGGCAACGGTTCTGGCGCGGGTGGCAGGGGTTGTCGTGACGGCGACGCCGTCCGAGGGCCGGCAGGTCCCCCCGACCCGGCCGGGGAGGGCCGATGAGCCGTCGGGGGCGGTGCCGTGTCCCGTTCCCGGCCCGGAGAGCGCAGTGACCCCCGCCCCTGTGACCCCTGACGCCGTGGCCCCCGACGCCGTGAGATCTCGGGAATCGGAACCGTCGGCTTTCGTGGACCGGGAGCCGACGGAGGGTGTGCCCTCTGCGGAACCCCGCGCGCTCTGTCCCCCCGTGCCCGGGGCCTGGGCCCCGGACCACAGACGGAACAAGGTCTGCCAGTCCGGGCCGTCGGCGGAGTCGGGAGCCAGGGGGACGGGTGTCCCGGACTGGACGAACTGCTGCGGGCTCAGGGCCGCCGCGGTGCACAGCAGCCCGGACAGGAGGCAGGCTCCCAGGAGCCCGCCGGCCCGGCAGAGCCGTTGTGCCGGAGAGCGACTCACCGTCCGGGAGCCCGGAGCCTCCCCCCGGCCGCTCAGGCCCGCGGACCGGCGCGGCGCCTCCGATCGCGCCTCCGGTCGCGCCTCCGATCGCGTGTCCGGTCGCGCCTCCGATCGCGCGTGCGGTCGTGTGTCCGGTCGCGCGTGCGGTCGCGTGTCCGGTGCGACGTCCGTGGGCTCCGGTCCCGTCATGTCCTGTCCCTCCCCCGAGAGGCGTCTTCAACGCGAGAACGCCTCCTCGTTTCCCGATGAGATCCACCCTAGGACGCCGCCAAGGCCACCGGCCGCAGGGATCGGGCGGCGCGGGGTGTCGGGGCCGGGCGCACGAGGTGCGCACACGAGCGGGTCCGCTGCGCCTTCGCGGTAGTCTCCATGCGGTGACCAGCCATGTTCTCACCCTGTCCTGTCCGGACCGGCCCGGGATCGTCCACGCCGTAGCGGGAGCGATCGTCGAGTCCGGAGGGAACATCACGGAAAGCCAGCAGTTCGGCGACTGCGGGACCGGCCGGTTCTTCATGCGGGTCGAGGTGGCCCCCGGTGGTCCGGGAGGGGACCTGTCCGGGCTGCGGGAGTCCTTCGTGCCCGTGGCGGACAGGTTCGGCATGGACTGGCAGCTGTCGGCGACCGACCGACCGGTGCGGACCCTGGTCATGGTGAGCATGGGCGGTCACTGCCTGAACGATCTGCTGTTCCGGATCCGGGCCGGTTCCCTGCCGATCGAGGTGCCCGCCGTCGTCAGCAACCACGAGCGGATGCGCGAACTCGCGGAGTTCTACGACGTCCCGTTCCACCACGTGCCAGTGGACTCCGGTTCCAAACACGAGGCCGAGGCGCGGCTGCTCGAACTGGTGAAGGCGTTGGACGTCGAGCTGGTGGTCCTCGCCCGGTACATGCAGGTCCTCTCCGACGACCTGTGTCGGCAGCTCCCTGGTCGGATCATCAACATCCACCATTCGTTCCTGCCCAGTTTCAAGGGTGCCCGGCCCTACCACCAGGCGCACGAGCGCGGGGTCAAGCTCATCGGGGCGACCGCGCACTACGTGACGGCCGATCTCGACGAAGGACCGATCATCGAACAGGACGTGATCCGGGCGGACCACACGATGGGTCCGGCGAACCTGGCCGCGGCGGGCAGGGACGTCGAGGCTCAGGTGCTGGCCAGGGCCGTGAGGTGGCACGCAGAACGCAGAGTGCTGCTCAACGGCGCACGGACCGTCGTCTTCCGCTGATCCGCCCGCGCCGGCAGCGCCGGTGAACGCCGATCGCCGGCGTCCCGGAGGGGACCGCCGGCGATCGCGGGCGTCGGACGGCCGGCGTCAGCCGACGCTGGCCTGCAGACGTTCGTCGAGGACCGCCAGGAACTGCTCGGTGGTCAGCCAGGGCTGCTCGGGCCCGACGAGCAGCGCGAGGTCCTTGGTCATCTGCCCGGCCTCGACCGCCTGCACGCAGACCCGTTCCAGGGTGCGGGCGAAGGCCGTGACCTCCGGGGTGCCGTCGAGTTTGCCGCGGTGCTTGAGCCCGCCCGTCCAGGCGTAGATCGAGGCGATGGGGTTGGTCGAGGTCGGTTTGCCCTGCTGGTGCAGGCGGTAGTGCCGGGTCACGGTCCCGTGGGCCGCCTCGGCCTCGACCGTGCGCCCGTCGGGGGTCATGAGCACGCTCGTCATGAGCCCCAGGGAGCCGAACCCCTGCGCGACGATGTCGGACTGGACGTCGCCGTCGTAGTTCTTGCAGGCCCAGACGTAGCCGCCCTCCCATTTGAGGGCCGCCGCCACCATGTCGTCGATGAGCCGGTGCTCGTAGGTGAGCCCGACGGCCTCGAAGTCGGCCCGGAAGTCCTTTTCGTACACCTCGGCGAAAATGTCCTTGAACAGACCGTCGTAGGACTTGAGGATCGTGTTCTTGGTCGAGAGGTAGACCGGGTAGCCGCGCTGCAGCCCGTACGAGAGGGCGGCCCGGGCGAAATCCTCGATCGACTTCGTGAAGTTGTACATGCCCAGGACGACGCCCCCGCCCTCTGGCATTTTCACGATCTCGACCTGGACGGGCTGCGAGCCGTCGTCCGGGGTGTAGGTCAGGGTGATCGTGCCGGGGCCAGGGATCTTCAGGTCGGTGGCCTTGTACTGGTCGCCGTGGGCGTGACGGCCGATGACGATGGGCTTGGTCCAGCCGGGGACCAGCCGGGGGATGTTGCTGATGATGATCGGTTCACGGAAGACGACGCCGCCCAGGATGTTGCGAATGGTCCCGTTCGGGGAACGCCACAGGTGTTTGAGCCCGAACTCCTCCACCCTGGCCTCGTCCGGGGTGATGGTCGCGCACTTGACCCCGACCCCGTGCTCCTTGATGGCCAGCGCGGACTCGACGGTGATCTGGTCGTCGGTGGCGTCCCGCTTCGCGATCGACAGATCGAAGTAGCGCAGGTCGATGTCCAGGTAGGGGTGGATCAGGCGGTCCTTGATGAACTGCCAGATGATCCGGGTCATCTCGTCGCCGTCGAGCTCGACGACCGGTCCGGCAACTTTGATCTTGGCCACGGCTCTCCCTCTCGATTCGCTCGACGTCAAGATACCTGTTCGTGGACACGCCGACTCCCCCACGACTCCCGACTCCCCCACAACTCCCCCCGAATCCCCGGGAGACGTGAGCCGGTGGCTCCCTCGTGCCGGTCGCTCTCAGCCCGCGGCGGGGCGCAGCGCGATCCTGGTCCAGGCCCCGAGGTAGATGTGGTCGTTCTCCGTGAGTTCGACCCGTTCCCCGGGGGCCAGCGGGTCGAGGGGCAACGGCTCGTCGGGCGAACCGACATAGGTCCCGTTGGCGGATTCGAGGTCCTCCACCCACCATCGTTGTCCGTCGTCGGTGGAAAGTCGCGCATGACGCCGGGAGACGCCGGTGTCGGAGCCGCATTCCAGGGTCGGATGGATGTTCCGGCTCAAGGAGCGGCGTCCGATCAGGGCGATTTTCCCCGTCAGGGGGACCAGGTCGGGCCCGCCGGGGTCGGGCGGGCAGGGGTCGTCGGCCTCCTGGTCGGCGTACCACTCCGGGTCCACCCAGATCTCGGCCACCCAGCGGGCAGTGTTCCCCGAGTGCCCCGACCTTTCCGGGTCGCCGGGCGGGCCGGAGGACTCCGGGGGAACCTGCGAACCAAAGTGCTCAGGGGCCGCAGGATCGGGAAAACCGAGGTTGGCCAGGGCCTTCGGCAGGCTGGTCACGCGGGGGGCCGGGGCCGGCACCCCGGCAGGGGCCGAGGGAAGAGCGGAGGGGGGAGGCGGCAGGGTCCGCGGCAGGGTCGGCGGCGGGACCGGTGGCATGGGCACAGACTCCGCCCCCGGCCCCACGGGGACATTGGGACCGACCCGGGTCACGTCCGGGGGGATCGATCCGAAGGTGCCCGAGGGCTTCTCCTGGCGGGAACGGAGCAACGAGCCGGCCGGGTCGAACGCCCCGGGGCGGTTCGTCGGTCCGACGGCGAGATCCGGTCCAGCAGGGCCCGACGGCGCGGGACGAAGCCCGGAAACGGGCTGAGCCGCAGGCGGCAGCGGCCCGACCGGGGCGGGACCCACCCGGGTGACATGGTCCAGGGGGGAGGCGGGCGACGCGGCCTGCGGGGCGGGGACGGCCTTCGCCGGCTCGTCCTCGGAGTCGAGAATCGGCATCGCCGCGGTCTGTTGCAGGAGAGCCGAGGCCAGCGACGGTCTCTTCGACTCCGGTGGAGAAGCCGACGGCTCCCGGGAGCCCATCTGCCGGGTCCGGTAGTCGTAGCCACAGCTCCGGCAGATCATTCCGCCGAGTCCTCTGGCCTCACCGCAGTGCGGACAGTTCTTGGGGACCTCGGGTACCACGGCTCTGCCCTGCTGCGGGCCGTCGGGGCGCCCTCCGGCCGGCGTCGACGGGCGGGCGGGGGAAGCGGCGCCGGGACGGCCCGGAGCCGGGGCACCGCAGGTGTCGCACCGGTCGTCGGAGGCAGAGTGGTGTCCTTGGGGGCAGATGAAGGGAGTCACCGGCGTCCCCGGAGCATCTGGGAGGAACTGAGGTCTGTTGCTGCGTCCTGCACGGTGACAACCTTACGCAACCGGTCCCCCTTCCCGCCCGGCCCGGTCACAGGGGGCGACCGGACGCGACCCGGTGCGGTGGCTCTCCGGGACGTCCCGTCACCCTCCGGTCAGGCCCTCGCCAAGGTGACCGTGATGTTGTCGTGTCCGCCGCTCTTCACGGCCCATTCGACCATCCCCGAGGCAATGACCTCGGGGTCCCCGGCGGCTGCCGACTCGGCCTGCCGCAGGACCTCCGCGATCCGCTGGGGATGCGAGGCGTAGTTCCACAGACCGTCGGAACAGACCAGGACCCACCCGGGTCCCGGCAGCTCGACAAGGGCCGTGCGCAGCATCGGATCCGGGCTGTCCCGCCCCAACCAGCGGGTTATGGCATGAGCCCACGGGGACCGCTCCGCGTCCTCCAGGGAGGCCCCCAAGGCCACCTGTTCCCAGATCCAGGAGTCGTCGGCGCTCAGCTGCACGGGCTCGTCGTCGTCCGGGACCCAGTAGATCCTGCTGTCGCCGATCCACCCGATGACCAGGGTCCGGAACCTCAGGAGAGCCGCGACCATGGTGCAGGAGGGCGGGTTGACCCCCGGGGGGGTACCGACGGTCAGGGCCGCCCCGGCCGCTGCGTTCTGGGCGGCCCGGCCGGCCTGTGTCATCCGGTCGAGGAGGATCTCGTCCTCCTCGTTCTCCAGCTGCCCCCCGGCCTCGAGGGGCTGGCCGGCGCGGGCCTCCATCTCGTCGGGCAGGGGCAGGACGAGGACCTCCCGCGCGGCCCTGGCAGCGGCCAGGCTGGCGACGTCGGAGCCCGCGGCCGACGAGACTCCGTCGCTCACGACGAGAACCCCCCACCGTCCCGCCTCCTCGGTGGCAGCAACGGCCATGGCGTCCTCGTTGTGGCTGTGGCGCAGCCCACGGTCACTGACGCCGGCAACCCACGAGGAGGGACGTTCCTCCCAATGGTCCCGGGGCGGGGACGCCGGGGCCCCGCAGAGCGCACACGTGCCCTCCGGCGAGATGGCCCCGGAGCACTTCCCACAGGTGTCCGACAGCCCGTCGAGGGTGATGTCCCTCCACAACGGGGCCGGGGTCGACGGTTTCTCGCCCGGTTTCTCGCCCGACGGTTTCCGGTGTGTTCGGTCCCCGGTCGATCCGGGATCCGGGTTCCCCGCTGCGCGTTCCCCCGAACCGACGCTGTCGGGAGTCGCGCTGCCCGAAGTCGTGTCCTCCACGTCGCTGTTCATCGGGTCGTCGCTCTCCGGGCCGGGCTCGCTCTCCGGGACGGGCTCTGGGGCGGGGGCGGTTTCCGTGGAGGTCTCCGGGGCGGGGGCGGGCTCCGGGAGGGCTTCCGGGACCGGCTCTGGGAGCGGTTCGGGAGTCGGCCGGGGGCCGGCTTCCCCGCTCGATTCCCCGCTCGGGTCCCGGTTCGGTGCCCCGTCCGGCTCCCGGTTCTGCTCCGGAACCGGCTCGGGGGGTGGGGTCGCTGCGGGGGAAGCGGCTCGGTCGGGATCCGGGGTACGGGGGGGAACGACCGGCGGCGGCGCAGGCTCGGACGCAGGACGGTCGGCGGCAGGACGGTCGGCGGCAGGACGGTCGGACGCGGCGAGGGGGGTTCCGCAGCCCTCGCAGAAGACGTCGCCGTCCCCGGGCGGTTCCTCGCAGGCCGGGCAGGCCGGGCAGGGCACCGTCCCCCGGTCGGCAGCGGTCCGAGCGGGCGGGACCGACCCCGCGGGGCCGTTCACAGAGCGGTCCATCGACGCAGCGAATTGGCCAGGTCCACGAGACGGATCCTCTCGGCGGGGTCCTCGGTCAGCAGGGCCAGGTCACGGTAGGCGACTTCGACGCCGTCCCGCAGGGTACGCTCGACCGCGGGGATCCCGGCCAGGCCGATGTCCGGCCGGGGGCCGTCGTCCAGGACCCTGCGGAGCGCTGCGTGCAGGGCCTGCGCCCGAACTCGCGCCTTTTCCTGCGGTTCCACGGTCACCGACCCTATGCTCTCCAGCGCCTCGGCGATTGCGGCGAGGCCGGGATCGGCGTCCAGGATCAGGCGGGCGCGCAGCCTCCGGGCGTCCACGAACGACCTGCTGGTGGGGGGCACCCCGTCGAGGGCTGCGAGCGCGGCGCCCAGGTCTTTCCTCTCGGCTCTGATCCGGGCCAGCCCGAAGGCTGCCGGGGCCCGGTAGTCGGCGTCGGTCCGCGCGCACACCTCGTACATGGCCTCTGCGATCCGGGGTTCCCCGCTGAGTTCGCAGGCCAGTCCGAGGGCCAGTTTGGGGGCCAGTTCACCGGGGACCTGGCCGTAGACGGCGTTGAAGGAGGCCCGCGCTGACAGGGGGTCGTCCTTGGCCAGTTCCGACAGGCCGGACAGCCACACGGCGCGCCATTCCCAGGGGTCGTGGGCGATGATCCGGGCGACGGTGTCCTCGGCCTCCTCGAACAGGCCGGCGTCGAGGGCTGCCCGCGCGAGGGCGAGGAGGACCTCGGGGGTGTCCTGGGGCGCTGCTCGCAGGACGGCGGAGCGGACGGCCGGGTCGGTGACGGACAGGGAGGACAGCCAGCCGGCCAGGGGGTCGGCCGGGTCGGCCCGCGGGGCGGGCAGGTGGGTCCAGTTCAGGTCCTCGCTGACGACGTCGGGGGGCTCGAACAGCACGGAGGGGACCGAGTGGCGTGCGATCTCCTGTTCTGGTCGCAGGTCGCTGACGATCTCCCGCAGGACTCCCAGAAGTTGGACGCGCAGTTCGTCGGCGGATTGGAACCGATCGGCCGGATCGGGGGCGCAGGCCTTGAGCAGGAGTCTGTGCAGGGAGTCGTGTCGTTCGAACAGTGGGGTCTCGCCGACCGGGGGCAGGTCGGTGGCGTAGCGGGTCTGGACGTCGGGGAAGTCCGTCGCCAGGACCGCGAGGGTTCGTCCGGCGGTGTACAGGTCGGAGGGGATCGACGTGCCTTGTCGCCCGACCTCCGGGGCCTGGTACCCGACCGTGCCGTAGACCGGGGACCGGTGGTCCTCCATCCGCCTCACGCCCCCCAGGTCGATCAGTTTGACGGAGTCCCCGCTCTGGATCATGTTGTCGGGTTTGAGGTCGCAGTACAGCAGTCCGGCGTCGTGCAGGTACTGCAGGGCGGGGAGGATCTCCACGAGGTAGGCGATGGCCTGGTCGACGGGGATCGGGTCGGGGTCGCCGCCGTGGGCACTTCTCCTGCTGCGCAGCAGGTTCTTCAGCGAGGACCCCCCGACGTACTCCATGACGATGTAGCCGGCCCCGTCGTGACGCACGAAGTTGTAGATCTCGACGATGAGCGGGTGCGAGACCTCTGCGAGGAACTTGCGTTCGGCGACGGCGGCGGAGTATGCCTCCTCGTCCGCGGAGTTCAGCAGACCTTTGAGGACCACCCAACGGTCGGAGACGTTGTGGTCCTTCGCAAGGTAGATCCAGCCGACTCCTCCGTGGGACAGCGGGCCGACCACCTCGTACTGCCCCGCCACGAGGGTTCCGGGGACGAGTTTGGGGGTGAAGGAGAACGGGGTGCGGCACTGCGGGCAGAAGCCCTCGGTCCGGCCGGGGCGTGAGTTGCGGGCACGGCCGACGGGCGCGCCGCACGAGGAGCAGTGGCGGCGGTCCTCGGGGACCTCGAGGTTCACAGGAAGGGCCCTGCGCGGATCGGGCACGGGGACGGTGGGGACGCTGGTCAGGCCGGCTCCCAGGCGGACCCCTCGCAGCCTCGTGGAGGCGCTGCCGGGACGACGGACGGTACCGCCGGCGCGGGCCGAACCGAGGGGTTTGGAGGGGATGCTCCCGGAGGAGGCCGTGCCGTCCGGCCCGACGTCGACGGGCCTGGTGGGGACGGGGGTGGTGGGGACAGGCGCGGTGGGGACGGGCCTGTCGGGTAAAGGCGTGGTGGGGACGGGGGGGGTGGGTTCAGTCATGTCCTGGCTCCTGCCGTGGGACGCCGTCCGGCCGGTCCGGGTCCGTGCGCAGCCGGCTGTGGGCCGGGTCGTCCGTGGGTCCCCTGGTGTTCGAGGCTTTCACGTCATCGTCCGTACAGCGGTTGAGGCGGGGTCGGGGTCCCCGTGGTCCCGCCCGCTCCGGCGGTGTTCAGCCGGTCGCCGATCCAACGCCGGTAGGAGGCCTTCCAGGTACCGTCCTCGCGCACCTGTTCGAGGACGGCGTTGACGAAGCCGACGAGGTCCTTCTGCTTGGCGGACATCCCGAGGGCGTAAGGTTCTTCGGTCATCTTCGGACCGATCACGACGGCGTGGGGGTCCTGGGCCACGAACCCGGCGAGCACGGTGTCGTCGCTGGTCACTCCGTCGACCTTGCCCTGCTGGAAGAGCGCGAGGCAATCGCTCAGATGAGCCACTTGCACGACTTCGATCCGGGGATGGGCGCCCAGGGTCTTCAGGCTCGTGGAGGTCCGGGTCACGCACACCTTCTGTCCTGCCATCTGTGACAGGTTCTTCACGGTCGAGCCCTTGGCCACGAGGACCCGCTGTCCGGCCTCGAAGTACACCGAGGAGAAACTGATCTGTCTCCAGCGTTCGCAGGTCGCCGTGAGGGTGGCTGCGACGATGTCGACCTCGCCGGACTTCAGCACCGGGATCCTCTCGTCCGAGGGGAGCACCCGGTACTGGATCGCCCGACCGTCGCCGAAGATCGCTCGGGAGACGGCCTTGAGCAGGTCGACGTCGAACCCCTCGATCTGCCCGCTGATCGGGTTGCGGTAGCCGAAGAGCAGGGTGTCGGCCGAGACGCCGGCCACGAGCCGTCCCCGGCGCTGGATCTGTTCCATGGTGCTGCCCCGGGGCATCTTCCCGGGGGCCGGCAGGGCCCCGGGGCCGGGGGCGTAGGAGGCCCTCGGAGAGCCGCAGCGGGTGTCGAGGGTGGGCTGCGCCGTGGTCGAGGTCGGTTCCGGAGCCGTCCCGGACGAGGGGGCCGGTCGGGCGGTGGACTGTTGTCCTGTCCCGGTGGTCTGCCGGGGAGCGCTCTCGCAGCCGGTCAGACCGCCGGACAGCAGCACGGCTCCGGCGACGGACGTCACCAGGGCTGCCCGCAGGGGGAAGAACTGTCTCATCGGTACTCCTCCCGACGCAGCGAGAACCCCCACCAGGCGAACCCACCCGCGAGGATCCCCGACAGGAGGACCCCGGCCCCCGCGAGATCCAGCCCGGATTCGGCGTCCCGGAACTGCGAGGACATCCGCGCCGACTCACCGGACAGCTCGGACCCGACGCTCTGCGAAAAACGGAGGAAGGCCGACTCGGCCCCGGTGCTCGAATCCGTGGCGGCCAGTTCGACCGCGGCGTCCCAGTCCCCGGCCCGGTCCAAGGTCCGGATGCGTTCGTGGACGGCGAGCCACTCGGCCACAGGATCGGCGTCGGACAGTGTCCCGGCCCGGTTCGCCTCGGTCAGGGACTGCTCGATCTGATCCATCCGCTGGTCGAAACGGGATTCGTCCTCGTCCGCGCCGCCCCTGGCAATGAGGATCAGACTTTCCAGGGCCTTGGCGTCGAAACCCGCGACCCTTGCCCGCGAGAGCGCGATGGTCGCGGAATAGGAGCCCTCGTGCAGGTCGTCCAGCTTCTGCTGGGCCAGCGTCATCATGGCGGTCCCTCCCCCGAGGGCCGTGAGGACGCCCAGGGTCGCCACCAGCATCGGCAGGTTCAGGACCCGGTGGCTGCTGCGGGCCAGACGCCACTGGAAACAGAGGAGGACCCCCAGGGCCGTCAGCCCGAACAGGAGGAACAACCGGCTCGACCACCGGGCCTGTTCGAAGGAGTCGTCGCTGCGCCCCGTCTCGGACGCGGCCAGCGCCTCCAGCTCCGGGGCAATCCCCTTGCGCAGGTGTTCGGAGGCCTGGCGCAGGTAGGCGGACGCGACGGGGAAGCCCTGCCGGTTGTTGGCCCGGGCGGTCGCGCTCGCCTCCGTGTAGAGCGTGAGCGAGGCGTTGACCTCTGCCAGCCGTTCACGGGCCGCGGCGTCGTTCCCGCAGGCCTCCACGAGGCCTCGGGAGAGGTCTGACAGGGCAGCGTCGTGGTCCGCCCGCTGCCCGACGGGTTCGAGCCCACCGCGCAGGTAGGTGTTGGTGGAACGAGCGTCGGCCTGGAGCACCTGGGTCAGGATCTCCTGGAACCCCACGGCCTGTTCGGTCTGGTGGTGTGCTTCGGCCTGGGCCTGGGACCGGACCTGGAAGGAGAGGAACCCGGCCCCGCCGAAGAACAGAGCCGTCACCGCACAGAGCACGGCGCCGGTGCGCAGCCGCCCCGGGGTGCTGGACAAGTACGTCCGCATCCACGAAGCGGTGGACGCTCGTCTCAACTCGAATCCCCTCGTTGCCTGTTCTCGCCCCGCTTCGGCTTACCACGTCCCGGCCGTCCCGCCCGCGTTCCGCCCTCTGGTTCCCACAGGTCCTCCGCGGCCGGTCGAAGGCACCTCTCACGGGAACGGGTCTGCCCGGGACGGCGTTCTCCCCGAAGGGTAGAGGGTGCTGTCGGCCGTCGGAGGGAACCCGCCGACAATGTACGCGCCCGCCGGGCCCCTGCGACCGGCGCAGGGGCACACCTCAGCCCGGGACGACCGTTGCGGTGACGGCCAGCGCCACGGCCAGTCCCGCAGAGGTGATGACATCGATCTGCCGTGAGCGCACGAGCATTCCCAGGCAGTACTTCGCGGGCAGGGTCGCCCGGAGGAAGGCTGCCAGGGCGAGGGCGACGGCCAGCAGATAGCCCCCGAGGCGGAAGTCGATCAGTACGGTGACGAGCATCGACAGGACCACCACGCCCAGGACGACGACGAACCCCGTCCGCCGCGCCGGCGGTACCTCCCAGCGGATCCTCATGTCCCTCCCTGCTGCAGGACGGTGTGCCCGTGCCGGTGCTCCGACAGGAGACGGAAACGGCCGGCCGGGGAACTGCGTCAGTGCGAGAAGTGCCGGGTGCCGGTCAGGTACAGGGTGACATTCGCTGCATCGGCAGCGGCGAGGACCTCCGGATCCCTCTTGGAACCACCCGGTTGGACGACGGCCCGGACCCCGGCGTCCAACAGGATCTGCAGACCGTCGGCGAAGGGGAAGTAGGCGTCCGAGGCCGCTACGGCTCCGGCGGCCCGGTCGGCCCCGGCGCGGCTGACGGCCAGTTTGCAGGAGTCGACCCGGTTGACCTGGCCCATGCCGATCCCGACGCTCGCGCCGTCCTTGGCCAGCAGGATCGCGTTGGACTTCACGGCGCGCACCGACCGCCAGGCGAACCGCAGATCGGCCATGGTCTGGTCGTCGGCCGGTGCGCCGCAGGCCAGTTCCCAGCCGCTGGGAGCATCGCCCGGCGCGTCGAGGAGGTCCCGGCTCTGCAGCAGGGCCCCGCCGCTGATGGGGCGCAGGTCGACCGCGGGGGCCGGGCCCGACCGGACCCGCAGCAGGCGGATGTTGCGCTTGCGGGTGAGCAGTTCCAGGGCCGCGGGGTCGAAGTGGGGCGCGGCGACCACCTCGGTGAACACCTCGCTGATCCGTTCGGCCACGGGGAGGGTGAGGGTCCCGTTGAGAGCGACCACCCCGCCGTAGGCCGACAGCGGATCGCCTTCCAGGGCCCGCCGGTACGCCTGTTCCAGGTCGGTCCCCACCGCGAGGCCGCACGGGTTGGCGTGTTTGATGATGGCGACACAGGGCAGGTCGTGGTCGTGGGCAGCGCGCCAGGCAGCATCGATGTCGACGTAGTTGTTGTACGACATCTCCTTGCCGTGCAGCTGTTCGGCCCCGGCGATCCCGGTGACGCCGTCCCCGTACAGGGCTGCCCTCTGGTGCGGGTTCTCGCCGTAGCGCAGGACGGCGCGACGCTGCCAGGCCGCTCCCAGCCAGCGCGGGGGGACGGCGGGCCCCTCCCCCCGCCGTGGGGACGCCTCGCGGCACCCGTCCTGAGCCGTGTCCTGAGCCGTGTCCGGGGCCAGAGTCCGTTCCATCCAGCCGGCGACGGCGACGTCGTAGGAGGCTGTGTGCGCGAAGGCCTTCGCGGCCAGCTGTCGGCGCCGGGACAGGCAGAACCCGCCCGAGGCCACAGAGGCGAGCACGTCCGTGTAGTCCTCCGGGTCGACGACGACGGCGACGCTGTCGTGGTTCTTCGCCGCGGACCGGATCATCGCCGGGCCACCGATGTCGATCTGCTCGACGCAGTCGGCCGGTTCCGCGCCCGAGGCGACCGTGGCCTCGAAGGGGTAGAGGTTGACCACGACGAGATCGAAGGCAGCGATCCGGTGGGTCTTCAGCTGCGTGCAGTGTTCCGGACGGCGGCGGTCGGCGAGGATCCCCGCATGGACCGCGGGGTGGAGGGTCTTGACCCGGCCGTCGAGGCATTCGGGGAAACCCGTCACTTGTTCGACGGGGGTGACGGGGATGCCGTCGGCGGCGATGCGCGCGGCCGTGGACCCGGTCGACACGAGGGTGACCCCGGCTGCTGCCAGTCCCCGGGCGAGTTCCAGCAGGCCGGTCTTGTCGTAGACCGAGATCAGGGCCCGACGGATCGGTGCCCGGCCCCTGCAGGACGGCTCCCGGTCCCCTTCTCCGGTTCCCCGTGCCCCCGCAGCGTGCTGCTCGCTCATCCTTCGTTCCTCCCTGCCGGCCCGGAGGTTCCCGGCTCGACTGTCCCCATCCGGACCGTGCGGCCGGTGACCGACCATCCGTCCTTCGCCATTCTGGTCACCACGTCGACCAGCAGCTCGCGTTCCCTCACCTTGATTCGTTCGTGGAGCGTCTCCTCGTCGTCCGAGTCGTCGATCTCGACCGGGACCTGCGCGACCACCGGACCGTCGTCCACCCCGTCCGAGACGAGGATGATCGAACAGCCGGTGACCTTGACGCCGTAGGCCAGGGCGTCCCGGACCCCGTGGGCGCCGGGGAAGGCCGGCAGCAGCGCCGGGTGGGAATTGATGGTGCGCCCGCCGAAGCGGCGCAGGAAGGGCCCGCCGAGCAGGCGCATGAATCCAGCGCAGACGACCAGGTCCGGGGAGAAGACCTCCGTCGCCCTGGCCACGGCCTCGTCCCAGGCGGGACGGTCGGGGAAGTCGGCAGGGCGCACGGTCGCCGTGGGCACGCCGGCGCTCCGGGCCCGCTCCAGACCGAAGGCCCCGGGAGTGTCGCTGATCACCCCGCACACCCGGTACGGGGCACGGCCGCCGACGGCGGCGTCCAGGAGGGACTGCAGGAGGGTCCCGGACCCCGACACCAGGACGGCGACCCTGAGGGCAGCGACCTCAGGAGGGTTCTCGCTCACGATCCGAGACCATATCCGCCTCGGGGAGGCGGTGCGCAGGCCGGCTCTGCACGGTGCTCCCGGCGGTGCCCTGCGGGGTGCTCCCGATGGTGCCCGACCCGGACCGTCACCGACGTCCTCGGCCGGAGTATTCCCTGATGAGCCGGGGCAGGCCGCGTTGAAGGAGCACGTAGGCGACGGCCCCCGCCGCGACCTCCAGGGCGCACAGCCGACCCACGGGCCACCACGACGGTCCCAGGTGAGCCATGCGCCCCGGCCCGGCCGGACCCGAGGACCACCAGCACAGCAGGCCCAGCGCCGTACCGGTGAGCAGGCCGCTGCCCGCGGCGTCCAGGGCCACCCTCCACCACCGCCACCGGTGGCTGCGGCGCAGCAGCACAGCTCCCGCGACGACGCCGGCCAGCACCGGCACGATCGACAGGGCCCAGGCCCACAGCGGCGGCTCTCCCTGGGGCGGAAGGGCCCCGAGCACGGGCAAGGACGGCAGGGGCCCGAGTTCAACGCTCCGCAGCCCCACGTGGGTCCCGCCGCCCACGGCGAAACCGGGTCCGACGAGGGCTGCCATCGCCCAGATAACGAGGTTCGGCAACAGGGCGAGCTGGGCGAGGACCAGAACGGCCCCGCCCACCGCTCCCGGACGCAGCGCGCGGTGCACGTCCAGGACCCGGTCCCCCTCCAGCACGAGCATCAGCGCGATCAGCAGCGCCCCCGCTGCCGCCTGCACCGCGAGGGCAGCGACCATCGGGCGGATCCACCGTCGCAGCCAGCTGGGCAGCAGCCTTCGAACCAGCGTCGAGATCCCCCGGACCGGTCCGCCCCACCGGTGGGCCGCGACCCCGGCCGGGGCGCCCGTGCCGCAGACGATGCCGGCGCCGACGATGGCCTGCGCCGAGATCGGCCGGACGCCCGACATCGACGCGATGAGACTCACGAGCCCGGCGATGAGGGCGTAACAGGAGATCAGGGCGAAGACCGCGCGCAGCGGTGGCAGCCTGGGCACGGCCCGGCCGCGCCCAGAAGCGATCAGATCGGCCCGGGGATCCAGGGCCCTGGCCAGGCGGCGACCCGCGAACCAGCACGACACGAACGGGATCACGGCTGCGCCCAGGGGGACCAGCCCCACGTGCCCTCCGGGGACGGCGATCCCCCCGTGCTGGATCAGCAGCCAGAGGGAGCCGCCCACTCTGGCGGCCTGGGACCAGTCCGTCTGCGGTCCGGGGGCGACCAGCCAGGCGAGCACGACCGGGACCATGACGGCGACGAGCGAGGCCACTGCAGCCTGCAGGGCACTGGAGGCCGCGGCCCGGGCGATCGAGGGCGGTGCCTGTCGGACGGGAACGCGCCCGTCGGAGGTCCGGCTCCGGCGGGCGGGCCGACGCGTCGTCACGCTCATCATCGTCCATCGTGACCCATGGGTCGTCCGAGCACGCACGGGACTCGCCGAACCGGGTAAGAGTGACCGGCAATAGGGGTCTCCGGCTCGCGACGACCGGGGGGCGGGACGGACCACGGCCCTCAGGAGACGGGCCGGTCCTCCTCGGCGGGCTGTCCCAGGGATCGGCGCATCAGCACCGATGTCTCGTACGGGGTGCTGCCGACCAGGACCCCGACGTCCTGGAAGG
Organism: Actinomycetota bacterium; assembly: GCA_030837505.1. Lineage (GTDB taxonomy): Bacteria > Actinomycetota > Actinomycetes > Actinomycetales > Kineosporiaceae > JAUPKJ01. Next base: position 23,331 of record JAUPKJ010000083.1, read on the forward strand.
CCCGCATCTTGGCCGCAGCGGTGCCGGAGGACCCGGAGACGATCGCTCCGGCGTGGCCCATCGTCCGGCCCTCGGGGGCCGTGAACCCCGCGACGTAGGCGACGACGGGTTTGGTGACGTGGTCGCGGATGTGGGCCGCCGCCCGTTCCTCCGCGTCGCCCCCGATCTCCCCGATGAGGCAGATCGCCTCGGTCTGCGGGTCCTGCTCGAAGGCCTCCAGGCAATCGATGTGGGACGTGCCCACGACAGGGTCACCGCCGATGCCGACACAGGTGGAGAAGCCGATGTCCCTCAACTCGAACATCAGTTGGTAGGTCAGGGTGCCGGACTTGCTGACCAGTCCGATCCGGCCGGACCTCGCGATCGAGGAGGGGATGATCCCGACGTTGGAACCGTCCGGGGTTATGAGTCCCGGACAGTTCGGGCCGATGACCCGGGTGGTCCCCGAGCCCTTGGCCCTGGCGACGAACTCGACGGTGTCGCGTACCGGGATGCCCTCGGTGATCACCACGACGAGCCGGACACCGGCGTCGATCGCCTGGAGAGCGGCGTCCTTGGCCCGGGAGGCCGGCACGAACAGGCACGAGACGTCGGCTCCCGTGGCCTCGACGGCCTCCTGGACGGTGTCGAAGACCGGTCGGGGATCGGTGCCCTCGAACTCCTGGGTCCGACCGCCCTTGCCGGGGGTGACGCCGGCCACGACGTTCGTCCCTGAGTCGATCATCAGCTGAGAATGTTTGCGGCCCTCCGATCCGGTCATGCCCTGCACGAGGATCCGGCTGTCGGCCGAGAGAAAAATCGACATTGTCAGTCCTTTCCTACCCGGTCCGCTGCCAGTTCTGCGGCCCTGCCGGCGGCGCCGTCCATGGTCCGGACGAGTTCGACCCCTGGCAGCCCGGCCGAGCGCAGGATCTCCTGCCCCGCTGCGGCGTTGTTCCCGTCCAGGCGGACGACCAGCGGCAGACTCACGGGTTCCCCCGAGTCCCGCAACGCCTCGAAGGCCTGGACGATCCCGCGGGCGACGACGTCGCAGGCCGTGATCCCACCGAAGACGTTGACGAACACGGAACGCACCTGGGGGTCCGCCAGGACGATCCGCAGACCGTCCGCCATGACCTGCGCGCTCGCGCCACCGCCGATGTCCAGGAAGTTGGCCGGACGGACCCCGCAGAACTCCTCGCCCGCGCGGGCCACGACGTCGAGGGTGCTCATGACCAGCCCTGCGCCGTTGCCGATGACGCCGACCTGCCCCTCGAGCCTGACGTAGTTCAGTCCCAGCTCGTGGGCCCGGCGTTCCCACGGGTCCTGGGTCCACGACTCCGCGAGCGCAGCGTGCTCGGGATGCCGGAACCGGGCGTTGTCGTCGAGGGTGACCTTGCCGTCCAGGGCGATCACTTCGCCCTGGACGGTCAGCACCAGGGGGTTGACCTCCACGAGGGTGGCGTCCTGTGCCACGAACAGCTCCCACAGCCGGGTCAGGACCAGGGCGATCTGCTCGGGGTGCTCTGTGAAGCCTGCGCGGTCCACGAGTTCCCGGGCGACCTGTGCGTCCAGGCCGCGCACCGGGTCCAGGGGAACCCTGACGAGGGCCTGAGGACGTTCGACGGCCAGTTGCTCGATCTCGACACCGCCTTCCCGGGAGACCAGGGCGAGGTAGCCGCCGGTGGTGCGGTCCAGCAGGATCGCCGCGTAGTACTCCTGGGCGATCGACGCTCCGCGGGCGACCATGACCCGGTGGACGGTGTGGCCCTTGATGTCCATCCCCAGGATCCCGGCGGCGGCGCTGCCCGCCTGCTGGGGGTCGTGCGCGAGTCGGATGCCGCCGGCTTTGCCCCGGCCTCCGGTCTTGACCTGGGCCTTGACCACGACGGTTCCGCCGCCCAGATGCTGCGCCGCCCGGACGGCCCCGTCCGGATCGCTCGCCACCTGTGCGGGGAGCACCGGCACACCGTGCGCGGCGAACAGATCTCGTGCCTGGTACTCGAAGAGGTCCACGGGTCCGTCCTCAACATCGGATCAGGGTGACGCGAAGGGATGGGGGTGAGGTGGCCGGTCCGGGGGCGATCGGCAGGTCTTCCCTCCGACGGCTCGACGGGCAACACGACACGGAGTCGCGGGACGACTGCGTGTGAACGACCGGCGTTCCAGGACGAGCCTAGCCCTCGGCCGGACGGGCTCGGGGACGGGACGACGTGCCCCATCTCACGTCGAGTCCTGGCCTGTCATGATGCCGCAGGTCACTCGGGGGCTCCGCGCGGTGCCCGTGTCCGGGTCGGTTCGCGACACGACTTCGGTTCGCGGCACGACTTCAGTTCGCGGCGCAGCTCAGGCCCGTGAGATCCGGGGGCTGTTCCGGCCCGCCGACCGCCAGGATGATCTCCGTGGTCCGGGTGGGGGCGATGTCGTCGTTCTGCGAGGTGCTCCCGATGTGCACGGTCGGGAGGCCGGAGGCGTCCACGATGCCGTTGCGGACCCACAGGACGTCATGACCACCCGACAGGGTCCCGGTGACCGTCCAGCCGTTCAGGGACACCGGTCCCGGGTTGGCCACCAGGAGCGTCAGCAGGTGCACCTCGGCGCGGGAGCGCAGACCCTTCAGGGCGACCGTGCACTCGGGACGCGCGATGGGCAGGACGGGCGTCGCGGAGACCGTGGGACCCGAGACGTCCGTGCTCCTGGCTGCCGAGGGGAGGCGCTGGGGGGTCGAGGCCTCTCCCGGGGCCGGGGCCGTCCGGGCGGGAAGGGCTTGCAGAGGGCCGCTGGAGGTGCGGGCCGGCTTCGGCTTCGGGGCGGAGGGGAGCGACGGGGTCGGGGACTGCTCACGTGTGCGGGCGGTGGAGTTTTCACGGCCGGCGGTGGGGGAGGCCGTCGGGTTGGGGCGGTTCTTGAGTTTGGCCTCCTCCGGGGAGAGCCCGTCGATGGAAAGACTCGGGATGGGAGCCGAACTGTCCTGGTGGCCCGGGAGGAGGGGGCCCAGGGCCCACACGCAGGCCACCAACAGGACCACGGATCCGGAGGAGACCATCCCCCAGGGGACCCGGCGACGGGTGCGCTCGGTCAGGACAGGCAGGTCAGGCACTGTCTCGGGGGTGATTCTCCGGGAACGCGCCACAGCCCGGTCCGGTACCGGAACAGCGTCGGTCGAGAGATTGAACGCCCCCGCCGTGGACCTGGTCGGATCCTCCGAGACACCCATGGGACAAGAATGTAGCGACTGTCCGGCCGGGAGTCCGCACCTGTCACTCTCAGTATTCAACCATTACCTTCCGCTCGCATCCCCCCGAGCAACGGAGCGGAACCCGAGGGAACACCGAAAGGCACAGATTTGCTCAGAATGTGCCCGGCCCACCGGGACGCCCTGTGACGGACCCGGCGGGACGAGCGGACGGCTTCGGAGGGCGGCGGACGGGCTCAGCCGCCGGCCAGTTTGTAGGCGAGGTCGGGCACGAACGTACCGGCAGTGGCCGCACACCCGTCCGCCTCGCCGGGGGGTTTGACCCACAGGAAGGCGTCGACCGTCGCCTGCCCCGTGTTCAAGGTCGGAGCCGAGCCGATCTTCCGCCCGGAGGGATCGCACCACTGCGAACCGGCAGGACCGTTGCCGTTCCTCCCCGTGTCGATCACCTGGTGCATGTTGCTGTTGTTCCCCAGGGCCGCGAGCACATTGCGCCCGAAATTGATCTCATCGTTGGTGTAATGGAAGTTCGAGACGTTGCTGTAGAAGCCGTCGGACTTCAGCACCCCGGCGGCCCTCAGCCGGTCGGCGGCCACGGCCGGGGAGTTCCAGGCCGAGTGCCCGGCGTCGAGGTAGACCTTGGCCTGCGGGGCCTTCGCCTTGATGGTCGTGACCGCCTTGCTCAGAGCCGCCGTCCTCTCGGAGGACTGCTGGTTGTTCAGGCAGGTCCACAGCGCCAGGGAGTCCGGCTCCAGGATGACGATCACCGGATCGCCGCCCAGGGCCCCGGCGAACATCTCGATCCAGGTCTGGTACGCCTGCAGGGTCGGGGCCCCGCCGGCGCTGGGCCCGCCGCAGTCCCGGTTGGGGATCTGGTAAACGACCAGTTGCGGAACGGCCGACTGGGCCTTCGCCGCGGAGACGTAGGAACTGACCTGGCTGACCACGGTGCTCGGTTCGTAGTAGGACATCCAGCGGGCCATGGGCTGGGCCGCGATCCTGTCCCGGATGAGGGCAGCTCTGCTGTCGTTGGGGTTGGAGGACACCCAACGGGCGGCCTGGGTGGTCGGATCCCGGTAGAGGGTGCCGGAGAGGCTGCCGGCAGCTGCCGGAACACTCCCCAGCGCCCAGACGACGGTCAGGACCGCCGCCGCTCCGGTCAGGGCGGCCCCCTTGCGCTGCAGGGTTCGTCGACGAAGCACGGTGCGTCTCCCTTCGCGCTCACCCGATCCACACCGCGGCCGACGGTTTCGGCCTGAATCAGGCGAAGTCAGGCGCTAAGGTAACAATTTGGCCAGGCAGGGGCCAGGAAAGGGGCAGGACGACCGTCCCGGCCCAGCCGCGACCGGAGAGTTTCACCGTCTCGGGGATCAGAGTTTCTCCAAGGGCGCATACCGCAGCAGCAGCCGTTTGGAACCCTCGCCGCGGAAGTCGACGGTCGCGACGGCGCGATCGCCGACGCCCTCGACCTCGACCACGGTTCCCAACCCGAACGCGTCGTGGGTCACCCGGTCCCCCGGTTGCAGGTTCGGGGCGGGCCGGCCCGCCGGAGCCGCCCCCGCGCGAGAACCCCTCGCGCGGCCGTCCCCGGCCGGGCTGCCCGGCGAGCGGGGCGCGGACCTCGGGGCCGGGCGGGAGAAGCCGGACTGCCCGGCGGAGAACTGCCCCGTGTTCCAGTCCACCAGGGAGGCGGGGATGTCCTCCAGGAACCGGCTGGGCGGGTTGTAGGCCGGCTGTCCCCACGCGCTGCGCATCACCGCGCGCGACAGGTGCAGGCGCCGACGGGCCCTGGTGATGCCGACGTAGGCCAACCGCCGTTCCTCGGCCAGTTCCCTGGTCTCCCCCAGCGAACGCTGGTGCGGGAAGACGCCGTCCTCCAGTCCCGTCAGGAAGACCACGGGGAACTCCAGTCCCTTGGCCGTGTGCAGGGTCATGAGGGTGACGACGCCCCCGGGGTCGGTTCCCTGCCCGCCGTCCTGTCCCCGTCCGCCGTCGGCATCCTGCCCGCCGTCGGCATCCTGCCCGGGGGCGTCGGGGATCTCGTCGGAGTCGGCGACGAGCGCGACCTGTTCCAGGAAGTCGCCCAGACCGCCGGAGGGGTGGGCCGTCTCGAACTCCTGCGCGACGGCGAGGAGCTCTGCCAGGTTCTCGACCCGGACCTCGTCCTGCGGATCCTGGCTTTCCCGCAGCTGCGCGACGTACCCGGTCCGGTCCAGAACGGCCTCCAAGGCACCGGCGGGCCCCGCACCGCCCTCGACCAGGGCGCGCAGGTCCGAGAGCAACCCGGTGAAGGCGGTCACGCTGTTGAGCGAACGGGAGGCGAGGCCCGGAGCGTCCCGCGCCCGTTCGAGGGCCTCGGAGAAGGGGAGACGCTCGCGTTCGGCCAGGGCCGCGATGCAGGCCTGGGCCCGGTCCCCGATACCCCGTTTGGGGACGTTGATGATCCGCCGCAGGTTGATCGTGTCTCGGGGATTGGCCAGGACGCGCAGGTAGGCCAGGGCGTCCTTGACCTCCCGCCTTTCGTAGAAGCGGGTCCCTCCGACGACCTTGTAGGGCAGGCCCACCCGGATGAAGACCTCTTCCAGGGCCCGGGACTGTGCGTTCGTGCGGTAGAAGACCGCGACGTCGCCGGGCCGGACCCCGTGCTCGTCGCCCAGCCGGTCGATCTGGCGCGCGATGAAGGACGCCTCGTCGTGCTCATGGTCGGCGACGTAGCCGACGATGCGCGGGCCGGCGCCCTCGGCCGTCCACAGCCGTTTGGCCCGGCGGTCGGGGTTGCGCTCGATGACGGCGTTGGCGGCGTCGAGGATGGTCTGGGTCGAGCGGTAGTTCTGTTCCAGCAGGATCGTGCGCGCCTGGGGGTAGTCCTTCTCGAACTCGGCGATGTTGCGGACGGTCGCACCGCGGAAGGCGTAGATCGACTGGTCGGCGTCCCCGACGACCGTGAGTTCGCCCGGGGCCGTGGGGGAGGCGCCGTCGGGGCTCCCGGCCCTGTCGGCGCGGTCGGCCCTGTCAGCCCGTTCGGTCCTGTCCAGGCCGCCGACCAGCTCGCGGACGAGCACGTACTGCGCGTGGTTGGTGTCCTGGTACTCGTCGACGAGGACGTGGCGGAAACGGCGATGGTAGTGGTCGGCGACGTCATCGAAGGACTGCAGGATGTTGACCGTCGTCATGATCAGGTCGTCGAAGTCCAGGGCGTCCGCCTGGCGCAGGCGCCGGTTGTACTCGGTGTACACCTGAGCGAGGGTGCGTTCGGCAGGGTCGCCGCCCGAGGCCCTCGCCGCGAAGGTCTCCTCGTCGACCAGCTCGTTCTTCAGCGCGCTGACCTTGTTGGACAGGCCCCGCGGCGGGTGATGGCGGGGGTCCAGGTCCAGGTCGCGGCAGACCAGGGTCATGAGGCGCTGGGAGTCGGCCGCGTCGTAGATGGAGAAGTTCGACCGCAGGCCCACCCTGCCGGCCTCGCGGCGCAGGATCCGCACGCAGGCGGAGTGGAAGGTCGACACCCACATGGTCCGCGCGGCCGGTCCGATCAGCTGCGAGACCCTCTCGCGCATCTCGGCCGCGGCCTTGTTCGTGAAGGTGATGGCGAGCACCTCCCCGGGCCGGACCCCCCGGGCCGCGAGCAGGTGCGCGATGCGGTGCGTGAGGACCCGGGTCTTGCCCGACCCCGCCCCCGCGACGATCAGCAGGGGCGACCCCTCGTGGAGGACGGCCTGTTCCTGCTGGGGGTTCAGCCCGTCAAGAAGTTCCTCGGCCGACGGTCCCGCGGTCGGAGGCCGGGCGGGGTCGGCGAGGGTGTCGGTGTCGAGGAAGGACGGTCCGCCCAGGAGGCGCGCTCCCGGCAGAGGCAGGTCGTCGAACAGGGTGCTCATCGCGGTTCAGCCTACGACCTCCCCCCGACGCCCGCCCCGCAGTGGCCCGATCCGCTCCCCGGTCCGACGACCGGTTCCCCCGAGGATCCCCGTCAGCCGAACCACTCGGAGTGATCCCCACGGGATCAGATAAAACCCCGCTCCTTAGTATGGTTTACGCGCTAAACCATACTAAGGAGCGGGGGAGGCAGGGGCTACGGCCGGACGGGGGGCTCGCCGCCGGGGGTCACCCGGGCGCCGGACCCCGTTCAGAGCAGACCCCGTTCAGAGCAGCCGGCGGTCAGAGCAGACGGCGGTCGGCGGCCCAGCGGGTCAGTTCGTAGCGGTTGGACAGCTGGAGCTTGCGCAGGACGGCCGAGACGTGGGTCTCCACGGTCTTGACCGAGATGAACAGCTCCTTGGCGACCTCCTTGTAGGCGTACCCGCGGGCGATGAGCCGCATGACCTCCCGTTCGCGGCTCGACAACCGGTCCAGTTCGTCGTCGACCGCGGCGACCTCGCCCGTCCCCGCGCCGAAGGCGTCCAGGACGAACCCGGCCAGGCGCGGCGAGAACACCGCGTCCCCCTGGTGGACCCGGTGGATCGCGCGGGCCAGATCGGGGCCGGAGATGGTCTTGGTGACGTACCCCCGGGCTCCCGCCCGGATCACAGCGATCACGTCCTCGGAGGCGTCCGAGACGCTCAGGGCCAGGAACCGGACCGGCGGCTGGGCGGTCAGGCACTCGGCGCACCGCTGCAGCACCTCCCGGCCCCCCGGCCGGGTCAGGCCCCCGGGCAGGTGCACGTCCAGCAGGACGACGTCCGGCCGGTGCTCGGCCACGGCCGCGACCGCGGAGTCGACGTCGCCCGCCTGGCCCACGACCTCGATGGTCGGGTCCGCGGCCAGCTCGGCCCGCACCCCGCTGCGGAACATCCCGTGGTCGTCGACCAGCACGATCCTGACAGTCATCCGTCCTCGCTCCCGCTGCTCGGTGTCCTGTCTCCGGTGTCCGGCCGATCGGAGGAGTCCGGCCGATCGGAGGAGTCCGGCCGATCGGAGGAGTCCGTGCCGTTCCCCCGGCCGGCGCTCTCCCGGGGTTCGACGGTACGCGCCCCGGGCAGTTCGAGCCGGACCTCCGTGCCCTCGCCGGGCGCCGTGCGCACGCACGCGGTGCCGCCGTACCGCTGCATCCGGCCGATGATCGACCGCCGGACCCCGAGGCGGTCGGGGGGAACGGCGTCGAGGTCGAAGCCAGGACCCCGGTCCCGGACGAAGGCCTCCACCCGGTCCGGGCCGCACTCGGCGTAGACCTGGACGGGTGCCCCGGCGTGCCGGACGGCGTTGAGCATCGCCTCCCGCAGCGCCGCGACGAGGGCGGCCCCCCGCTCGTCGAGATCCCTGTCCCCGACGACGACCACGTCGACGGCGACCCCGTGCAGGTCCTCGATCTGGGCCGCAGCGGACCGGACCTCCTTGGCCAGGGTCGCCTGGGGAAGGTCCGGCGGCCCGTACAGGTACTCGCGCAGTTCGCGCTCCTGGGCCCTGGCCAACCGCGCGACCGCCGTCGGGTCCCCGCTCTGCTTCTGGATCAGGGCGAGGGTCTGCAGGACCGAGTCGTGCAGGTGCGCCGCGATGTCGGCCCGGGCGGTCTGGCGGGCCAGGGCCGCCCGCTCGGCGTCGAGGCTGCGCCACATCCTCACCCCCCAGGGCGTCAGGACGAGCCCCAGCCCCGCGAGCACGGCGAGCACGGCGACAAGGATCCGAGCGGCCTGCACGACGCCGCTGCCCTGCACGGCCAGCAGCACCGCGCCGATCACCACGAGCGCCGCCCCCGCCGCGACGCGGAGCACCGCCGACCGCGTCCCGGTCCCGGTCCGCGTCGTCAGGCGGGAGCGTTCCACCTCGTCCAGCTGGCTGAACGCGATGATCGCGCCGCAGCCCACGACCAGCAGCGGGAACAGCCCGGGGAGGTCGCCCCACCCGGCCCTCAGCCCCAGGAAGACCAGCCCCATCAACAACAGGAGCAGACCGAGCAGGATGTCCCGGGAACGGCTCGCCCCCGGAACGCCCCTCCCGACCCCGGCGTTCCCGGTGCTTCCGGCTTTCCCGGCGCTCCCTGCTTTCCCGGCCTCCTCGGAGGAATCCACCGGTCGGACCCCGGGGCGCCGGCCCATCTCGCCCGCCCAGGCCGTCCCCGTCGCCCCGTCGGGAACGAGGGCCCACAGCCACAGGTAGAGCACGATCCCCGAGCCCCCGAGAACGGCGAGGGCCACGAGCACCGCCCGCACGGCGAGCGTTCCCGTCCCCAGGTGAGCGGCCAGGCCGGTGGCCACCCCGCCCAGCAGCCGCCCCTGTTCCGGGCGGACCAGCTCGGGCCGCCCGGAGCGGTTCGACGGGGTCCCGGCAGGGACGCGGGCACCGGGAACCGCAGGATCGCCGTCGGGCACCGCACGCGTGCCGCGCAGCGCCGACGAGGAGTTCCCCGGGACGTTCTCCGATGGGCTCACCGGGACATGGTCACACGGGCGGGGCCGTTCCCCCCTGCCGGAACGCGACCGGTGGGATCCCCCGTTTCCGCGCCGGCACTTCAGGGTTCTCTCAGGGACGTCCCCGATGGTTCCGAGGGGCCTGTGCCCGCGAGAGTTGAACCATGACCAGCACACCACGGCCGCCGGGCCCCGGGCGGGGCCCCTCACCGGCGAGCGAGCCCCCGGCCGGGCCGGAGCCCGGTCCCCGGGGCGCTCCCGGTGCCGCGCAACCCGACACGTCCACGGACGTCCCGTCGGCGGGCCCCGGGTCCGCCGGGACCTCCGGCCCCTCCGGCGCCGGGGGCGGGCAGAAGGCCAACGGCGACCAGGACGTGGAGGCGTTCTTCCGTCGGATCGAGGGCCTGGGCATCGTCCGGCAGGACGAGAACCGGTGGATCGGCGGGGTGTGTGCCGGGATCTCCCGGCGGTTCGGAATCGACCCGATCCTCATCAGGGGCCTGCTCGTGGCCCTGGCCGTCGTCGGCGGGTTCGGTCTGGGCCTGTACGGCATCGCCTGGGCCCTGCTGCCGCAGACGAACGGCGTGATCCATGCCAGGGAGGCGACCCGGGGCAGGGTGTCCTCCGGCCTGGTCGGAGCCGTCTTCTGCGTCCTGCTCGACATCGGTTCTCTCACGGGCCGCAGCATGGGCTACGGGGGGACCTTCTGGTTCGCCCCCGGTGGGCTGCTGATCCTGATTCTGATCGCCCTGGGGCTGTGGTGGATGGCCGATTCGGGTCGGCTCGACTACAAGCCGTCCGTTCCCGACCCGGCCGGTGCTGCGGGCCGGAGCGGCCAGGGTGCCGCTGCGGGGACGCCCTACTTCGCGCCCCCCGGGGCGGGGGGCGCGGCCGGCGCGACGTCTCCCCCCGGGACGGACCGCGACGACCCCGTCCCGGGCGCCCCGGCACCCGGGTGGGGGAGCACCCGGGCGTGGCGACGCGACAGCAGCGCGCCCCTGCATTCCCTGACCAGCGCTGTCCTGGGGGTCGCGCTCCTGGCGGGCGGCGGGGTGCTCCTGTGGGACAGGGTGGTCCAGGAGGTCACGGGCAGTCCCGGCATCGTCGCGCTGGCCGTGGCCCTGGCCGTGGTGTCCTGCGGCGTGGTCCTGGCCGGTGCCCTGGGGCGCCGCGGTGGGGCGCTGGCCCCCGTCACGATCCTGCTGATGATCGCTTCCCTGTCCACGGCGGTCTCCTCCACCGCAGGACACGACGTCGTGTGGAGGCCCGCCCGGCCCTGGCAGAGCACCGATCAATACACGCTGGGGATCGGTGAGGCGGTTCTGGACCTGACGGCTCCCGGGATCCTGCCGGGTGAGGGGAAGGAGCCCTTCCGGGTCAGCGCCGATGTGGGGGCGGGTCGGATGAAGGTCCTCGTCCCAGGATCGGTCTCGACCGAGGTGCGGTCAGCGGTCGGTCTGGGCGCCATTGAGGAGCACTCCCCCACCCCCGCTGACGTCGCACAACGCGACGAATGGCCACCAGACGGCGCGAGACACACCGATTACGAGGGTTTCGGACTCAGCCACCGGACCTTCTTCGGGGGCTCCGAGGACCCTCAGGTGATCGTCTCAGCGAATCTCGGAGTGGGAACCATCGAGATCATCCCTGTGGAGGCGGTGAACAGCCATGAGTGAACAGCCGAGCGCTGTCGAGTGGGAGCCTCGACCCACGGAACCGCTCCACGTCCCCGAGCCTCCGCGGCGACGGTCCGGTCGGCCCCCGCGGCTGCGAACCGTCCTGCTCGGATTGGTCGGTCTCGGCGTGGCGGTCTCGATCCTGATGAGCGAGTTCACGGACGTCGACGTCGACACGCAGCTCGTCGTCCTCACCGCCCTGATCGGTTCGGGGGCCGTGCTGCTCCTGTGCGGGATCGGCGCGGCCGTCCGGGAGGCCCGGGCGGCCGTGGGCAGGCCCAACCCCTGACCGGGCACACGAGAACCGGGCACAGAAGACCGGGCACAGAAGACCGGGCGCCCGAGAACCGGGCACACGAGAACCGGGAGGGCCCCGCGGCCATGGTCGCGGGGCCCTCCCGACGTCGTACCGCGCTGCCCTCAGTTCCTGCGCGCGGCGCCGTCCCTGGCCAGGGCCCCGAGGTCGGGGTGGTCGGTGAAGAAGCCGTCGATCCCGGCCCGCAGGAACACCTGCAGCTCCTCCAGCATCCGCCCGTAGTCCTTCGGGTCGTCCCCCACCCGCAACCGCGCGGGCAGGAAGGTGTTCTCGGCCCGGAAGGTCCAGGGGTGCACGAGCAGCCCGGCCTCATGGGCGTCCTCCACCAGGTCGGTGGCCGGTCCCAGCGACCCGTCCGACCGGCACGGCACGACATGTCCCTTCTCCGGTCCCACCCCCTGGGCGTACTGGGCGATCCCCCGCAATCCCCTGGGCGTCAGAAGGTCCGCGTACGTGGGGCCCTTGCCGGCCGCCACGGTGTCGTAGGGTGCGCCGTCGGCATTGATCAGCTGGACGAGCGGGAACCGTGCGCCAGCCCCGCGCAGCGCCCGGAGGTTCGACACCTCGAAGGACTGCACGTACACCGGGGCCTGCGCCCGGTTCAGACCGTGGAGCCCCAGCGCCCTCAGCAGCCGCTCCTCCAGGGCCAGCCCCAGGGACCGGAAGTACGTGGGGTGCTTGGTCTCCGGGTACACCCCGATCTCGCGGCCCAGTTCCGCAGAGAGCCGCTTCCTCAGCTGCAGCACCTCCTGCAGGGTCGGCACGGGCCAGCGCCCGTCCAGGAGGGTGTTGCGCTGGCGGATCTGTCCCAGGCGCTCCTTGGCCCGCAGGGTCCGCAGCTCCGCGAGGGTGAAGTCGTGGGTGAACCAGTCCGTGACCGACACGCCGTCGAGGGTGACGGTGCGGCGGCGGGAGGCGAACTCCGGTCGGTCCGCGACGTCCGTCGTCCCGCCGATCGCGGGCTCGTGGCGGCAGACCAGGACGCCGTCGGCGGTGCACACGAGGTCGGGTTCCAGGTAGTCCGCGCCCAGGCGGGCCGCCAACTCGTAGGCGGCCAGGGTGTGCTCGGGCCGGAGGGCGCTGGCTCCCCGGTGCGCGACGACCGTGACCCGTTCGCTCGGCCGACGGCGGGGGTTCTGCCCGGAGGGGGCCACGGCCGGGAAGGCACCGAGGAAGGCCGGGGCGGGAGCCGCCGTGGCCAGGCAAGCCAGAACGGTCCGACGGGTACTCATCGTCTTCCTCCCAGGGGTCCGGCGACCGACGTTCCGGTCGGGGTCAAGACCACTTCACCCCTGCAGCGTGCCCTCCGGACGACGTTCAGGGGATCGACGCACGGCCACCGGGTGAAGCCCCGGGAACGGACAACACGACCGAGTCCGCCACGATCCGGCGGATCCGGAACTTCACCTCCGCGGGCGTCCCGGCCGCGTCCACCGCGTGGAAACGCGCGGCCTCCGGCAGAGCCCGGTAGGCGGCGTCCAGGGCACTGAGGTGTTCCAGGGTCTCGGTGTCGGTCCCCCGGGTCCGGATCCTCTCCAGGGCGCACTGGGGGGGCACGGCCAGGAACAGGACCAGGTCCGGTTCTGGGAACACCCCGTACACCAGCCGGGTCAGTCGCTCCCCGCCGTGGCCCCGCGCCCGCAGGACCGCCAGCTGGCAGTGGGTGTAGCGGTCCATGACGGCGACCCGCCGGCTCAGCCGCGTGCGCGTCAGGGACCGCAGGAGGGCCAACCAGCGCACGCCCCACTCCATCGCCGAGACCCCCCGCCCCCCCAGGAGGGCCGCGGCGTCCGGACGCCGCAGACGCCGGGCGAGACGCCCGAGGCGGACCCGTCCCCCCGGATTCTTGACATGCACGGCCGGGACTCCCAGACCGTTCAGCCAGACGGCCAGCCAGTCGGCCTGGGTGCTCTTGCCCGAACCGTCGATACCCACGAGCGCGATGATCCTGCGGCGCACCATGGTGCGACGCTAGTCGCAGTCGGCGTCTTCCGGTACTCACCGGCGGGGTGGCCCGGCCGATACCGGTCGCACCGACACCACCGGAGCGCGCGGGCAATGCCCGCGAACGCACGAGGCGGAGATCCTGCGAACGACCGAGTATCCGCTGTGGGGGGGGGCAAGGACTCCAACAGGCATCCACTCTCCAGGCGTTACGACATGACGACACTGTGTGAATTCATCTCGGTGTTCCACGCCGAGACACCGTCAAGCCCTCGTGTCACGACGCCCTCATGCCAAGGAGATCCCATGACAGGACCACGAAGGTCTCGCCTGCGCAGGCTGTGCCTGCCCCTCGCCGGGGCCGCCGCCCTCGTGGGGGTCGCCGGAATCAGCGCCCCCGGCGCCCAGGCCAAGATCACCCCCCAGAGCTACACCTACTTCGACCTCAAGGCCGTCCACAGCGGCAAGTGCCTCGATGTGGGGGGCGTGAGCACCGCAGACGGCGCCAACATCGTGCAGTACGCCTGTTGGGCAGGTCCCAACCAGCAGTGGCGGTTCGTCCCCGCCGCCGCGGGCTACTACACCGTGCGGGCCGCCCACAGCGGGAAGTGCCTGGAGGTGGGCGGCTGGAACACCGCTGACGGCGCCAACGTCAACCAGTGGAGCTGCCACGGCGGCGCCAACCAGCAGTGGGACATCGTCTGACCCCTCGCGGGCACGGGCCGGCCGGGGGCCGGTCCGCCCGGAGCGGCCCGGCGGACGTTCCCGGGACGACCGACCCCGGCGAGCGCTCACCGCAGCCGGTCGTACGCCTCCAGGGCCAGACGCGC
>JAUPKJ010000010.1 GCA_030837505.1 Actinomycetota bacterium
CGAAAAATCGATCCCAGGGGCGGATCAAGTTGCGCAAGAACCACATCCAGCAGGAGAGCGTGCGCACCGCTCCCTCCTGTCCGCAGCCCTTGGTTGACCAGGATGGCTGTCAGCGCCTTACGAGCGGCGTCATAGACCAGAGCAAAAGCGCCCGCAGGATCATCGTCCAGAATGGCTTGGGACGAGGTCAGGTGTGCACGGGACTGAATCAGAAGCAGATCGGCATACTCCCGGTTGGGAGTGACCCGGGTCAGCCTCCCCGATGCCAGGAGCTCATCGATGTTCTGGCGTCCTTGTTCCCAACGAAGGATCACTCTTGTTCCTCGAGGTGTAGGCATGATCTGTTGGCGGTCCCAGGGGCACGGGCACCAGCGGCCGGGAGGTGAGAGTCCGCACGAAAGGATCCTCTCGCGCATCCCAGATCTTCGGCGCAATACGGACCAGGTTCACCTCTCGGCGTAAACGCCCTCGTGCCCTCTCCTCGACGTCGAGGAGGGCTTCCCGGGAAGGTCTGCCGATCACCACGACGTCCACGTCCTGTGGAGCCGGTCCCGGTTCCCCCAGACGCCGCGCAGCCCAGGAACCGTAGAGGTACGCCTCCCGGACGTCGGAGATCGTCGACAACATCTCAGGCAGCACAGCCACCGGGCCGTAGGTCAGTTCCAGCAGTTCCACCAGGGGCTTGTGGAGCACGTGTCCGATGGCGGCCCGCACCAGACGCGCCCGCCCGATCCTGCGATCCGTCACGATCCCCGCCGACACGAAACGGGTGATCTCCGCATGCACGGTCGGAAGACCGACCCCGATCAGGCGAGCGATCTGCGAGAGGGAGAACTCCTCCTCGGAGTGCAGCAACAGGAGCGCCAAGAGTTCATCCTGTGCGTCGGACCGCAGCAGGGGAGCCAGCACCGGAACCCGAGACTTCACAAAAACAGAAGATATCTTCAGGTTATCCGAAAGTTCATTCGCCGCGGCGGGGTGTGGCCCTCCGCCCCGCAGCGGGCCACGCCCCGCCCGCCAGGCCCCCCTCTCGCCGATCGGCACCAGGATCAGACCGACCGGTTCCGGACGCAGGAACCGCCTTGACACACCCCGAACGTACTGCCATTGTGTGTACATGACGGTGGTGACGAAAAATGAGTCTCTCCAGAAGGACAAACGGCTACAACTTCGGGTGGACGAGGAGTCCAAGCACCGGCTGACCGAAGCTGCGAGGGTGTCACACCTCAGTCTGTCGACGTTCGTACTGCAGGCCGCGCTTCAGGAAGCGGATCGCACGCTCGCGGACCGCGAGGTGATCTCGCTCTCCCCCGCTGCGGCCGAGGCGTTCGCCCAGGCACTGGCCCGTCCGGCACACGTGAACGAACGACTCAAAGCCGCCCTGAGCCGCCCCACGCAGATCGACTGGCTCGATTGACGTGAAGTTCCGTCGGCCAGCACTGTTGGAGAGCACCCACAGACGCGAAAACTTCGACTCCGGTGAGCCCTCGCTGGACGACTGGCTGAGAAGGTACGCGGGACAGAACCGCCGCCGGAACACTGCAGCCGTCTGGGTAATCACGGACATCGACGACGAAGTGGTCACCTATGCCACGTTGTCCATGTCTTCTGTGGACGTCTCCCGCTGCCCGCCCGGTTTGGCGAAGGGCTCGCCGAAGCAGGTGCCGGTTCTCCTGGTCGGGCGTCTTGCGACGTCCTTGTCTGTCGCAGGGTTGGGGCTGGGCACCCAGATGATCGCCCACATCCTGTCAACGACGGTCGAACTGAACGAGAAGGCAGCATGCCGCGCAGTGGTGGTGACAGCCCTGACGAAGAACGCCTCCACCTGGTGGCAACGCTTCGGATTTGTTCCTTTCGCCCCCGACGATCCGACCGATCTGGATCTGTACCTGCTGACGCGCGACATCACCAAGACCCTGTCCCACCAGTGAGGCAAGGGACGGGATGATCTTTGTCTGACCGGGTTCGGCGTCCTCTCCACCGCGAGGAACCCGGCGGGCTGCTCGTCGTCGAGCGTGACGAACAGTTGTTCGTGGCCCGGGCCCCGGGGGCTGTTCTCAGCCTTGGTAGGGCTCGCGGAAGGCGATACCGGTCAGGGCGGCGTCCTCGTGGAGGTTGTGCAGGGCGGCAGTGAACATGGTGGCGTGGTTCCGGCGGTCCTCGGGGTTCTCGCCCTCGGTGGCGCTGGCCCGGCGGAGAATCCCCAGGGCGCGTTCGGCGAGCCAGCCGGTCTCGGCGAAATGCCGCTGCACCAGCTGGGTGCCGATGCACATTCCCAGATGGGTCGCGCCGCCCCGGCGGTCGTTCTTCAACCACACGTGGTCGAGGTCCTCGGGGACCGGGATCCGGTCCAGCTCCGCGACCAGCCAATGGTCCGGGTCCAGGCCCTCCAGCATGACCTCAAGCTGTGACATCGCCGCCACGAACCGCGGCAGCCCCGGAACCTGGAACAGCCATTTGTTGACGAGCTCCCGATCGTCCAGCTCGGTGAGGATGTAACCGACCCGTTCGGCCACGTACTCCGGGAACTCCTCGGGAGAGGAGCCCTGGGGGTGAGGAAAAAAACGGACCATGGCGTGGGCCAGAGCCTCGTCCTCCTCCCGGGTCGTGTGACCGTCGAGGAAACGTTCCACCAGTTCCTCGTCCATGAGCAGATCACGAGAATCCGCCATCATCCCTCGTCTCCCCTTCCCCCTCGGAGAAGGTACCTCGCTAAGAATTGGCGCCCTTCCGGATGGTGCATCTGGACGGCACGCAGGCATTTCTCCCGCGAGAACCCGTGGTCCGTCGGCCGCGGATACCCGGGGAGACCGAGGACTTCGGCCCTGGCCCGTTCCAGATCCCGTTCGCCGGTGCCCAGCGTGGCCGCGGTGCGTTCCAGGTCCACGAGCTGGGCACGGCGGGCGTCCTCACGCGCGGCGCGGGGGAAGTCTGCGCGCACCAGTTCGAGTTGGGTGCCGCGCACTTCGTGGAAGGTACGCCCGAACTCCAGCCGCCGCGGCGCGTGGGGGTCGTTGGCCCGGCCCGCCAGCCCCCGACGCACCCGCTCGGTCACCGGCGACAGGGCCTTGCCCGCAGCTCCGCCCGCCGGCCCGGGCAGCCACCCGGTGGTCACCTGTTCGATCACGAAGACCGCGGTCCCCGCGGCCCGGCCCCGGCTCCGTTCGGAACGGGTCGGCTCGTAGGGGCCATCGGGTCGGGCCAGTTCGTCGCGGAGGTTCGGCAGGATCTGGCCCTGCAGAAGGTTGCCGTCCGGATCGACCAGACGCCCCCAGTACGGATCGTTGACCGGGTCGTACCCCGACGTGATGTCATGATCGTGGTGGATCAGCGCGACGGCCCGCCCGTCCCGGTCCCGATACAGGTCGACGGCGGTCAGCCCCCATTCCCGCCCCCGCCCCTCGATCGGCGTACGTGTACCCCGCAGCCCCTCCGCCACAGCCTCCAGCGGACCGTCCCAGTCGAACGGCAGAACGATCCTCGCCTGCGCAGCGTCCGAGGCCCCCGCAGCGTCCAAGACCCCCGTGTCCGGCCCTTCCTCGTCGGTTCCCGACTCACGGTCCCGGGGCGCCGTGATCGCCCCCGCGCCGGGCTCCCCGTACGCCACGGTCCCGGCACCGGCCCCGGAACCACCCGCTCGCTCCACGGCCCGCAAGGCCGTCAACGCCGTCTGCCACTGGTGCGTGGCCTGGGCCAAGGACTCGTTCGCATCCTTCAGAGCCCCGTGCGCGGCCAGACCCCGGGCCATCAACGACCTCGACCCGAGGAACTCCAGGAGCACCAAAGCCTCCTGCCAGCCCCGCGCCGTGGCCTCCCCGGCCCCCTGCACGTTCCCGAGAAGGTCCAGCACCTGCGCGGTCCCGGCCAGAGCCTCGGGGTGTCTGCCCTCGACCATCCGCCCCCCTCGCACCCCAAAATAATGCCTTAACCGATCTTATCGGACAGAGACCCTCCCCTGCCCTGACAAACCTGATCTCGCCGCCCTTCTCCTGCGACAGGTCACGGGCACGGTCTGCCTCGCCATCGACGAGCAGGAGCAGGGCGAGGGCCTCTGATCCGGTCAGCGTCCGCGCTCGGGACCGCACCTCAGGAAACTGGCCGCTGAGACGCAAGGTGCTGTTGCGATTTTCGCAAGTTACCAGTAGTCTGCATTTATGGATCTTCCGTTTCCAGTAACAGCGCGTGTAAGGCAGATCATCGGAGAGAGCGGCCTCGCGCAGGGGGAGTTCGCTGTCAAGGCCGGGCTGGACCCACCCAAGATGTCCAAGTCGCTCAACGGAACACGGCGGTTCACTTCACTCGATCTTGCCAATATCGCCGAGTTGGCTGGAGTCACGGTTGACTGGCTGTTGAATGGAGATAGTGTTGTGCCCGCGATGGCGGCCCGCGTTGCCGACGACTACCAGGGGCCCGCTGTTGCTGCCGCGATTTCACACGCCTCGGCGCTGGCACAGGTCCGTTCTGATCTGCGATTCATCGAAGGACGATCCAAAAAGTGGGTCGAACTCGAGGCCGGCCCGTGCGGTCGATGGATCGAGCAGGGTCAGGCGTTGGCTGAGCAAGCCCTGGAGCTGGTCAGAGCTGCGGGAAAGAACTCTCTCGGTCAAGGTCTGGCCGACGTCATCGAGTCTGTTTTCGGAATCGATGTCGCGATTCTTGATATCGATTCCGGCTGCGATGGACTGGCCTGGCGCAGTGAGTATGCGAAACTGATTGTTGTGGCAAGGAGCGCCACCCCCACTCGGCAGTGGTTCACTCTCGCGCATGAACTGGGACACCTCCTCTCCGGTGATGATCAACGTCTTCATGTCGATGAGCACGTCATGGGTCCCGCCCAGAGAGGGGTTGAGACCGAGGTCCGGGCGAATGCCTTCGCCGCCTCCTTCCTGATGCCACACGACGAGGTCAGGGAAGCATCGAACGAGGCACTCAAGGGCGGAGATCAGATCTCCGTCGAGTCATTCAGCCGGCTCGTCATGAGATTTGCGGTCTCGCCGAGCGCCATGGCATTTCGACTCTCGAATCTCGGAATCATTTCGGGCAGCGATCGAGCGAACCTGCTTTCCTTGCGGACCCGGTACTGCGCAAGTCTGGCGCAAGAAACTGAAACGCTCGCCGAGTGGGTTGCCGCCAGTCAGCGACCCCGGCCTCCCATGGCTCTCTTCCGGGACTGTCTCACGGCATACTTCCAGGGTCACATAACGCTGCGAGTTGCCGCCAACGTCATCGGAGTCGAGACCGAGATCCTGCGGGATCTCCTGGAGTGCACCGAACAGCTGCAGACGCCTCCTCAAAGAAAAGCAGCCCTTAAAGACGAGGGAACCGGAGAAGAGAGCGAGTTAGTGTTCGCGCCGTGATGATCCATTGATTCCCGGACAATACCGTCCTCTGTAATTTTGCGTCCGTCAACAGCGGATCTTTGCTGCGCGACATCCTGGATGGACGGGGGCGTTGGGTCGAGGCCATCGCCCAGGAAGCTCAAAAGTCCGCCAGGCATCAGGGAATCACCTGCGGAGCTGTCTCTCGGCAGGACGGCTACCGGCTGCTCCGTTCCATGGTCGGCGCCGGAAGACACCTGAGAATCCCCTCGACGGCCGCCCAACTTTAGAGCGACCGGCAAGAGGTGGCTTCGGCTGTGATCTGTCGCCATTCCCGCCGACACGAGGCGAGTGACCTCCGCGTGCACGGTCGGAGGGCCAGGCCCCGTCCCACGAGCGATCTGCGGGAAGAGAGTCCTCCCCGGGGTGCTCCAGGCAGGTTGATATCTCCCGGTGATGGGGCAGGGTAGGGCAACGGTGGACAGGCTCCTGGGGGAAGGGGCGGACCTCTACTCGTGTCCGAGGGACCCCAGACCCGCCATCGCCAGGATGTCCTGGAGCATCGCCGCCGACATCACACCGCCTGTCACGCAGGCGTCCACGAGAGTCTCTGTCGAGGGCACCGCCTGGACCACGGCTTTCGGGGACACCTCAGCATGCAGGGTTCCGTACTGGGTCTGGACCTGTTGACGGGCCTGGTCCGTGACCATGGGATGCCTCGCCAGGGACAGCAGGGAATGGACCAGCATGGCCTGGGACAGAGAGTTCCTGATCTCGAAAGCGCGCGCGGCGGCAGTGAGCCAGCAGGTGCACTGCCGGTCGGCGTCCACGATCTCGTTGCGGAGAATGGTCTCCAGCAACTCGTACGCCGCCAGGACCACCACCGGTACGCCGTCGTGCAGATCGTCCATCGCGCAGGCCTGCTTGTGCATGACCTCCACCGTGGTCAGGTCGTGGTCACGCAGCCGTTCCGCAATCGCGCAGAGCAGAACGTACGCATCGTCCTGCGCCGGCGTCAGCGCCCGACTGCCCTGGCGTCGGATGGTCAATTCGTTCAGCCCCGGGCCTTCGGGCCCCGCGGAGCAAGAACCGGACTTCTGTTTCGGTGTGGGCACGTCAGCTCCTTCGGACACGGGTCACGACGCCCCATTCCATCACTCCCGCGGGGGTTTCTCCTCCTCCAGGCACCGCTGAGCTGACGGTCGACGACGCCTGCGTCGATGGACGCGGTCGGGTCTCTGACCTCTTCCCAGCGAAAGACCTGCTCAGGGAAGAAGCGCACCCAGGACTTGCCGTGACCACGAACGACTCAGGGAAGATCGCTCGGAACGTCGGCGTACCATGAGTCACTCCGTGCGGCGCGGCCCGCGAGACCGCCAGAAGAACGATCATGGGCGCGATGAGTACACGGAAGGGCCAGCGATACCCTGCCGCACAGACGGTGGGGCGGCTGGGCAATGACTGGGACGGGGAGGCTCGATGGCGCGAAATTATTCAGATCTGACCCTGAAACAGCTGTTCTTGACCTCAGGTCACTACTGTGCATTTCCAGGCTGCGTCTCGGCCATCGTTGACTTCACCGGGGACGAGCCTGTCGTCCTCGGGAACATAGCCCACATCGAAGGCTCTTCGGATGTTGGGCCACGGCCCAATCCGACGCTTTCAGCCGCGGAACGCGACAACTATGCGAACCTTGTTCTGCTCTGCGCCCATCACCACAGCTTGGTCGACAAGAACCACGCCGATTACCCGGTCGAGACTTTGAAGGAATGGAAACAATCCGCGGAGAAGGCGACCATCGACAAACTGTCGGTCGGGGCAACTCATGTCTCCTTCGCCGAGCTGGAAATCGTTTGCAAAGCTTTTGCTGATGGGGACATCGATCTCGCCTCAACGCCGATGGTCGCCATCCCCCCGCAAACAAAAATGGACACCAACGCACTGACTGATGCAATCCGCCCCACGATGACCATCGGTCTCGCGCAGGCCCCTCAAGTGGCAGACTACATCCGTCGCCAGGCTCAACTGTCATCGAAGTTCCCCGAGCGGCTCAGAGCTGGATTCGTCCACGAATACGAGCGACTCCGCGCAAATGGCATCACGGGCGATTCCCTCTTCCTGTCCCTCATCAGTTTCGGCACGAACTGCGCAGCTTCACCACAGACTGACAGTGCACGTCTTTTTACAATTCGTGCGGCCGCCGCCGCAGTTCTGTGTCACTTGTTCGAGGTCTGCGATGTCTTCGAGGTGCCAGCATGATCCTTCCGACCAAGTACATTCCAGCGCATGACAGCGTCTTGGGGAGAGCCGCAGCCCTGCTCCCGCTCAGGCACGACAATCCCACGGTGAGCGAACTGTGGAGTTCATACCGAGAAGGGCATCCCGATGCATCTTTCGATACGTTCATCGATGCGCTCACCCTGCTCTTCATGATCGGTCTCGTCACGATCGATCGAGGCCTCCTCCGATGGGAGGCCTGACGTGCGCCTGAACGAATTGACAGCAGGATTCCCGGGATTTCGGTCGATTGAATTTCGAGACGATCTCAATATCGTCATGGCAGATCGGGCCAGGGACTCCACCAGAACCGATTCCAGGAACGGTCTTGGAAAGACGACAGCACTTGCGTTGATCGATTTCTGCCTCGGTGCCAACATGAGCGATCGCTTGGAACAGATGAAAGGGAAGGGCTGGTCCTTCACTCTCTCACTCACCACCCGAGCCGGAGCGACGCTTCATGTTTCTCGCAGTCCGGACGCCCCGGCGGAGGTTCGCATCGCGGGCGATACGACTTCCGCTGGGATCGTCGGCCGTGAGGTCACCGGCAATGCGGACGAAGTCGTCATCGGATCGCGCCGGTGGACGAATTGGCTCGGGAACGAGTGCTTCGCACGTGCAGATCTGCCCGCCGATCCCCCGACGTTCCGTAGCCTCATGCGTCATCTTGCTCGATACCGTCCGGACTCACTCATCGACCCGTTCCACACACTCGCGAACCAGCGAGCTGAAGCCGTACAGGCAGAGAATGCGTATCTACTCAATCTCGACTGGCGGTTCGCAAGGGAATGGGCCGATCTCAAGGATCGCAAGACTCGAGTGGCGTTGGCGGATGATCCGGAGAACACCATCGAGGCACGCATCGCCGCCCTGGAACCTCAGCTCGTGCGAGCTCAGCGCAGATCGGAAAAATTGGCGCAGGAGATCAGCAGATTCTCGGTTCTTCCGGCCTATCGCGAAATTGAGGCTCGCGTTCAGCGAACGACCTCGCGGATCAAGGCGCTGGGGAACGAGAACTTCACCGACCGCCAACAGCTTACGCTGTATGAATCCCAGATACACGACGAGTTCACATCGAGTCATATCAGTGTGGAAAGATTGTTCTCCGAAGCCGGAATAGTGCTTGGAGAAGCCGTCGTACGCAGTCTCGACGAGGCTGCGGAGTTCCAACGGCTGGTGGCTTCCAACCGCGCAGCCTATCTTGCGGATGAGACCAGGCGTATCCGTGATCGAATCACGCAGCGCGAGAAAGAACAGTCCCGGCTCGCCTCGCAGCAAGAAAAAGATCTTCAAGTGCTTCGTTCCGGCGGTGCGCTCGATGACTTCGCCGCTCTCCAGAGGCGTCTTGCGGAGTCGCAAGTCTCGGTCTCGCAGATCGAAGAGCAGATCCGAACCCTGCGTGATCTGAGTGACCGGAAGGCAAAACTGAAGTCGGACGAGCTCGATCTTGTATCTCGAACCAAACTGGATCTGCAAGAACGGTTCGATCTCAGGGCCGGCGTGGTCGCCCGATTCGGTGAGGTGGTCGAGACACTGTACGGAGAGCCGGCCGATCTGAGGGTCTCTCCAGGAAAGAATGGTATTCAATTCAAGATGGCATTGCCGAAGACGGGTTCGGGTGGAGTGCATCTGATGGCAATCTTCGCCTATAACATCGCTCTGAGCGAAGACCTTGCCAGTCACGGCCGAGGGCCGGGGTTCCTGATACACGACAGTTCCATCTTCGCCGATGTCGACGAGCGACAGGCCGCCAGGGCGATCGAGATCGCCGCAGCATCAGCTGCCGAGTACGGCTACCAGTATCTTTTGACGATCAACAGCGACAACGTGCCCTGGGACGAGTTCTCAGATCGATCGATCTTCGACGACGCGGTCGTGCTTCGACTGCACGACGGCGATCCCTCAGGAAGCATCCTCGGGCAAAGACTCAAGTCTTTCCCTCGAATCTGAGCAGGCTTCAACCGGGGCACCCGGTGGTTGGGGGTGTCAGTGGGGGGTCGGGTAGCCCGAGAGGATGTCGCCCTCGGGCTACCCACGGACTCGACAGGCCCGGTGGACGAGTGCTCTCCTGCTCGGCCCCGCCGGCCTCCCGTCGGCACGCGTCGGAGGGAGAAGGACAGGGGTCGGCTGCGGCACGTCGGGAAGGTTCTCCTGCACCTGTGCGGTATTTTCACCTGCATGGTTCATGGGCGAATAACCGGTTTGGCACTGTTGGCCGTGGTCGGCGTCTTTGTCGGTCAGCCGGCGATGGGTGCGGTGGCGTGCTCCTCGCCGTCGCAGGTGTCACCGTCACAGGTGTCCTTCTCCGCCTGGCGGACCCAGGCTGATTTCCGGACCGGTGAGCTGACGGAAGGCGTGCAGATCCAGGACGTCAACGGGCGCGCGGCGTTGACGCTGAGGCGTGGCAGCGACAGCGGGTCCTGGACGTCACCGGTGCGGCGACCGCAGTCCGGCATCGGCGACCTGGTGCCCTCCTGGCAGGCGAGGACCCCGGGCGACAGTTGGATCGAGATCCGGCTGAGCGTCCAGGTTGCCGATCACTGGAGTGCTTGGTACCAGATGGGCAACTGGTCGTTCGATTCGAACACGACGCCCCGGACCAGCATCAACGGCCAGAAGGACGCCGACGGGAAGATCTACACCGACACGTACGTGCCCGGTGCGAACGGTGCCCCCACCGCCTACCGGTTGCGCGCCGTGTTGCACGCAGCCGCGCAGGACCGCCCGGAGGTCTTCGCGATGGCCGCCACCACCTCGTCGTTGACCGGCGCCCAGGGCACCAGCGCCACCACGATGAAGGAAACAGTGGAACTGGCGGTGCCGCCCTTCTCCCAGATGATCCACACCGGCGAGTTCCCGGCCTACGGAGGCGGTGGGGCCGTGTGGTGCAGCCCCACGTCCACCGCGATGCTGCTCGCCTACTGGAACACCGGACCGAGTCGGCACGACCTGGCCGGGCTGGGCCCGGACGAGGTCTTCGACAGTCACGGCCGGCGTGACCCCGAGGTGGACTGGGCCGCCCTGCACACCTGGGACGTCGCCTACAGCGGCACCGGGAACTGGCCCTTCAACACCGCCTACGCCTCGGCCTACGGTCTGGACGGCTCAGTACGCCAGTACGAGTCCCTGCAGGACGTCGAGAACTGGATCCTGCGCAAGGTTCCCGTCGCGGCCAGCATCGCCTGGGACAACACCGACGACCGGACCGACAACGACCTGGACAGCGCCTCGATCCCGCGCAGCGGCGGCCACCTCCTCGTGGTGAGCGGGTTCACCAGCACCGGCGACGTGATCGTCGCGGACCCGGCTGCTCCGTCGAACGACACCGTGCGACGCGTCTACGACCGTGGCCAGTTCGAACGAAACTGGCTCACCGGCTCGACCGGCACCACCTACGTTGTCCACCCGCTCCGCAACGGCCTTTCACAGCAGTAGCCCTTGGCCGCACGCCCCTCTCGTCATGAGGGCAACACGACGGTGACCGGATCAGAACCGGAATCCGTCCACCGCGTGCCGTAGTTCTGTGCTCATCCGGGCCAGTTCGTCAGCGCTTCGGAGCGCTTCCTCTATCGCGGTGGCGGTCTGGGCCATGGCATCCGCGATCCCGGTCATGTTGGTGGCAATCCGGGTCGAGCCATCGGCCGCATCGCTGATACCGGTGTTCATGTCCTGCGTCGTCGCGGTCTGTTCCTCGACCGCTCCCGCGATCGTGGTCTGGAACTCGTGGATCAGGGAGATGACCGAGGCGATGTCGCCGATCGCAGAACTCGCACCCTCGGCGTCGCCCTGGATCGTCTGCACCCTGCGGGAAATGTCCTCGGTGGCCCGGGCGGTCTCCTGCGCCAATTGCTTGACCTCGTCGGCGACGACCGCAAAACCCTTGCCCGAATCGCCCGCCCGGGCGGCCTCGATGGTGGCATTCAGAGCGAGCAAATTGGTTTGCTCTGCGATCGATGTGATCAACCGGACGACGTCCCCGATCTCCTGGCTCGATTCCCTGAGCTGACGCATCCTTCCGGTCGTCTCCTCCACGTCCCGGACCGCGCCGCTGGCCACCTGCGCCGCTTCCTGGGAGCTCCTGGCGATCTCGGCGATACTGGCGCCCATCTCCTCCGACCCTGCGGCGACTGTCTGGACGTTGTGGGAGACGTCCGCAGCCGAGACCACCACCGCCTGGGTCTGCGACGACGCGGACTGAGACGACGCGGAAACAGCCGCTGCCATGCTCTTCACCTGCTGGGACGCCGTGTCCAGGTCACGACCTGCCCGGGCGATGGCTCCCATCAGACCGCCGAGCCGTTCCAGGAGCCCGTCGACGGACCGGCCTATGGTGCCCACCTCGTCGGTTCCCTGGATGGCCGCCCGAACAGTCAAGTCGCCCTCGGCAGCAGCGGCCAGGACCTCCGTCATACGCCCGACACGTCGCCCGATCCCCCGGGCGAGCACGATCGTCAGAGAGGCGACACCCGCAGCGCAGAGCACCAGCGCCAACACGATGATCATCCTCAGTGAGCTTCCGAGTTGGTCCTGCTGCCGGGTCGTGGCCGCAGCAGATGCGTCGAACGCGTCTGCCGCATTCCCGACGGCCTCGTCGGTGGCGTCGTTCGCCTTCTGGATGGCCTCCCAGTCGGAACGGGCCGCCGTCTGATCGGCGACGGCGGTCTTCACGTAGGCGTCGATCTGCTTGACGTAGTCCTGGAAGGCTGCCGACAGACTCCCGATGCGCTGACGGTCCGCCACGGGTAGGTCGAGAGCGTCCAGTTTCGCCAGACGGGTAGTGATCTTTTCGGAATCCTCGGCGAGCTCGGCGAGTTCCTCCGTGGGCTTGGGACGGACGATCGCCTTGTACCCGTCCACCTTCAGCTCACTCGCCCGGGTGTCCAGCTCACGGATGATGTTCTGGGCAGTCGTCTTGGAGGCCAGTTCAGTGGACAGGTCCTGGTACCGGGTGACCGCCACCAGGCCGGCCCCGCCGGTCACGATGGCGCCGAGAAACCCCACCGCCCCCAGCACCCCGAACTTCTGCACGATAGTGAAGGACCGAGTACGCATAAGCATACCCCTTCATTCCGGTTCAATCCGGTTCGATCAGGGACCCAGCCTCAGCTGATGACATCGACCCTGACGACACCCACCTTGAGAATGCCGTGGTCGTCCGGAAGGAACTCCGCCCGAGCCCTCGAACTGTCTCCTGGACACCGGGCCACCCATGATCTCCGCAAAAATGAGGCGGTGTCATACAGCGGTCTGTGGGAAACCCCTGGAACCGCCGGTGCGTTCCTGCGAGGACCAGCACAGGAGACCCAGGCCGAGCAGCAGCAGAGCGATAGTGACGTCCCGGGGCCCGGCGTCCTGGACCAGGAACCAGGTCCAGGGGCGGGGCCGGCGGGCCCCTCCCGAGGCCACGGACAGCAGCACGTAGACCGGCAGGATCGTCGTGCCGGGGCCCGGGCCGAGGAAACGCACGGCCAGGCAGGTCGCTCCCACGAACCCGAGGGCGTTGCGGGTGGATTCGGCGGCAAGGTCCACTCCGGCAGTCCACAGCAGGCCGCCGCTCACCAGCAGGAACAGGCAGTACCCGAGGACGAGGACGGCGTCGAGCCGCTGAAGCGGCCGGACCGCGACCCTTTCCAGCACGGAGGTGGGGGCGGCAACGCTGTACGCGACCGCTGCCGCAGCCAGGACGGGCAGGAGCAACGCTGCGGGGAGCTGCACCGAGCCGCCGTCGGCCAGGCTCAGGAACGGCACTTTCGTTGCGCCGGTGGCCAGGATCACGACCTGGACGGCACCGATGATTGCCAGAGCCCGAAGGGTTTTCCGGGCCCGCAGATACAGCAACATGGGAGTCAGCCCGCCGTCCGCGCCGACGGATCACAGGTCTCGACGGCGGAGGAGACGGCGAGGAACCACCGGGCCTGCGCCGCGGGGGACGACGACCGGAGGGTTTTGCGAGTCCTGAGACTCTGCGGGTTCGTGAGCTGGTTGTCGGTGGGCACCTTCAGGATCTGCTTGACCCAGTTCTCGGCGACAGCGACGTCGATGAGGAATTGCCTGGCGGCGTCCTGTTGCGAGGAACTGTAGATTTTGTTCTCGCACCCCGGAACGCTGCTGAGGGACGGCGCGAACCCCTGCGCGACGGAGGTCTTCACCTCGTCGTCCGTCAGTTCTTCACTCACCATGAAGCTTCCGGTCCGGGGGGTTGCGGAGGGGTGGGACTCCGTGAGCCGGTCGATCGTGTCCACTCCGCGAGCGGCCAGTTTTGCGGCGAATCCGTCCGCCGTCGCCGACAGCAGGGGGAGCTGATCGGCGTGTTCCTTCCACACGCAGACTTCCACGCGGCCCTGCCGGCAGCGCAGGCCCTCCGTGCGCGCAGTCCCCGCAGTGGCCTGCCTGCCGGAGACGAGCGCCTGCGAGGTGCTGATTCCCCCCAACAAGATCACGGCGGAGATCGCGCCGAGGGTCAGGCCCACAGCGCGTCGGCGGACCACGACGAGCAGGAGCAGGGACGCTGCGGCGATCGCCCCGTACAACGCGAGCGCCGAAGCGATGACCTTGACCGAGAGAACCTGGTGGATCATGCAGCATCCGCTCAGGTTGCCGTTCATGTGCCGGATCCAGAGGGGTTCCAGGGTCCAGGGGATGACGAGCCAGGCGTAGGTGACGCTGAGGGCCAGGGGGGCGGAGATGAGGGGGGTGAGGCGGGTCCCGAGGGCGAAGGACGCCAGGCAGACCGCTGTGATCAACACAACGCTGACGGCCAGGATGCCCGGGTCGGGGCGCAGGGGGATCTGTTGGCTGGAGAACTCCGCGAGGATCGCCGCCAGCACCGCGATCACACCGGTGAGGATCAGGGGCCAGAGTGCGTCGAGGACCACGACCAGGCTGGACCGGCACGAGTTCGTGTACGTCCGTCGGACCCTGTGGACCCTCGCCCCGCTCCAGGCGCAGGCCGCGGCCAGAAGGGGGGCCACGAGGATGACGGCGCCGGAACCGCGGCCGGTCGCCGCGAGGGCGTACCCGGACTC
>JAUPKJ010000084.1 GCA_030837505.1 Actinomycetota bacterium
CTCTCCTCGCCGCTCGTCCGCATGCCCCCATCATCGGCTGCCCGTTCCCCGGGCAGCAGACCCGCCCACGGGGTCGGGCAGCCGGGATCACCCGGCCGGGATCACAACCCGGGGCGGTGGCGTTCGTGGGGCAGCGACTGCAGGACGGCCCCGAAACGGTCGTCGATCTCGATGCGCAGGTTGCGCTCGCCGTTGGCGAAGGACAGCTGTTGCCATTGTCCGGCCTGCAACCAGTACACGAAGGGGCTGACCGGACCCACTCCGTCGGCGTGGTTCCTCGCGGCGAAACCCGCCAGTTCGTGCAGGGCGGGCAGGACCCCGCGGTCGACGATCGGGTGGAAGGCCAGTTGGTGACGGTTGGGGGCGCACACGAGGAGCCCCGCGGGTGGCTCGGGGGGCTGCTGGGCCCGGTTCAGCACATCGGTCATGGTCAGCAGGCGGCTGGCCGTGTACACCGAGTCGCCGGCCACGAGACAGAACCCGCTGCCGGCCGAGACGTCGACCCGCTCGTGGCGGCCGAAGGGCTCGCGCAGCAGGTTCATCACCCCCGCCAGGCGCAGGTCCGCGATGTCCTGCCCGGAGACGACCTCGTCGCTGAGCAGCGTGACGGACTCGGGGGAGTCCAGGGCCAGCAGCTCGACGAGATCGCCGGCGATCGGCCGGTGGTACTGGAAATTGTCCAGGCCGGGCAGGTTGGAGGTGCCCACGAGACGGATGAAGACCTTCTCCCGCAGGTCGTCGAAGGACAACTGCGTCGGGTCCACCGCGGACTCCATGGCCCGCAGGATCCTGCCGACGTGCCCGCGCACCGTGCGGGGCCAGGCCCGTTCCCCGCCGGGATGGTGGTGGCAGGCCGCCGCCAGATTGGACAGGCCGAACTGGCGGCCGTCCGAGGTCTGCACGTACCCGGGGCACACCGTCACCTCCAGCCCCTGCTCGGCGAACGCCTGATGGGCCAGGGCCCGGATACGGGCGGCCTGGTGGACGGACAGGTAGCGGAACAACTCGTCGGGTTCCTCGAAGCGGTCCTGTCTGGACGGGCCGTGTCTACCCTTGCGCCGGAACAGACCCACATGTCCTCCCCGGATCGTCTGACCGCACAGTCCGCAGCAGTGACGCAACTGGACTGCACCGAACTCTGTCATATCGTGCTATCGACGTCATGCCGCGCGGTTCCCGGCGTAAAGATCCTGGGGAGAGCCTCGGATGATCCTGACCGGTCGATCGGTACCCGTCGGCGGCGGCGGGGCGGCGGGGCGGTGGGCCCGGGGCCGTTGTGACCAGCCAGTAGGCTGCCCGGGGTGAAGGAACAGCCGACCAGCCCCTCGCCGGTGCCCCCGGCCGCGCAGGACCCCGCAGCGGGGCAGGACCCCGTACCTCACCCCGTACCCGGGGACGGCGAGCGCGGCGCTGAGCACCGCCCGGTCCTCGTCGTGGACTACGGCGCCCAGTACGCCCAGCTCATCGCACGGCGGGTGCGTGAGGCGCACGTCTACTCCGAGATCGTTCCCCACACCCTGTCCGTGGAGGAGCTCGTGGCGCGGCGCCCCGCCGCGATCGTGCTCTCCGGCGGGCCCGCCAGCGTGTACGCGGACGGCGCCCCCCAGGTGGACCCGGCCCTGTTCGAGACGCAGATCCCGGTGCTGGGCATCTGTTACGGCTTCCAGGCGATGGCCCGGGCCCTCGGCGGTGAGGTGGATCACACCGGGGCGCGGGAGTACGGCGGCACGGAGGTGCTGGTCGAGCGGGAGGCCGGGGTTCTGCTCGACGGTCTGCCCCTGCACCAGTCGGTGTGGATGAGTCACGGCGATGCCGTCGGCGCGCCGCCGCCCGGGTTCGCCGTCACGGCGCGGACGGCGTCCTCCCCGGTCGTGGCCTTCGAGGATCCCGACCGACACCTGTTCGGGGTGCAGTGGCACCCGGAGGTCAAACACACCGAGCACGGCCAACGAGTCCTGGAGCGCTTCCTGTACGAGGGCGCGGGCCTGGCCCCGGACTGGACGACGGGGAACGTGATCGACGAGCAGGTCGCCCGGATCCGCTCGCAGGTCGGCGACGCCCAGGTGATCTGCGGGCTGTCGGGCGGCGTCGACTCCGCCGTGGCGGCCGCTCTCGTGCAGCGGGCCGTCGGGAACAAGCTGACCTGTGTTTTCGTGGACCACGGGCTTCTGCGCGCCGGCGAGGCCGAGCAGGTGGAGCGCGACTACGTTGCGGCCACCGGGGTGAGGCTGCACGTCGTGGACGCCCGCAAACGTTTCCTGGACGCCCTGGCCGGGGTCACCGACCCCGAACGCAAACGTAAGATCATCGGCCGGGAGTTCATCCGGGTCTTCGAGGACGCCGCCCGCGAGATCGTGGGCCACCCCGGGCCGGCCGGTGCTGCGGCAGCGGGAGAGCAGCCCGCTCGGTTCCTGGTGCAGGGCACCCTCTACCCCGACGTCGTGGAGTCCGGCGGCGGCGAGGGCGCTGCGAACATCAAGAGTCACCACAACGTCGGGGGCCTGCCGGACGACCTGGGTTTCGACCTGGTGGAGCCGCTGCGGACCCTGTTCAAGGACGAGGTGCGGGCCGTGGGCGAGCAACTGGGCCTGCCGGAGGAGATCGTGCACCGCCAGCCCTTCCCGGGACCCGGCCTGGGGATCCGGATCGTGGGGGAGATCACCGAGGAGCGTCTGGCGACCCTGCGGGCCGCGGACGCCGTCGTCCGCCGGGAACTGACCGCCGCGGGACTGGACGGGGAGATCTGGCAGTGCCCCGTGGTGCTCCTGGCCGACGTCCGGTCCGTCGGGGTGCAGGGCGACGGGCGGACCTACGGCCATCCCGTCGTGCTGCGCCCGGTGTCCAGCGAGGACGCGATGACGGCCGACTGGACGCGCGTGCCCTTCGACGTCCTGGCGAGGATCTCCACCCGGATCACGAACGAGGTTCCCGAGGTCAACAGGGTCGTGCTCGACGTCACGAGCAAGCCGCCCGGCACCATCGAATGGGAATGAGTTCCCGCTTCTCCTTGCCGATCGTTCGAGCCTCGATACCCGGTACCTGCGTGATCTTCGTCCTGTCCCGGGTACGGTCGCAGGGTGGGTGATCTGCGGTCCGGACAGTGCGTCTTCGCGGCTGCGCTGATCAGGCAGGACGACGGCGTGCTCCTGGTCCGCTCGTCGAGGCGAGGGGAGTCCCCGGGAAGGTGGTCCCTGCCCGGGGACCGCGTCCGGCACGGTGAACACCCACGTCAGAGCGCGACCAGGGGGGTGCTGGCCGTGACGGCCCAGGAGGTTCTTGCCGGCCGGGTGCGCTACGCGCTGAGCGATGTCCGCAGGATCCCCCGGCGCCGCGAACACCGCCACACCGTCCATCTGGTCTTCGAGACCGAACTGTCGCAGGGGGAACGGCCGGGCGGCCGCTCGCGCAAGGGCCTGGGGCTGCGCCTGCTGGAGGGCTGCGCAGGCACGAGCGGCCGCCGCTGCGGGCGCGTCTTCCCCCTGGAGGAGCTGCCCCACCTGAGGCTTTCGGGTTTCACGGCCAGGGCCCTCGGCCTGAGCCCCGACGACCGGCCCCCCGGTCCCGGCACCACAGCCGCGGAACCGGTCCGAACGGCGCCCGCCGCCGCGCAGCACAACGGCAAGTCCCTGCCCCGGGTCCAGCGAGTGGGCTCCTACGGTGTGATCCTTTCGGAGGGGTGTCTGCTGATGTCCCGTTTCGCGGGCAACGGGCGTTGGTCCCTGCCGGGCGGCGGGGTCGAGCACGGCGAGGAACCCCTGGCCGCACTGCACCGGGAGATTCTGGAGGAGACGGGTCTGGCCCTGGACGGCGCGCTGCTGCGCGACATCGACAGCGCACATTTCACGGGTCAGTCGCCCTCCGGCCGGGTCGAGGACTACCACGTCGTGCGCATCCTCTACTCCGCACAGATCCCCGGCCGGCCCCGGCCCCACGTGACAGAGGTCGGCGGAACCACGGACGACGCCGCCTGGGTCGACCTGACCGAGCTCGGCGAACGCCCCCTGTCCCGCGCCGTCGAGCAGGCCCTGCGCCAGCTGGGCGTGCGGAACACGTGACAGGGACCGACCGACAGCCGAAAAAGGCCACCGACAGCGCTGCCCTCGTCCTGAGGGCGGCCGGGGACCTGCGCCGGCGGGGCGAAGCCCCCGAGGACCCCCACTCCTGGCGGGACGCCGCGATCGTCCTCGCGACGGCCCGGGCCTGGGCGGGCGAGGACCACGCGGGGATCCGCGCGCTCGCGGGGGACTACGCCGGGCTGTTGCTGAAGGTCCCGAGCCCGGGCGCGGGGGGTACTGTCCAGCTCGTCCCGGCCGGCACGGGGGAACGCCGTCGGCGGGGCTCCTTCGCGACCCCGCCGCAGCTCGCCGCCGTCCTCGCCGACCACGCCCTGCCCGAGGGGACGGCCCTGCCCGACGGGCAGTGGGCCTCGCCCGCCCGGATCCCCACGGTCGTGGACCCGGCCTGCGGTTCCGGCGCCCTGCTGCGCGCTGCCCTCGTACGCCTGCTCGCCCTGGGCTGCCCTCCCGCCCTGGCCGCCCCGGCCCTGCACGGCGTCGACGACGACCCCGCTGCGATCGCCGTCTGCCGGGCCGCTCTGGCGGCGGAGGTCACGGCGGCGGGCCACCCGTGCGCGCCGGAGGACTTCGCCGGCCGCCTGGTCGTCGGGGACGCCCTGCTCGGCCCCGGGGAGCACGGGCTGGACTGGGCCGGGGCCTTCCCCGCCGTCCTCGGCCGCGTCGACGCCCAGCGCGAGGAGGTCACCGGGTGGAGGGGCGGGTTCGACGTCGTCCTGGCCAACCCGCCGTGGGAGCGGCTCAAGGTGCACGGGCGGGACTGGGCCGGTGCGCCACCGGCCCGCTTGCGCGAGGCCAGGGCACTGGCGGCCCGGCGACTGCGCGAGGCCGGCCGCCATCCCCTGACCGGCGCCGGCGAACTCAACGCCTACCTGCCGTTCGTGGAGACCTGCTGGAGGCTCCTCGCCCCGGGGGGCCGGGCCGGTCTGCTGGTCCCCGCGGGGATCACGGCCGACCGGTCGGCCTCCCGCCTGTGGCAGGCCCTGCTCGCGGACGGCGCCCTGGAGCGTCTGCACCTGCTCGACCCTCCCCGTCCCCTGTTCCGGGGCGTGAGCCAGCGGGTGGGGGTCGCAGTGCTCGTGCTGCGCGGACGGGCCGACGCCACGGGGCGGGACCGGGGCCCGGCGCAGGTCGCCGTCGGGCTGCGCGACCCGCGCGAACCGGTCGACGGGCGGGCCTGGTCCCTGGAACCCGACCTGCCGCGCCTGGTCAACCCCAACACCGGGACCCTGCCCCTGTTCGGCTCCGCCACGGACGCCCGGATCGTCACTGCGGTGCACCGGCGCTGGCCGGTCCTGCACGGCAGGGACCCGCACGGGGCCCGCCTGCTGGACGACCCGTGGCAGCTCCGGCTGATCACCCCGCTGCACATGACGCGGGACTCGCGGTGGTTCTCCGGTGCTCCCGGGCCCGGGCTGCTGCCCCTGTGGGAGGCCAAGCACGCCGGGCTGCTCGACCACCGGGGAGGCGGCAGCAGGGCCCACCGGTACTGGGTGCCCGCGCGGCTCGTGGAGGAGCGGTTCGGCGACCTGGCCGCCCGCGGGTGGCTGGCCGGGTACCGGAACGTGACGACGACCGATTCCCCCCGCACCCTCATACCGTGCGCCCTGCCCGTGGCCGGGGTCGGCAACTCGCTGCCGCTGCTGTCGGCCCCCCGGCTGCCGCTGCTGCTGGCGGCCCTGGCGAGCCTGCCCGTGGACCACCTGGTCCGTCAGAAGCACGCCGGGGCGAACCTCAACTTCTTCAAACTCGAACAAGTGCCGCTGCCGCCACCGGAGGCGTACGACGTCCCGGCCCCCTGGGAACCGGGGACGACCCTCGCGGCCTGGATCCTCACCCGCCTGGCCCGCGCCGTCGCCTGGGACGACGACCTGGCCGGTCTGGGGGAGGAGCTGACCGCCGGCGGGGTGCCGGTCCCGCACCGGTTCGACGGCGAGCGCGACGGCGAGCGCCGGCTCCCCCCGGCTCCCGACGCCATCCCGTGGGCGGTGAGTGCCGACCGGGCGCCGGCCCTGGCCGAGTTGGACGCCGCCCACGCGATCCTGCTCGGTCTTGACCGCGAGGACCTGGTCCACGTGCTGGGGACCTTCCCGGCGCTGCGCACCCGGGAGCTTCGCAGGCTGGGGGAGTTCCGCACCGCGCGTCTGGCCCTGGAGGCGTACGACCGGCTGCGGTGAGTGTCCGCCGGGCCGCTCCGGGCCGTTCGGGGCGGACCGGCCCCCCGGCC
>JAUPKJ010000085.1 GCA_030837505.1 Actinomycetota bacterium
CTGCGGTCGTCAACCAGGCTGCGGGTGGCAACCGGGTGCTGGCCGACGGTATCGGTCCGAGCGCGCTGTCCCGGCTCGACCGGGATGTGCTGGCGCTGAGTGGCGTGAGGCATCTCGTGGTCTTCGAGGGCGTGAACGACCTGGGCCAGACGGAGGCGACCGAACTGGCCCAGCGGAAAACCGTTGAGGATCTCCTGGCGGCGTACCGGCAGATCGCTCTCCGGGCCCATGCCCTCGGCATCGCCGTCCACGGCGTCACCGTGACACCTTTCGGGGGCAATGGCGACTACGACGACCCGGCAGGCGTCCGGGAGAAGGCCCGGCAGACACTCAACGCCGCCATCCGGCCCGGTCTCGGAGCCGGCCTCAGGGCTGGCCCCGGAGCCGGTCCCAGCGCCGATGACGAGTTTGACGGTGTCCTCGATTTCGACCAGGTGGTCCGCGACCCCGCCGATCCGCGGTGCCTGCTGCCGGTCGCTGACGAGGGAGACCACCTGCACCTCAGCCCGGAGGGGTACCGGATGCTCGCCGAGGCCGTCCCTCGGGAGCCTTTCACTCGCCGGGGGTGAGCAGCGTGACCGCCGGGGTGCCGGTGGACAGGACACCCTCAGCCGGGGCCGGAAGGTCTTTCCAGGGCAGGACGACCTCCACGATGCCGAACGCGCAGGCCAGGATGCACCGTGGGACGCCGACCCAGAGGCCAGACGGAGTGGGGTACGAATCGAGGGACACGAGATCGTCCGTTCCCTTGCCCACCGTGACCCCGGTGACCTTTTCCTCCTGGCCACTGGTGCCCGTCTGCTTCGCCGTCAGGGCCTTGAGGAGCACGGCGTCGACGGGTGCCACGTCACGGTACAGGTCGGTGGTCCGGACCTGTTTCCCCGTGCGTAGATCGACGGTGGCTGCCGGGAGGTCGGTGTTGGGGTGGGGCTCGCCCCCGCGGTACGTCTCGTTGAGGAACTCCACGCTGAGCAAGTGACCCCACCGCACCTGAGAGGTCACCGTGATCCTCTGGGTGGACGTGTCCGAGGGGTCCTCTCCGTCGAGACTCTGGTCGTACTCCTTCCGCCGGGCGTCGATCGTCTGACGCAGCGCGGTCTCGATCGCGGCTCGCACCGTGGGGTCGGGGCCACCGGTGACGCTCGCCTCCGGGTACGTGACCGTCGCCACGGGGGCTGTCCGACGCTTCGACACGGCCCGGAAGGTCACCTGATACCCGGCTTCCCCGCCGGACGCGGCGGTGGGTGACGGTGGCTTCGAGGTCACGACGTCTCCCGGAGCCCCCGCGCACGCCGTCAGCATGATCACCGCACCTCCGGCGAGCGCCAGGCCGATCCTCGTCCGCCACCGGTACCTGTTCATTCGACGCTCCCTCTCAGCGTGGTCCCCCGGCTCCCCCGGCCGGCACCGAAGACGCTAACCGGACGTTCGCCGATCTCGTCCCGCGGCGTCCGGAGCGGTGGGTTCTCCCACCGATGGCGGAGGGCAACCGTGCTGTCTGCGATCCCGCCGCACACCGTCGGCTGCTGTCCGCAGCCGACAGCGGCGATCATCCACATCTCACCCTTGAGGGTGACCGGTCGGTGGCCGATGCTGTTCCGGTGGAACGGTTCGGTCGGCGGACCCTGTCGGATCAGGAGGACCGGTAGGACCCAGCAGGAGGGCTGCTACCTCAGCTGCGAGTCGATGATGCTGGGCGGTGGTGTTGCGGAGCCACGGCCTGGAGGTGTCCTGCCATGACGGGAGCCGAACCCAGGGAACGCCTTCCCTCATCTCGATGGGGTACAGGCCTGCGTGGTGATCTGTGTGATGGCGTCCACACATCAGGACGAGGTTGTCGATGTCCGTGCCACCGCCCTCGGCCCACGGTGTGAGGTGGTGCGCATCGGTCCATTCGGGAGGGGCGCCGCAGGCGGGGATGACGCAACCACCGTCGCGGGCGGCGAGGGCACGCTTCTGAGCCGGGCTGGCGTACCTCTGACGTCGTCCGTGGTGGAGGACGGCTCCTCGGGAGTCGGTGAGGATGCGGTACAGCACGCTGTCGCAGGCGAGCCGGGCGAGGACCCCCGGAGCGAGGGTGGAGCCGGGGAAAGCCCCGGCGGTCCCGGCCGAGGACAGCCGTGACAGACCAACGCGTCGGCCGCTGGGGTCGCTGAGGTCGCTGGAGCCGCAGGCTGCGGCAAGCTGCTCGAGGGTGGCGATCACCGTGACCTGAACGGCACGGGATGGTTGGGCCATCGACCAGAACGGCGTGTCGGGCCGGTCCTCGGCACACGGGTCATCGACGTCGTTCGTGGCCTCGTTCTCGCGATCGGCGGAGATGTCGCCGTCCGAGGCGTCAGCGGAGGGAGTCGGTGCGTCTCCGCTGCGGGCCGGATACCTGGCGTCGCCGTTCATGATGCAGGCGACCATGGCGTCCGCCCGGCGCTGACCCGGTGTGCGTTTGTCGGTGACGGTCACGGTCTCTCCGTCTCCGTCACGCGCTGTGCCTGGGGGATGGGGAGCAGACCACCGTGCCAGAACGGCCTGGAGCATGGCGTGCGTTGCGGGATCAACGGTGAGCCGGTACAGCCCCATCCCGGTGAAGTCGGTGCCGACGCTGCAGTGTCGGCGCATCACCGCATCGGGATCGAGTCGATCGGCCCGGCCTGGATCGAGCAAATGCACGATCTGCCGCCCCAAGCGGTCGATCGTGGTCGGTGGGAAGAGACGGGACTGCTTCACGAGTAGTTCGTCGATGACCTCTACTCCGGTGCGGCCGTCCTCCTGGTCACCTGCCGTCTCACCTTCAGCAGGATCGGGAGAGGCGTCGTCCGGCAGTTGGACGGTCTGCGTCTTCAGGTGTTGCGGTAGGCGGCGCAGGGTGGAGACCGCCACATCGAGGTGTTCCCGTGAGATCACCCCATCGGCCAGGGCCTGTCCCATGAGCGGCAGCTCGGGGCAGGCCGAGGCCACCGCCCGCGCTGCGGCCACGTCACGAGCCGCCGTCATGCCGGACACATGCAGAGCCTCACGCAAGAAAACAGCTGCCGCCGTCTTGGCCGGAGCACCGGGAACAGCCTCCGGCTGGATGTCGAGTTCAGCGAGAAACGCCAGTTTGAGGGCGTCAACCATCGACGCCACGACATAGATCTCCCGGACCGCGTCGAGCAGATCCTTCCCGGAATAGGAGTGATCCGGATGATGCAGAACGGCGTCAAGAAGACCCCTCACAGGCTCCGTGAGGGACGTCTTGAGATCCGGTCCGGTGCGATTCTCCGAACCGTTCTCGTCACTGAATCCCCTATCCCCCACACCACGACCGTAACCTCTCCACTCACTCCCCGGAACCCCTCGTCAACCACTGTGGATAACTTTCCTTCCCCAATTCCTGAAATATGCCGAACTCCGCCCATTTTATCAACAGCGCCTTGACACGAAGCCATCCGACGCACTCATCAACGTCCGAGCCGGCCTGGGTTCGAAGGTGCTCCGTGAGCAATCAGTGGCTCGGTGGCCCCGGACCCCACCGCGGTGTGCGGCTCCCGTCGACAGCAGGTGAAGAGGTTTCAGCGATCGCCGCTCGTCCCACGTCCTCGCCCGGCCCATCACCGCTGCCCACCCTGAGGATCCGTCCGATCCCACCTCGCCGGGACAGATCCGGCGAGATGGACCCCACCCGGGCGTTGACCCCGCGCCCGCTGGAGGGCAACACTCCCTCCGCCACATCAGGGAGCTGGGAGAACGCCATGCGAACGCGTCATTTCCGAACCGGTGGACGACGTCGGGCAGCGGGTCTCGTCGCAGCGGTGATCGCGGGGTGGGCCGTAGTTCCTGCCCTCCTTCCCGCGACACCCGCGCAGGCCGCGGCGACGTACAACTACGGCGAGGCGCTGCAGAAATCCGTCTACTTCTACGACCAGCAGCGGGTCGGGAAACTCCCCGCGAGCAACCGGGTCAGTTACCGCAGCGACGCTCTCCTCAATGACGGCAAGGACGTCGGCGTCGACCTGAGCGGCGGTTTCATGGACGCGGGCGACGAGGTGAAGTTCGGTTTCCCGGCGGCGTTCACCATGACGATGCTCTCGTGGGGCGTGGCCGAGAACCGGGAGGCATATGCCGAATCCGGCCAGCTGGACCATCTGCTCAGCAATATCCGGTGGGGCACGGACTTCATTGTCAAACAACACGTCGCACCCCATGTCCTGTACGGCCAGGAGGGGAACGGTGGCACCGACCACGCTTGGTGGGGCTCGGTCGAGGTCAACCCCCTGGAGAGGCCGTCCTACAAGATCACCGAGAGCTGCCCCGGTTCCGACCTCGCCGGGGAGTCAGCCGCCGCCCTCGCCGCGGCGTCCCTGGTCTTCAAGTCCACGGACTCCGCATACTCTTCGACACTGATCACGCACGCCAAGCAGCTGTACGAGTTCGCCGACAAGTACCGGGGCGAGTACAGCGACTGCATCACCGACGCAGCGGGCTACTACCAGTCCTGGTCCGGATACCAGGACGAGCTGGTGTGGGGAGCAATTTGGCTGTACCGGGCGACCGGGGACAAGGCCTTCCTCGACAAGGCGGAGTCGTACTACGCGAATCTTGGCACCGAGCCGCAGTCGACGACGAAGTCCTACAAGTGGACGATCGCGTGGGACGACAAGTCCTACGGCGCCTACGTCCTCCTGGCGAAACTCACCGGCAAACAGCAGTACGCCGACGACGCCAACCGCTGGCTCGACTACTTCACGACCGGCGTCAACGGATCGAAGATCACCACCTCCCCCGGTGGTGAGGTCTTCGTCGACACGTGGGGTTCACTTCGGTACGCAGCCAACACCGCCTGGGTCGCCCTGGACTACAGCGACTGGCTGAAGTCCTCCGGCAAGGACACCGCGCGGGCGACCACTTATCACGATTTCGCCGTCAAACAGGTCAACTACGCCCTGGGGTCCAACCCCTCGAATCGCAGCTACATGGTCGGGTTCGGTACCAACTCACCGAAGAACACCCATCACCGCACCGCGCACGGCACCTGGGCGAACAACATCGACGGTCCCCCGACTGCGAGCCGGCACCTGCTGATCGGCGCCCTGGTGGGCGGTCCGTCGTCCGCGGATGATGGTAAGACCTACGTCGACACCCGCAACAACTACCAGCAGAACGAACCGGCCATCGACTACAACGCGGGACTGACTTCGGCACTGGCCCGGCTCTACTCGGAGTTCGGCGGAACACCGCTCGCCAGCTTCCCGCCGAAGGAGACCCCGGACGGCCCCGAGGAATACCTCCAGGCCGCGGTGAACGCGAGCGGCCCCAACTTCACCGAGGTCAAGGCCTATGTCGTCAACCAGAGCGCCTGGCCGGCCCGCTCCCTGGACGACGCCTCGTTCCGCTACTACTTCACCCTGGACGGCGCGACCAAGCCGAGCGACATCACCATCACCACGGCGTACAACCAGTGCGCCAAGCCTGGCGCCATCACCCAGCACTCCGGCTCGGTGTACTACCTCACCATCAGCTGCCAGGGCGTCCACATCGCGCCGATCGGGCAGTCGGACTACCGCAAGGAGATCCAGTTCCGGATCACGGCCGGCAAGGACGGCGTCGGCACCTGGGATCCGACGAACGACTGGTCGTACACCGGCGTCTCCACCACGCCCGGTTCCACTCCTGTGACGGTGAAGAACGTTCCGCTCTACAGCGGCACGAAGCTCCTGTGGGGGAACCTTCCCGGAACCACACCGACCCCCAGCCCTACCGTCAGCCCGACAGTGACGCCGACGGTCAGCCCGACAGTGACGCCGACGGTCAGCCCGACGGTGACACCGACCGTCAGCCCGACAGTGACACCGACCGTCAGCCCGACAGTGACACCGACCGGCGTCCCCGGTGGTTGCAGCATCACCTACGGGGCTGACCAGTGGGGCAGCGGCTTCACCGCAAGCGTGACGATCAAGAATACGTCCGGGAGCGCCCTCTCCTCCTGGTCGCTCGCGTGGTCCTTCCCCGGGAACCAGAAGATCACCAACTATTGGAACGCGACGGTGACGCAGAACGGGAGGTCGGTCACCGCGACGAACGCCGCACACAACGGAGCCATCCCCGCCGGAGGGACAGGAACGTTCGGATTCCAGGCGACGTACACCGGAACGAACACCGCGCCGAGCCAATTCACCCTGAACGGAGCCATCTGCA
>JAUPKJ010000086.1 GCA_030837505.1 Actinomycetota bacterium
CGGGGACTGTCACGATCGCAACCAACGATCTTCGGGCCCTTCTGGCGCACTACGGGGTGACCTACAGGGAACGGGTCGAGGACCTGGTCGAGGTCGGCCGATCCTCCCGCGAACGCTCCTGGCGGAGCGCGTACAAGGGCGTCGTCTCCCCGGAGTACCTGTCCTTCCTCGGCTTCGAGTCGTCCGCGTCGATCATTCGGAACTATGAGCCCCTGCTGATCCCCGGCCTGCTGCAGACGGAGGAGTACGCGAGAATAGCGATCAGAGTTGTCCAGGAACCGGACCCCAGTCCTGCCGAACTCGATGCGCAGGTGGACCTGAGAATGCGACGGCAGGAGGTCCTGGAAAAACCTGACCCGCCGCAACTGCACTGCATAGTGGACGAGTCCGTGATCCGGCGGAGCGTCGGAGACAGAGACGGAGACAGAGGCGTGATGCGCCGGCAGCTCACCAAGTTGCTGGAAATGAGTTCGCGGCCGAACGTCGTACTACGGGTGATCCCCTTTAAATTCGGCCTGTATCGGTGGTCGCGTGCGGGTTCCGTGGTATTCGAGTTCCCGGGGCAGGAGGACCCCGACATCCTCTATCTGGAAGGTCCGACGGGGGAAATGATTATCAGGGAGGGGTCTTCGGAAGGGGAGAACGAATCGCCGCTGAGTCCTGTCACTTTGCTCGAAGCATTTTGGCAATTCGAGCAGGTGACTAAACCGCACGAATCCCGACAGATCATAGATGCTGCATTAGCAGACGTTGGTGCAGCATCATCGGACGTTGCTGCCCCGCGCTCTTCCTGAGATAGTTGTGACGGAAATCAGAGCCTCATCGACAACGTCGGGGGTGTCTGGCGGGGTGATGATCACACCGCTGGACACCCCCGACGCGGAAGGAACTAGGCGAGATCGAATTCTCCTGATTTCGCTCCGTCGATGAACGCACCCCACTCGTCGCGAGTGAATCTGAGTGGTTCGACGCCCTTGTGCTTGCTGTCGCGTACGAGTACGAATTCCCCCACCCTGATCTCGACGCAGTTACCGGTTCCGCTGAAGGAACTCTTGAACCATTCGGAACCCGCAGACTGGGATTCCTGTTTCGAGTCACTCACCCTGATACCCTCTCCCTGGCATCGAACAAGAAGCAGTGCGAGGGACAGTCCGAACCGTGGAAAAGCGATCCTTGCCGATAAGGGATCGAACCGTGCCCGAAGCACAGCTCGGACGAACCATACGCTGCCACAGCGTCGCATGCCAGATGTGCAGGATCCTGATACTGAAGGGTCCCCGTGGGGTAAGGGGGTGCCAAGGGGCCCCTGCGGGGGAAGGCACCTGCATCGTCGCTGGTGGGCAGTGCCTGACAACTGAAGCAGATCCTGCCGCTCTGCCCCGGAGTGACAGGTTCCGGGGTGAAGTCGTCCGATTGGGAGCGGTCTTCGCGGGACCTGCGTCTTCGGACATGGCACTCGGACGCCTGTTCGATTGAACAGTGGCGGAGACAGGGATCCGGTGCCCGGGACACACGTCAGCCCGATCGGGGCGAGATGCATTGCTCTCAGGCCAGAGAAAAGCCCTTTGCACTGTGCCTATCTGTTCGTGGGTCGAGTTGCGAGATGCGGACGGACGTAGGGCGGAAAGACAGGTGAGTCCCACGGGTTCTCGTAGTCGGACATTGCCTTGTTCTCTGACGGACGGTGAGTGATGATGTAGTCCTATGGTGATGAAACTCGGATAGCATCTGAAGAGGACGGCGTGTTCCGGGGGTCTCATTCAAGTCCCAAAAGGCGTTTGAACGGAACCGATCCGTGTGACTGTCCGGGAGGGGAGCGAGGGGTGAAGGGGAAAAGGTCCGGGCCACGCGAGGAATCGGTCGTGAGAGCAGCGATCAACAGCTGGGGGAAGACCCTCAGGCTCTGTCTGATCATCATGGTGGCCGCTGTTGCTCTGACGATCTGCCAGAGAGAGATCGCCCTCACCGAGGTGTGGGGTCTGATCCCCGTGGTGCTGCCCGTCCTCAGTAGCTGAGGCTGCCTGAGCAGGCGGGCCCCCCGGATCGGTCAGGGGTTTGACCAGGTCAGATGATGACGGGTCCCGTGGGGGTCTCGAAGCGGACAGAGAGGACTCCGGGAGCGCCGCGGGGCGCGACCCACTCGATGTCGACGTCGTGCAGGGGGCTCGACGCCGGCCGACCCAACCAACCACAGACCCGGGCCGGATCCCCGGCCAGGCGGAGGGACGCCAACCGTACGGGGGGTTCGGCACCCGCAGAGGGACGCAGCCAGGTCGCCACCTCCCACTGGCGCACGAAGGGCAACAGCGGATCGACCCCCAGACCGTTCACCCCGATCTGACGCCAGCGCAGCTCGGTCCCGTCGGCCCTGCGGCGATTCCCCGGCAGGGGCTCCCTGCCCAGTCGCCGTTCGACGGGGTCGAGGTCGTCGACGGCGACGACCCACCCGAACCAGCCACCGCCCGTCCGGGTTCTCTCCCTGACCGCCCTGCCGAAGGGCACCCTCTCGGCCACGGGGTGATCGAGCATCTCCAGCACCTCGATGTAGTGCTCACCGGCCAGGGGCAGCACGACGTTCCGGGTCCCGTACCGGGGATGGACGCCTACGTCCACGGGTTCGACACCGATCACCGCAGCGAGTCGAGCTGCCGTTTCGCGCAAGCCATCCTCTTCCGCCGCGTACGAGACATGGTCAAGGCGCATGGTGGCGATGGTCCCACAAGGCCCCGATCCGCACCGTCATGGGACCTTGCGTCCGGATCGGACCCCTACGCGGACCCACGGCGCCGGGGCGGGGACGACGTCGCCGTCGAACCGGGGCCCGGCCCGCGGCCGGCGGGCCCGCGCCCTCACCGTCCGGCGGGGGTGAAACCGCGCAACCGCAGGCTGTTGCCCAGGACGAGCACGCTGCTGAAGGCCATGGCCGCCCCGGCGAGGAGCGGGTCCAGCAGCCCCAGGGCCGCGATCGGGAGCATCGCGACGTTGTAGAAGAAGGCCCAGAAGAGGTTCTGCCGGACGGTCCGCAGGATCCTGCGGGCCAACAGGACGGCGTCAGCGGCCGCGCGGGGATCGGGGCGGACCAGCGTGAGGTCCGAGGCCTCGATCGCGACGTCGGTCCCGCTGCCCATGGCGATCCCCAGGTCGGCCCGGGCCAGGGCAGCGGCGTCGTTGACGCCGTCGCCGAGCATCGCCACCCGGTGACCGGCCGCCTGCAACTCGTGGACCTTGTCGGCCTTCTCCTCCGGCAGGACCGCCGCGTACACGTCATCGGGGTCGATCCCGACGTCGCGGGCGACCGCGCGGGCAGCGGCGGGGGCATCCCCGGTCAGCAGGATCGGGCGCAGGCCCAGGGCCCGGAAGGCCGACACGGCCTCCCGGGAGCCCTCGCGCGCCGTGTCCGCGAGGGCCAGGACGCCGCGCGGGACGCCGTCCCAGGCCACGAGCACGGTGGTGCGGCCGTCCGCCCCGAGGCCCTCGGCAGTGCGCAGAAGGTCCCCGGGCAGAAGATTCTCGGGCGGCAGGTCCTCGTCGGTGCGCGGCAGGTCGGGGGCGGTGCGCGGCAGGTCGGGGGCGGTGCGCGGCAGGTCGGGGGCGGACAGCCGCGCGGCGACCCAAGCGGGCCTGCCGA
Source organism: Actinomycetota bacterium (assembly GCA_030837505.1). Classification (GTDB taxonomy): domain Bacteria; phylum Actinomycetota; class Actinomycetes; order Actinomycetales; family Kineosporiaceae; genus JAUPKJ01. Next base: position 3,629 of record JAUPKJ010000086.1, read on the forward strand.
CCACGACCTCGTGGGTCACCGACCCCGACGTCACCAGGCCCCGCACCCCTCGGCCGCCGGCGGACTCGAAACGGTCGAACCCCGGCAGTGCCCCGACCCGTTCGAGGGCCCCGGCGACCACGGCCCTGCCCAACGGGTGCTCGCTGCCCTGTTCGATCGCCCCGGCGTACCGCAGCAGGTCCCCGACGTCGGTCCCGGCCGTGGGAACGGCCTCCACCAGGCTCATCGCACCCTCGGTCAGGGTCCCGGTCTTGTCGAGCAGGATCACATCGAGCCGGTGGGTGCGTTCGAGGACCTCCGGTCCCCTGACCAGGATCCCCAGCTGCGCGCCCCGTCCGGTCCCCACGAGCAGGGCCGTGGGCGTGGCCAGTCCCAGGGCACAGGGACAGGCCACGATCAGGACGGCGACGGCTGCCGTGAACGCAGTCTCGACGTCGCCGTCGAGCCACAGCCACGCCCCCAGCGTGAGGGCGGACAGCGCCACGACCACGGGCACGAAAACCGCAGAGACCCTGTCCGCCAGCCGTTGGACGGGGGCCTTGCCGCTCTGGGCCTCGACGACCAGCCGGGTGATCCGGGCCAGGGCGGTGTCCCGACCCACCCGCACGGCCCGGAGCACCAGATGGCCAGAGGTGTTCAGGGTTCCGCCGGTCACGGTGTCCCCGGGGCCGACGTCCACGGGAACCGCCTCCCCGGTGAGCAGGGACTCGTCGACGGCGGACATGCCCTCGACCACGACAGCGTCCGTGGCGATCGTCTCGCCCGGGACCGCAGCGAACAGGTCTCCCGGCACGAGTCGCCCCACGGGGACACGGCGGGGTACCGGTCGGTCCCCTCCCGTGTCCTCCAGGACGGTCACCTCCCGGGCCCCGAGATCCAGCAGGGCCCGCAGGGCCGCCCCCGCGCGCCGGCGGGCCCTGGACTCCGCCAGACGCCCGGCGAGCATGAACACCGTGATCCCGGCTGCGACCTCCAGGTACAAATGGGCCTGTCCTGCGGCCTGCGCGTGGCCCAGAACCGGCCGCAGGGACATCCGGGCCTGGGGGTCCCCGGCCGAGGTGAACAACAGAGCGCGCAGCGACCAGGTCCAGGCCGCCAGAACCCCCAGGGACACGAGGGTGTCCATGGTCGCCGAACGATGGCGCAGCGCTCGCCACCCGGCCCGGTGGAAGGGCCAGGCCCCCCACAGGGCCACCGGGGTCGCCAGGGCCAGGGCCACCCACTGCCAGGAGTCGAACTGCAGTGCCGGGACCATCGAGAGCGCCAGCACCACGATCGCTGCCGGAGCCGTGACCACCAGACGTCGTCGCAGCCCCCCGTCGGACTGGTCCCTGCCGGACTGTTCCCGGTCGGATCCGCTCTGCGACGCCTGTTCGGACGTGCCCTGTTCGGGTCGGTCGTGTTCGGGTCGGCCGTGGTCCGCCCAGGGGTCCTTGCCGGGCTCGGCCGAGTACCCGAGCTGTTCGACCGCAGCGATCAGCTCGGCGACCTCCAGGTCCTCGGGGGCCAGGACCCGGGCGGTGCCCGTCGCGAAGTTGACCGTGGCCCGCACACCCTCCAGACCGTTGAGCGTGCGCTCGACCCTGGCGGCGCACGAGGCACAGCTCATCCCCTGCACCGCGAGGTCCACCCGGCGCGGGACCCCTGTCGTGAGATCCGCCATCTCAGGTCCTCACCAGACGCGCGATGGCGTCGGACACCTCGCGGACCTTCCTGGCGGCAGCCTCGTCGTCCTGCCTGGCCGCGGCGACGACGCAGTGCCCCATGTGGTCCTCGACGAGACCGAGCCCGACGGCCTGCAGCGCCTTGGTGACGGCTGCCACCTGGGTGAGGACGTCGATGCAGTAGGCGTCCTCCTCGACCATCCGCTGCAGTCCGCGGACCTGTCCCTCGATCCGGCGCAGCCGTTTGAGGTAGTCGTCCTTGGATCCCGTGTACCCCGCCACCGCCGATCACCGGCCCCTCGACTCGCGGTGCGCGCGGGCGTCGGATCGCACGCGCTTCACAACCCAGGATACCGGTGGGGGGTATATGTGCCACGTGGGAGAACACCCGAGGCAGGGCCGTCGAACCGGTGACCGGTCCCTACGGCCCTGCGGGATCGATCAGGTCTGAACGGAGTCCCTCAGATCGATCGGAGCGGGAGCGGATCCGGAGCCCTCCGCCTGCTCAGCCCTGCAGCGGCGCAGCAGGTCCCACAACTGGGCGAGAGATTCCTCCAGTTGTCGGAGCCGCTCCTGCTGGGGCTGTCCGTCTCCCTGGGAGTCCTCCTCGGACTGACGCAGCCGGTGCTGCTCCGCGGCGAGTGCGTGGATGCAGTCCAAGATCTCCCGATCCTCCACCGCTGCCTCCCTCTCCAGCCGGTCCGGTTCACCGGACCTATGCGTGGGTGTATGGGAGGCGACGCTATGTGCACTTGAGAAAAATCGTGAGGGGACCGAAGTCCCGAGTGATCCTTGTCATGCCTTTCTCAGGCGTGGCGCAGGGATGATTGTGCTTGCCCCCCGGGGGGACCGAACCCGTGACCAGACGAGGACGCCTGAGGTCGCGGCCTGTGTTGTGCGTCGGAACAGCAGGTCAGGGTCTGTTTCGGGCGCGTTGAAGGTCCTCGGGGGCCACTGGGACGTCCCGGGGGGACAGGCGTTCGGGTCCGCCCGGAAGGCCGGCACCCCGACGGGGGACGAAAAATGTCCAGTGCTATAAGCCCCGGTCGGGCATGAAACACCTCGGCGGACGGTCAGCCGTCGGACGGTCAGCCGTCGGACGGTGACAGGTGATCGACCAGGTCCCGGGCCACGCCCGTGTAGCCGGCCGGGGTCAGCTCGGCCAAGCGGTGCTCGACCTCGGCGGGCAGGCCGAGCCCGAGCACGAACTCCCGCAGGGTCGCCGCATCGATCCGGCGGCCCCGGGTCAGTTCCTTCAAACGCTCGTAGGGGCTGTCCAACCCGTGCACGCGCATGACCGACTGCACGGCCTCCCCCAGGACCTCCCAGGTCGCGTCGAGGTCCCGCAGCATGGCTGCGGGGTCGGCGTCCAGGCCGGCCAGGCCCCTCCGCACGTTGTCCAGGGCCAGGAGCGAGTGGCCGACGGCGGTCCCGATGTTGCGCTGCATCGAGGAGTCCGTGAGATCCCGCTGCATCCGCGAGGTCACCAGGGTCGAGCCGAGGACGTCCAGGAGCGCGCAGGAGACCTCGAGGTTGGCCTCGGCGTTCTCGAACCGGATCGGGTTCACCTTGTGCGGCATGGTGCTCGACCCGACCGTGCCCTGCCCGCGGACCTGTACGAAGTACCCCAGGGAGATGTACGTCCAGACATCGGTGCACAGGTTGTGCAGGATCCGATTGAAACGCGCCATGTCCGCGTACAGTTCGGCCTGCCAGTCGTGCGACTCGATCTGCGTGGTCAGAGGATTCCAGACCAGGGAGAGCCCCTCGACGAACTCCCGGGAGATCCGCTGCCAGTCGGTGTCGGGGGCTGCGGCGCAGTGCGCCGAGAAGGTGCCGGTGGCCCCGTTGAGCTTGCCGAGGTACTCGGTCGAGGAGATCCTGCGCAGCTGCCTGCGCAGGCGGTGCGCGAGGACCGCCATCTCCTTGCCCAGGGTCGTCGGGGTCGCGGGCTGCCCGTGGGTCCGGGCGAGCATGGGCCGGTCGCGGTGGCACCGGGCCAACTCCGCCAGGTCGTCCACCAGCCCGGTCGCCGCGGGCGACCAGACCCGTTCGATCGCGGAGCGCACCATGAGGGCGTAGGCGAGGTTGTTGATGTCCTCACTCGTACAGAACAGGTGCACGATCTCCGAAAGGTCCTCCAGGGACGTCCCGGCGATCCTGCGTTTGATCAAGTATTCGACGGCCTTGACGTCGTGCAGGGTCTCGCGTTCGATCTGTGCCAGCTCTGCCACCGTCGCGGCGTCGAAGTCCGAGAGGATCCCCCGCAGGTGTTCGACCTCGCGGTCCGTGAGGGTGCGCAGCCCGGGCACGGCCCCGCTCGACGTCAGGTGGATGAGCCACTCGACCTCCACCCGCACGCGCTCCCGGTTGAGCGCGGCCTCGGACAGGTGCTCGGTCAGCGTGGAGACGGCGCCGCGGTAACGGCCGTCCAGGGGCCCCAGAGGGACGTCCCCCAGAGGCGCCCGGGGTTCGTCCACGGGGCGGCAGGCGTCGGGGCGGGGAGGGCAGACGGGGTTCTTCCTGGTCACGAGAACTCATCGTCCCACGTCCGGCAGGGGGCGGGCACACTGTCCACGCTGTCCGCCCCGGCCTCGCCGCCCGGGGGAGCCGTCCGGTCCGCGACGCACCGATGTGACCGGATCCGCGTTCCCACTATCCCTGGGGCGATCCGGTCAGTAGGTTCCCTTCCGTGAAGGTCGTCGTTCCCGCAGAGACCGAGCAGGGCGAGCGCAGGGTCGCGCTGCTGCCGGACAATGTCGCAGCCCTGGTGAAGGCCGGTCTGGAGGTCGAGATACAGCAGGGGGCCGGTGCGGCCTGCCTGGCCACCGACGCCGCCTACCGCGGGGCGGGGGCCGTGCTCGTGCCGGACCCCGACCTGGCCGGTGCCGACATCGTGCTGCACGTGCGCCCCTTGGAGCCGGGCCGGGCAGGGCTGCTGCGCCCGGGCGCGGTGACCCTGGGGTTCTGTTCGCCCTCGACCGAGACGGACACGGTGCGAGCGCTGCAGCGGGCCCGCGTGACGTCGTTCGCCATGGAACTCGTGCCGCGGATCTCGCGGGCCCAGTCCATGGACGCCCTGACCTCCCAGGCCCTGGTGGCCGGGTACCGCTGCGTGCTGGAGGCCGCGATGCGGCTGCCGCGCTTCTTCCCGCTGTTCATGACGGCGGCGGGCACGGTTCCGCCCGCGAAGGTCCTCGTCCTGGGGGCCGGGGTGGCCGGGCTGCAGGCGATCGCGACGGCGCGTCGCCTGGGGGCCGTGGTCAGCGCGTACGACGTGCGCCCGGCCAGCGCCGACGAGGTGCGTTCCCTGGGCGGGACCTTCGTGGAGATCGACCTGGAGACCTTGGAGGGCTCGGGCGGTTATGCCCGCGAGATGACCGAGGACCGGGCCCGGCGCCAGCGTGAACTGCTCACCCCCTTCCTGGCGGACAGCGACGTTGTGATCACGACGGCGGCTGTCCCGGGGCGCAGGGCCCCGCTGCTGGTCACCAGGGACATGCTGGTCGGGATGCGCCCGGGGAGCGTCGTGGTGGACCTGGCCGCGGAGACCGGGGGGAACGTGGAGGGCAGCCTGCCCGGGCAGGAGATCGCGGTCGAGCTCGCCGACGGGGGCACGGCCTGTCTGCTGGGTATGAAGGACGCCGCCAGCGCCCTGGCCGCCGACGCCTCCCGCCTGTACTCCAAGAACGTGACGAATCTCCTCGAGCTCATGATCTCCGACGGGGAACTGCATCTGGATCTCGACGACGAGGTGATCGCGGGCTCCTGTCTCACCCACGACGGTGCGGTCCGGCACGCGCCCACGGCCACGGCGATGGGCGAGCCCGATCCCGACGACCCGGGGGACCCGCCCGACGACCCGGGGGACCCGAACGGTTCGGACGGTTCGGACGCTCCGGAGGAAGGTGAGGTCCGATGAGTGACGTGTCCCTCTTGGTGGTCTTCGTCCTGGCGGTCTTCGTCGGGTTCGAGGTCGTGTCCAAGGTCTCGACCACCCTGCACACCCCGTTGATGTCGGGGGCCAACGCGATCCACGGGATCGTTCTGGTGGGGGCCGTGCTCGTCACGGGGCACGCCGACAGTCCCGTCGGGATCGGGGTGGGCCTGCTCGCCGTCGTGCTGGCCACCGTCAACCTGGTGGGCGGTTTCGTGGTGACCGACAGGATGCTGGAGATGTTCCAGGGGCGTCGTCCGCAGGGAGGTGGGCAGCGGTGAACACCCTGTCCCAGGACACCGTCGAAATCCTCTACCTGGCGGCGGCGGTCTGTTTCATCCTGGCGCTCAAGGGGCTGTCCTCGCCCAGGAGCGCCCGTCGGGGGAACCTGATCGGGGCGGCCGGGGCCCTCCTGGCCCTCGGAACGACTTTCCTGTCCACCGACCTCGACTCGATCGTGCCGATCCTGCTGGCGATCGCCCTCGGCAGCGCGATCGCCGTGCCCGCGGCCCGGCGCGTGCAGATGACGCAGATGCCGCAGTTGGTGGCCCTGTTCAACGGGGTCGGCGGCGGGGCTGCGGCTCTCGTGGCCATCCTGGAGCTGTCGGAGAACTCCTCCCAGTCCGCCGGCGACCTCGCGGCGACCTCGTTCACGGTCCTGGTCGGCGCTGTGTCCTTCGCGGGGTCGGCCGTGACCTTCGCCAAGCTCCAGGAACTCATGACGACCCGCCCGGTCGTCCTGCCCGGGGCCGCTCCGGCCCTGGTCGTGGGTATGGCGGTCTGTCTGGGGCTGTCCGTGGTCGTGACCCTGACCGGGAACCTGTGGATGGGGGGCGTCCTGCTGGCCGGCGGGCTGCTCCTGGGCGTCATGTTCGTGCTGCCGGTCGGCGGCGCGGACGTCCCCATCGTGATCTCGTTGCTGAACGCCTTCACGGGTCTGACGGTCGCAGCGAGCGGGTTCGTCCTGCGCAACACACTGCTCCTGGTCGCGGGCACCCTCGTGGGGGCGAGCGGCACGATCCTCACCCGTCTCATGGCGGCGGCCATGGGCCGGTCGGTGCTCGGGGTCCTGTTCGGGGCCCTGCGCGGGGGTTCGACGGCCGGTTCCACGGCCGTGTCGAACCGGCCGGTGAAGTCCGTGGGCCCGGACGACGTCGCGATCCTGCTGAACTACGCGCGCAAGGTGGTCGTCGTCCCCGGCTACGGCCTGGCCGTCGCGCAGGCCCAGCACACCCTCCGGGAACTGGCCGAGGTCCTCCAGGGCCGCGGGATCGAGGTCCTGTACGGGATCCACCCCGTGGCGGGCCGGATGCCCGGCCACATGAACGTCCTGTTGGCCGAGGCCAACGTGCCCTACACGGCCCTCAAGGAGATGGACGAGGTCAACCCGGAGTTCAAGACCACAGACGTCGTCCTCGTCGTGGGGGCCAACGACGTCGTGAACCCCGCGGCCAAGACGTCCCCGGGGGCGCCCATCTACGGGATGCCGATCCTGGAGGTGTCGCAGGCCCAGCAGGTGATCTTCCTGAAGCGGTCCATGCGACCGGGCTTCGCCGGCATCGAGAACGAACTGTTGTTCGAGCCCACGACGTCGTTGCTGTTCGGCGACGCCAAGGATTCCCTCACCAAGGTGCTGGGAGCGGTGAAGGCCCTCTGAGCGCTACCCCGACGCAAACGGCACGCCTGCTGGTCACGAACATCGAACGGGTCGTGCGGGGACGGCGGGACGCCGTCGAACTGGTGACCATCGCATTCCTCGCCGGGGGACACGTCGTGATCGAGGACGTGCCGGGCACGGGCAAGACCACGCTGGCCCGTGCCCTGGCGCGTTGCCTGGCGGGTACCTTCCACCGGGTCCAGGCCACCGCCGACCTGCTGCCCTCCGACATCACGGGCTCGTCCGTGTGGGACCCGGCCGCAGCGCGGTTCACCTTCGTCCCCGGGCCGGTCTTCGCCAACGTCGTGCTCGTCGACGAACTCAACCGGACCCCGCCGCGCACCCAGTCGGCGTTCCTGGAGGTGATGGAGGAAGGTGCCGTGACGGTCGACGGCACCCGGCACCCCGTGCCCGACCCCTTCTTCATGGTCGCCACCCAGAACCCCGTCGAGCAGCACGGCACGTACCCGCTGCCCGAGGGCCAGCTCGACCGTTTCGCCCTCCGGCTCCGGCTCGGCGGCCTGGACCTCGACTCCGAGCTGCGCGTCGTGCGCGAACAGCTGGCCGGCCCCACGGTGGACACCATCCGGGAAGTGGTCGACGTCGATCAGCTTCGGCGGACCCGGATCGCCGTCCGAGGGATCCACGTCGCAGAACCGGTGCTCGTCCACGCCCTGGCCCTGGTGCGCAGGACCCGCGAGGATCCCAGGATCCGGTTGGGGGCCAGCTCCCGGGCCGCGATCACTCTGGTCCGCTGCGCGCAGGCCAGGGCGGTCCTGGCGGGCCGGGACTTCGTGACCCCGGACGACATCCGCGCGCTCGTGGTCCCGGCCCTGGCCCACAGGCTGGTCCCGGCGGCGGCGACCCCCGGCTCACTGGCCACGGAGATCGTCGTCGGCGAGATAGCGGCGGGCCTCCCGGTCCCGGTCGGGACCTGACCGGGACCGTGGCTCTCGGAGGTCGCGCCAGAGCGATCGGCAACAGGGCGCTTGGGCTCGTGACGACCGAACGGCGCCTGCGAAGACCGCGTTACCGGCCCGCCGCAGCTCTTCTTGCCATCGCCGTGGGCGTGCTCACCTGGTTGGGGGCGAGTTCCGGCGACCCGTGGATGCTGTTCGTGGCCTGCTGGGTCGCTTCGCCACTGATCGTGGCCCACCTGCGACCCCCGCCCCTGCAGGAGCTGAGCGTGAGCTGGAGCGGCCGGACCCGGGCCGTCGTCGGAGAACAGGTCCACCAGGACCTGGAGGTCACCAACACCTCCCGGCGATCGCTCGGGGCCTGCACCCTCACCCTGCACCTGGACGGGTACGCGGATCTGCGTCTGGCCGTCCCGCCCCTGGCCCCGGGGGAGAGAGCCGGTGTCCGTCTCGTGCGCACGGCCCGACACCGTTCCTGGGCCGACGGACAACTGATCGTCCTGACGACGTGCGTCCCCTTCGGAATGATCAAGCGCACGCGCAGCCTGGTGCTGCCCGTCACGGCCTTCGTCCACCCGGCCCGGCGCGGCCCCCTGGACGAGGCGGCACGCGGGGGCGAGGGCGGTGACCACCCTGCGGGCAACCCGGCCCGCACCGGGTTCGAGGTCCACTCCACCCGTCGCTTCCGGCCGGGGGATTCCCTGCGCCAGGTGCACTGGAGAAGCACTGCCCGCGCCGGCCGGCTCATCGTGATCGAACCCGAACGCACAGTTAATCACCGTTTGGCACTGCTCGTAACGGGGGAAGCTGCCCGCAAGGACTGGGAGGAGATGATCGCCCGGGCGGCCTCGACCGCCGTGAACGCCGCAGAACAGGGTCGTGAGGTCATGGTGTGGGCCGACGACCCCCGGGTCCGACCGCTGCGCTCCACCCACCCCGTGGACCTGCTCGACTGGTTCTCGATGCTCCTCGCGCCTCGCCCGGCCTCGCCGGAGGCCGTAGCGGAATGCGCCCGCTGGGTGGGCCGCGGGGGCGACGTCGTGCTCGCCGGGACCGGCCCCCTGCGAACGCCTCCGTGGCCGGCCCCGGACGCAGACCTGCTGGGCGCCGTCGGATGCCGCCTGTCCTTCCTGCGGGGCACGCCCGAGGAGGACACGGCACCACTGCAAGCCCTCGACGATCTGCAAGCCCTCGACGATCCGCACAAGATCCGAGATCCGTACGAGATCCGAGATCCGTACGAGACCCGACGGGAGGCCCCGGAACCGTGAGACCGGTGCCCGGCACCGTGCCCTCGTGCCCCGCCGGGGACGACCTCGCCCTGAGGACCGCGGTCACCCTCGCGGCCCTCGGCGCCCACGGGGCCCTCACCTCCGCGGGACTGCTCTCCCCGGCCGCCGGAGCGCTGCTGGGGACCTGCGCCCTGTGCTGTTCCGGGGCCAACCGCGTCCGGGACCTGCATTCCGGCCCCGGGCAGATCCGTCTGGCCTGCTGGATCGTCCTCACCGGGGCCACAGTCCTGCTGACCTGCGCAGACTGGGCCCGTGGACCTTCGGGCTCCCCCCTGGGGCCTGCGCTCGCCGGGTTCGTCTGCGCGACCCTGCTCGAACTGGACGGAACGCGGCGGGCCGCCCTCGCGCACCTGTGCCTGAGCCTGGCCGTGCTGAGTCTGGCCGTGGGGCTGTCCCCGGGGTTCCACCTCGCGCCGTGGATCGTCGTGACGACCGGGGCGGGCCTCGGGGCCCTGGCGAGGGCCGGCACCCTGGCCGCGCTGCGGGCCGGTGGGACCGTGATGGCCCGCCGGCCCGTCGGCGGCGGACGGGGCCCGGGGGCCCTGGCCGCGCTGCGCACCGACGGCGTGGACGTCCTGGTGAGCGGTGTGGTCTGTCTGCTGCTGCTGGGCTGCGCCCTGCAGTTCCTGCCGGTGGGGGAGCCCGGCCCGACCAGGGCCGGAGCCCCGGGCGTCCCCGGCGGACAGGGGCGGCGTCTGCGCGGGTACGTCGGGGGCGGGCTGGACCTGAGGGCCAGGGGGCATCTGCCCGACACCCCGGTGCTGTCGGTGCCCGCCGACTCGCCCTCCCTGTGGCGCACCGGCAGCCTGGAGATCTACACGGGGCGCTCGTGGCAGACCTATCCCCGGTTCGCCGACGACAGCGATCTGGGGGCCGGGGAGAGCGCCGTGACGGCGGACCCCACCGAGGGCCTGCCCGCCGACGTCGACCGCTCGCCCCTGCTGCGGACCGACGACGTCCGGCCCCTGACGGGAGACCGGGCGCTCCTGGCAGCTCCCGGGGTACCCGTCAGGGTCCTGCCCCGGGGCGGAGGGCAACTGCGCAGGCTGAGCGACGGCCGTTTGCTGATCTCCACGGAGGCCGACAGCGGGTACTCCGTGACGTCCCTGCCCCGCGGGAGAACCGGCCCGACCGGCACGCCCCGCCCCGGGGCCGGCCCCTCCGGCACGTCCCGGGGCGATCAGCCCTCCGGGCTCGCGTCGGGACCGTGGACCAAACTGCCCGAGGGAGTCCCGCGCCGGGTACGCGATCTCGGGCTGGAGCTCGCCGGCGGCTCGCGCGTCTTCGGGAGCGGGCGGACCCTGGACACGGTCCGCAGGGTCGAGGACCACCTGCGCGACCGCCTGCGGTACCGCCTGGACTCTGCGGTGCCGGAACCCGGTCGGGACGCCGTCGACGACGTCCTGTTCGGATCACGCGAGGGGTTCTGCGAGCAGTTCGCCTCTGCGGAGGTCGTGCTGCTGCGGGCAGCGGGGATACCCTCCCGCCTGGCCGTGGGGTTCGTCGGTGGGGCCGCGGAGGGGGACCGCAGGATCCTGCGGGAGCGGGACGCCCACTCCTGGGTCGAGGTGTGGGTCCCCGGGACGGGGTGGAGGTGGTCCGATCCGACGGCGGGGGCCTCGGCGGCGGAAGGGAACGATCAGGAAGGTCCCTCCTGGCGGTGGCTCCCGACCCGCTTCGTGCCGCCGGCCGTCCTGTTGTTGTTCGTGGCCCGGGATCGGGTGCTGCCCGGCCGACGGCGCCGGAGGGTCAGGACGGGGCCGGGCGGCTCGCAGGCGCGCGGGCCCGGGGACGATTCGACGGATCTGCTCGCAGCCTTCGCGCGGCTGGAACGGGCTTTGGCCGAGGCCGGAACCCCCCGCGCACCGACCCAGACCCTCGGCGACCTGGCGGAAAGGCTCAGCGGAGAACCCGGAGTGCCCGAGGCCCTGGCGGTCCTGGAGAGGCTTCTCTACGGGGCCGACACCCCCTCGGCCGGTGAACTCCACACCGCCGCGGAGATCCTGCGGGCCGAGAGCGACAGATTGTCCGGTGCGCTCTCCGGCGCCGCAGTTCCTCCGACCGGCGTTCATCTGTGACATAACTGTCGTGACAGGCTCACGCCATGGGCCGTTACCTGCAGATTCTGCGCCGACCTGACGTCCGTCTGCCCTTCCTGGCCGCCTACCTGGCACGGTTGCCCATCTCCATGGCGCCCTTGGGCATGGTCCTGCTGGTCCAGGGCGAACGCGAGTCCTATGCCCTGGCCGGTGCCGTGACGGGGTTCTTCGCCGCGAGCAACGCCGTGGGGGCCCCCGTCTGGGGTCGGCTCCTGGACCGTTTCGGTCAGCCGTGGATCCTCGGGCCTCTCTGCACGGTCTCCGGGATCCTGCTGGCGGCCTTCTCCCTCGCCGTGGTCCACGGTCGGGGCCAGGCCGTCCTGGTCGCCCTCGCAACGGGCAGCGGGCTGACCTTCCCACCGCTCTCCGCCGCGACCCGGGTCGCCCTGAAGTCCGTGCTCACGCAGGAATCCGACCGCAGGGCTGCGTACGCCCTGGACACCGTGGCCGTTGAGACGATCTTCATGGGAGGGCCTCTGCTGCTCTCCCTGATGCTCGTCGCGCCCCCGGCCGTCCCTCTGCTGGTCACCTCGGCGTTGCTCGCTGTCGGCGGGACGACCTACGCGACGACCGGGGCGGCCCAGGCCGCCGGAAGGATCCAGAGAACCCACCGCAAGGCCATCTCGAACGAAACTGGTGGTTCTGGCGAAACTGGTGGTTCTGGCGAAACTGGTGGAGCGGGTCGCCCGGCCCTGTATCTTCCCGGGGTCCTGCTCGTCGTCCTGGTCTCCGTCCTCATGTCCATGGGGTTCGGGCAGACCGACGTCTCGATCGCCGCGACCGCCCAGGAGGCCCTCGGACACCGGGACCGGGTCGGATGGCTGTTCGCCGCCATCGCCGGGGGCAGCGCCCTCGGGGGGCTGTGGTACGGATCACGCCCCTGGTCCGGATCGGAACGCCGGAGACTGCCCGTAGCCCTCGCGCTCTTCTGCGCCGGGCTCCTGGGCCTGTCGGTGGCCCTGGCCGGACTGTGGTTCCCGGGCCAGCAGGTCCGTCACGTCGTGGCGGACATCGGGGCGGGACCACTGCTGCTCATACTGTTTCTCACGGGGCTGTGCATCGCCCCCGCTCTGATCATCCAGGCCAATCTCGTGGACGAGCTGTCCCCACCGGAACGGCTCAGCGAGGGACAGGCCTGGTTGTCGACGGGTTTCACCTCCGGAGGGGCGGCGGGAACAGCCCTCGGGGGATGGGTGGTCGAACTGGCCGGCCCCGGCCGGGGGTTCCTGGTCGCCTCCTGCGCGGTCCTGGCGGCAACCGCTGTGGCGGTCCTGGCCCAGTCGCACTGGGCCCGCTGTCAGCCCCGTACGAAACGCCGGGCCACCTGACCGGCCCTGGCACCGTAGCTCGGCCCGAAGAGCACTGCGTGCACGAGCAGCGGATGCAGTTGATGGATCAGCCGACGTTCCCGCCAGCCGTCGGCCAGGGGCCAGCATTCCTGGTAGGTGTCCAGGACCCTGTCGAGCCACGGCAGACCGAACAGTTCCAGCATCGCCAGATCGGTCTCGCGGTGGCCGCCATGGGCTGCCGGGTCTATCAGGACGGCGCCGTACTCGGTCCACAGGACGTTCCCCGACCACAGATCCCCGTGGAGCCGGGCCGGTGGTTCCTCCGGGCCGGTGAGGTCCGGGTCCCCGGCCACCAACCGTTCGCAGAGTTTTTCGACCGTTCGGGTGTCGATCGCCGAGAGGTTGCCCTTCTCGTGCGCCAGACGGGCATAGGGCAGGATCCGGTGCCCTGCGAAGAAGATTCCCCAGTGCCGGGCTGCGGGCAGTGTCGGATCGTGCACGTGCGCCAGGGGCAGGGAACCGATGAAACCGTCGCCCTGCCAGCCCGCGGGCGGAGCCCCGAACCAGGGTGCCCCCGCGCTGTGCATCGCGGCGAGTCTCAGGCCGAATTCTGTGGCCACGGGGACCGTCGCCGGAAGCTCTGACAACCGGGGGAGCACGATGTGGGCCTCGTCGACCTCGATCACCCTCGGTACGGCAACGCCTCCCTGTTCCAGCGTCGCCTGTTCCAGCCATGACAGACCGGCGGCCTCCACCGGGTAGAACCCGGCCGGGGCCGCCGGACGGCGTTTGACGAACGTTTCGTCACTCCGTCGTCGCATGTCCGCCGCCTCGAACCCCCGTTCGTGCGTCCTGGGGCCCACGGGGACGGTGGACCTCCGGTGGCTGAACGTCCCGGGGCCCGAACTGCGGTTGCTGCTGCACGGCGTTCACGCGGTGGCCGGGCCCGCTGATCGGCCCAGCCGGGCGCACAGCGTGCGCAGCATCTCGGAACAGGCCGCCTCGACCTGTTCGACGACGTCCTCGAAGTCCTTCCGACCTCCGTAATAGGGGTCGGGGACGTCCAACACCGTTCCGGAAAGCCCCTGTGTCCGCGGGTCGAAGGAGCGCAGAAGGCGCACCTTGGCGCGGTCCTGCTCGCTGGAGGCCCAGGACCGCAGGGTGCGTAGATGCCCGGCGTCCAAGGCGATCACATGTTCCCTCCGGGGGAACCACTGAGGTTCGAACTGGCGAGCCCTGTGGGCCGAGCCGTCGTAGCCCGCTCGTTCCAGCGCCTTCACCGCGCGCTCATCGGCCGGGTCCCCGATGTGCCAGGCGCCGGTGCCGGCCGAGTCGACCTGGAACACGTCTCCCAGCCCCTGCTTCTGCGCCAGGTCGCGCATCACGACCTCGGCGATGGGGGATCGGCAGATATTGCCGGAACAGACGAAACAGACACGAATCCGTTCGACGGTGGAAGGAGAATCAGAGGACATGGCCTCATCGTCGACCATCGAACCTCCTGGAAGGAATCTCTTCGTGGTTCCTGGCGAGGCTCGGCAGGCTCGCACCCGGTCACAATATCGTTCCCGGGGACGGCTGAGGATCTTCTGCGGTCCAGCCGGGGCGGACCCTCGTGCCGGAGCGTCTCACCGGGGCGACGCCGAAAGGACCCTTCTCAACGCCTTCAGCCCCGCAGCCCTGCCCACCCGCAGGCGGGTCGCGTGTCGCACGAGTTCCAGATCCGTGGCCCCGGGGGGAAGGGACCTGGCCAGGTCCGCGACCTGCGCAAGGTCCAGAGCCTGTTCATGGACGTACTGCGGGTCCACGACGTCCCCGTGGCCCGGGACGACCAGTGCCGGCAGCCGGGGCAGCAGGTTCTGCAGGGTCGTGGGCCATTCCAGGGGGAACGAGTCGCCGAAATCGGGGGGAGCGCCCTCCTCCACGAGGTCCCCGACGATCGTCACCCCGACGTCCGGAACTTCCAGCACGGCGTCGTGATCGGTGTGACCGAGTCCGGGGTGGTGCAGGGTGACCAGGCGACCGCCCAGATCGAGCATCACATCCTGGTCGAACACCAGGTTGGGGGGCAGCACTCTCACGTGCAGCACCGCCCGGGCGTCCTCGGGCTGCTGCGCGTCGAGCAGCCACCGCGAGGCCTCCTGTCGGATCGCCTCTCCCTCGTGCAGCAGACGGTCGCGGCAACGGTAATGGGCCCAGATCTCCAGCTCCGGTTGTTCGGCCGCGAAGGTCGCGTTGCCGAAACAGTGGTCGAAGTGCGCGTGGGTGTTGAAGACCGTCCACGGCAGGGAGGTCACCTGCCGCAGGGCGTCGATCAGCTCCGTCGCGTACCCGGCATGGGAGTGGGTGTCCACCAGCAGGCACCGTTCGTCCCCGAGCACCAGGACGACGTTGAGGTCCAGTACTCGGTGCCTGCGCACCAGAACTCCCGGGGCGATCTCACGCCACATGTCGCGCCAGGCGATCGACGGCTGATATCCGGCCAGAAATTCAGGCATGAGACCCCCGTTGAGTTCGGTCACCGCATCTCCTCGCGCATGGAACGAATCCGACGGTTTCCTCCTCGGGTTGCCGAAAGCTCACCCTCCTGTTTCCCGATTCCTGCACGAGGGTGTGCTCGCCCCCGGTAACGACCGATGCACCGCCGCAACGAAGGTACCTTGCTCCTCGTCCGTCGGGGAGAGACCCACGTCCGTTCGGCACGATCGAGACCCGGTGCGACCCCCCGTTCACCGAGCGCTGTCATCGGGGGCTCCGGCCACGTGCCGGTGTGGGCCCTGCGGTGAAGGCCCTGCTGGCCCCCCTGAACAGCCTGCTACGGTGTGAAAGTCTCAGATCACTATCAATACTACGGAACCATGGCAAGGCGGATGTGTTGTCCTCACTCTGTGGTACGGGTGGAGTCAACGCCGACCGCGGTTGCCCCGACGCCGGTTCTTCGCAATTCCCAGGAGATGAGCATGGTCCTTCGGTACCGAGTGCTGGCATCACCTGGTGCACTGATCCTGACACTGGTAGGAGGCATGGTCATCGCCCCGGCAGCGATGGCCGATGGCCCGAACGACACGCAACGTACCGACTCGGGCGCCATCAGCACCGCCGGCGATGACGGTGAACTCGGTGGTCTCGATCCCGCCGAGATCGCGCTGTGGGAATCCGGTGTTCCCCTCACCGTCACCATCGACCCCGTGACCGGTGCGCTCACGAGCGTCAAAAAGACAGAGGCCTCCGCGTCCACGCAGCTCGCGTCCACGTAGCGTCTCCAACAGCTGTAGTGCGGGACGGACCTGCCGACAGGTCCGGCCGACGCCACGCCCCTGGTTCGACTTCGACGGCACCGGGGTGAAGGGAACCTGACCCGACCGCGGATCGTTCTCTTTCCGGCAATCATTCCGCGAAACCCTGCCGGCCCTTTTCCCCGTCGACGGTCCGCAGCGAAGCGTACGTCCCCAAGAGTGACCGGCAAAAGGGCCCATCTCAAGGCATAGCACTACCGAAGACACGAGCGGGCCGGACTCCTTCATCGGCCGCAATCAGTAGAACTGGCCGTGGAAGAGGTCCAAGGCCGACTCCCGCAGGGGAACCGGCCAGGCGTCCCAACCAGGCTCCGGCTCCGGCTCCGGATCTGCGCCCCGCCCGCCGGTCCCACCGCCCTGCGGCAGTTCGCCCCCTCCCGCGCCGTCGCTCGGCTCGTCGTCACCCGTCCGGTCGACGCCGGCCTGCCCGGCCTCCTCGGGGTCCTCGGCAGCCCCTGTGATCACTCCGGCTCCCCGCAGGGTGTACAGACGGCCCCGGGAGACAAGGACCAACCGGACCCTGCTGGGGGTCTGCGGGGAGCCGCAGCGCGCCACCCACCCGGCGGTGACCTCCGCCGTCCCGTCGCCGTCCAGGTCCTTCACCGTCACGGACCCGGGGTCCACGCGGGCCGTCAGCGCCTGTCGCCGGCACCACAGCTCGGGCTCCAGGATCCGGCGGACCGCCGTCGGGGACAGGCCCGAGGACGACAGCAGGAGGACCCTCAGGCGGATCCGGCCGCCGTCCTCCTCGGGGGAGCCCTCGGACTCGCGCAGGGAGGCCAGGAGATGCCGGCCGGTGGAGTCCGTCCAGCTCCATCCGCCGGTGATCTCCCCCCGGGGAGAGATCCCGGCTCCCAGGAGCTCGACCGAGACCCGACCCGCAGGGACCTGCGCCGGTCGGATCGGACTCGGGCCGGGGGTGCGGGGTTCAGTGGTCGGTCGTTCCGCGGTGGGGGAGGACGCGGAAGCCGTCGGAAGCGTGCTCCCGGAAGCCGACGGCGTGCGCTTCGCGGACCCGTCCCCCGCCCCGGGGCCTGCCTGCCGGACCAGGGCCAGAGCAAGGGCCACCACGACCAGCAGGGCCATCGCGACGACGCCGACGAGCAGCCACCGGCTCCCCTCCGGCGGGCCGGTGTACGAGCCTCCGTTGTTCGGTGCCCGGGTGTTCGGTGCTCGGGCGTGCGGTGCCCGGGTATGTGGTGCCTGGGCGTCGAAGGGGCCGGAGCCCTCCGGTCCGTGGTTCACTGCGGTCCTCCAGGTGCCCTTCTCGGCAGTGATAGTGCCACGATCGGGGCGGAAGGGACACTCCGCGCTGTCGAGAAACAGGCCGTGGCAGGGGGCTGTCGGGCTTCTTCGCCCTCAAGTCACCCCCGCGACCGGCCGATTCTCCTGAGCGTGAGCCAAGGCCCGAGCGCCGCTCCCGAGGAGCGCAAGACCCCAGGCCGGACAGGGCCGCGTACACGCACGGGCCCGGTCGCTCTGGCCGGCGGAGTCGTCGTCGGGCTGGGGGTTCCCCTTGCCCTTCCGTTCCTCGGGGTGCCGTTCGAGGACATGACCGCACAGGTGGTCCTGGCCTGTCTGGCGGTGACGCTCGTCGTCACGTGGATCGATGTGATCTTCATGCGGTGGCTGGCCGGCAAATATGTGGGGGACCTGGCCAGCGGGGTCGAGGCCGTCGCGAAGACCCTGAGGCACGGCGTCCAACAGTCCTGGCAGTCCGGGAACCTGCGCGAATTGCGCATTCCCGAGAACTCCGACGGTGAGCTCGGACGTGCGAGCCGGGCCGTCAACGAACTCATCGAGGCCCTGGAGGCCGAACGGGCCTTTCGCAGCATCGTGGATGCCTCGGGCGACCTCGTCCTGCTGCTCGACGACACCGGACAGGTGGCCTTCTCCTCGAAATCCGTCACCAAGATCCTTGGATGGACGGCGGGCGAGCTGCACCAACAGCCGCTGGCGGCCTTCGTCCACGCCGGTGACATCGAACGGTTCGCGGAACTGATCGACGCCGAGGGGGACCCGCCCGCCGAGTCCGATCGGCCCCGGCTGCGCCTGCGCTCACAGGACGGCTCGTGGAGGGTCATGGAGTGGGCCGTCTCGGTGCGCGGGGACCGGGAACTGGGCAAGGTGCTCCTCACTGGCCGGGACGTGACCGACCAGGTGGAGGTCGAGAGGGAGCTGCTCCACCAGGCTCACCACGACCCCTTGACGGGGCTGCCCAACCGCAAGGCCCTGATGCAGATCTCCCACGAGACCGTCATCACGGCGTCGGCGGACAGGCCGGTGGCAGTCCTGATGATTGACTTGGACCGTTTCAAGGACGTCAACGACAGCCTGGGACACGCCGTGGGGGACAAACTGCTCTCCCAGGTCGGGCAGCGACTGCGGTCCATCCTGCGACCCGGGGACACCATCGCCCGGTTGGGCGGGGACGAGTTCGCGGTCCTGCTTCCCATGGCCAACGAGTCCGACGCCCGTCTCGTGGCCGAGCGTCTGGCCGGTCAGCTGGAGGAGCCCTTCGCCATCGACGGGATGGACCTGCACGTTGAGGCCTCGATCGGTATCGCCGTCAGCCACCGCACCGGCAGGGAGGAAAAAGCGACCACCGAGACGCTCTTCCGGGAGTCCGACATCGCGATGTACCGGGCGAAGGAGGGCGGGACCGGAATCGCGATCTTCGATCCGGATCGTGACTCCGGACAGAGCCGCTCCCGACTGGAGATGTCGGCGGAGCTGCGCAAAGCGATCAACGAGAATCAGCTCATTCTGCACTACCAGCCGGTGGTGGACGTGCTCCAGGGGCGCTTGGCCGGGGTCGAGGCCCTTGTCCGCTGGCAGCACCCCGAGCGGGGGCTGATGGCACCGGGGGAGTTCCTGCCCCTGGCCGAGCAGACCGGGTTGATCGTGCCCCTGTCCAAGTGGGTCATGGCCAAGGCTCTGGGACAGGCCGCCCTCTGGCTGGGCGGTGGGCGACCACTGCAGATCGCCGTCAACATGTCTCCCCGCTGGTTGCAGAACGTCGATGTCCCGGACATCGTCGCCAGTCTGCTGGCCGAGACCGAGGTGTCTCCCAGCCTCCTGCGCCTGGAGATCACGGAGAGCGTCGTCCTGGCAGACCCCGAGGAGACCCTGCCGATGCTGAACCGTCTGCGGCGGATGGGGATCGGCCTGTCCCTGGACGACTTCGGCACGGGGTACTCGTCCATGACCCACCTGCGCAACCTGCCGGTGGACGAGGTGAAGGTCGACCGGGCCTTCGTCCAGGCGATGACCTCCAGCCCGGAGGACGCGGTGATCGTGCGGGCGGCGATCGAACTGGGACACAACCTGGGGATGTCCGTCGTGGCCGAGGGAATCGAGGACGCCGACACCCTCGCCGAGATCGTCGCCAGCGGCTGTTCCCTCGCGCAGGGCTACTACTTCTCGCGGCCGCTGCCCCCGGAGGAACTCATGCGGTGGGCGCAGGAACGGTTCCCGTACACCCCCGAGGAGGCCCTCCAGCATGACGTCCTGGGCTGAGGCCCTCCTCGGCGAGGGGGTTCCCGGGCGAGGGAACGGCAGCTCGCCGGGGCCTCAGTCCCGGATCACGGCCCTGAGGACCAGGCTGGTGACGGTCACGACGAGGGCCGCAAGGACCGCCGACCAGAAGAAGTCGTCGATCGTGAAGTTCAGGCCGAGTTTGCCGGACATCCAGGAGACGAGTTCGAGCATGAGGGCGTTGACCAGGAAGGCCATCAGCCCCAGCGTCAGCAGGTAAGCAGGCATCGTCGCGAAGGCGACGACCGGCTTGATGAAGGTGTTGACGAAGCCGAACAACACCCCGAGCACGGCGAGAGTCAGCAGGGTGTTGCCGAGTCCGTCGCCCGTGACGTCGACGCCGGGCACGACCAGTGCCGCCACCCAGATTGCTGCGGCATTGATAAAGATCTTGGTAAGCATCCCACTCACGCGCGCATCATCACATGTTCCGTCCTTCCTGGGTACCCGACCGAGGCCCGCAAGGCACGGGAACATCAACATGGAAGCGTAGAGTAATTGAACGATTACGCTAAGTTAGGGAACGCCTGGGGAGGAAAAGGGTCGTTCGGGGGCGCAGGGATCTGTCCCGCGGAAGCGCACGGCATGGGTTGGTGACCTGGAGCGTCTAAGCGATTACGCTCTGATGTGTTCCTGGGGTGGTTGCCATGATGAACAGGCCACCGTCCGGGCGGAGACCACACCGGTCCTGGAACCGGTACCCGAACGACTTGGCGAGGAAACGAATGTCCCACAGCACCGGTTCGGACGGACCGGCCCCGGTACGGTCCCGAGGGATCGTCCTCCCGACGTTGCTGTCGGCTGCCCTGTGCGGCGGATCGATCCTCGCCCTCGCGACAGCGGGGACCACTGCCCTGCTGCAGGGGAGCGTCCCGGACGGGAGTGCGCCCGCCGTCCACCCGCCGTCCGGTGTGGTGGCCCTGGAGGCCAGGCCCCGGCCGACGACGGCGAGGACCAGCAGCGTGCGCCGTCCCCCCGAGGTGGTGACGAGCGCCATCCCCGCGACCTTCCCCGGTCCGGCCCGTTCGGTCCGCCCGGACGGACCCGCCGGGCCGAGTCCCACTGCCGAGCCCGAGCCCGAACGCGGGGACGCCGGGCCCGTTGATGACGAGCCCCTCCCGCCCGGTCGGACCTCGCTGCCCGAACCCCAGCGGGAAGTGATCGAGGGACTGGATCTTCCCTCCGCGCCGGTCCCCGCCCGTCGCGAGGCCGTGGAGCCCGTACCGTCGATCTCGGTCACGGTGCCCGATCCGGACATCACGCCTCCCCCCGTGGGTCCCACCCCGCATTCGGCACACCCCAGCGGTGTCGAGAAGCCCCCACCGGGACAGGACCCGCTGTCGGGACGGAACTCGCTGTCGGGACGGGAACCAGCGACTCGTCTTCTGCGATTGAACGAACAGAGGTGGAGGAAAACTTGCTTTCGGGCCTGTTTCCTGTGTTGCTCCGGGGACAGGGCGAAGCAGTGTTCTCGCAGCTGCGTCCCTGGGACGATCACACCCTGACGGGCCGGCGTCGCCCACCGGCCGACCCCCTGCCCCCGTCACCGTTGGAGCTGGCTGCCGGCGACCCGTGGCCGACGGGACAGACGTGCGAAACGTCTGCGCTGCTCGGGTAGGACCGACGCGCTCGGAGGCACCCCGCGGTCGCCCTCAGCGCTCGCGGGCTCCCGGTCGAACGTCTCGCTCGCCGGTGTTCCTCGGGGCGAGGGAAGACCGGGGACGGCGTGCGTCGGCGGTGGGAGGACGTCGGACCCCTCCGCCGCGGGGCCCCCGAAGAGGGACCCGGACGGCCGGTGGGAGAGGTCCTCCGGCCGCGACCCGGCCCCGGGCCGTTGAGCCCTGGCCGACAGGACGGCGACCTTGTCGCGGTGACGCGGCCAGGCGTGCCCGGCGGCCCTCGCGTCCCAGGGCCCGACGCTGTGGGTGCCGCAGATCCGCACCACGGCCCACGCCAGCCCCATCAGGATGATCATGTCCCCGATCGTGTACAGCCCTCCCAGAGGCCAGGGCGCCGGAACCGGCAGGAGGTCGCCGAGAAAACCCCACCGGGCGTCGACGACCTCCTGCGAGTCCGCGAGCCACCCTCCTCCGGGTCCCGTGCCCGCCCATTCCAGGGAGCGTCGGTCAGCGGGCAGCACCCCGCCGTTGGCGATGATCACCAGGGCGTTCATCCCCGTGCCGAGGCCGGTCAGAGCCACACCGGGCACCTTGCGGTTCAACCACAGGAACTCGGCGGCCAGGGCATAGGTGATGAGGGTCCCGGCGCGCAGCGCCGACTCGTCGAGTCCGTCCAAGCTCAACAGGAGCACCCGCAGCAGGAAAGCGGTCACGATCAGGACGGGCCAGTGCAGCCTCAGACGCCACAGGTGGTGAGCCCGGCCTCCGAGCAGGAGAACCGGGATCACCACCAAGGTCACCGCCAGTAGGATGATCATGGACCGTCCTTCGAATCACACAGGATCCGGCTCCGGCGTCACAGCCCTGTCGGGGGAGCCCACTTCCTCCATCGACGGGTTCGTCCCGTGTCTGGAGTCCCCGCCGCCTCCGGCGCGAGCCTGCGCAGCCCTGTCGGCCTCGGCGATCCGGCCCTCCTCTGCGACCCTGTCGGCCGCTGCGACCCTGCCTGCCTCGGCGACCTGCGCGGCTTGCGCGGAGCGGCGGGCCTGGATCCCCGACTCGTTGCGCAGGGGCTCTTCCGGCAGGAACCAGACGATCACGAAGCCCACCATGAGAATGACGGCCCCCAGGAGGAAGACACCGGAGATCGAGTCGGCGAAGCCGACCAGGAACGGACGGGCCAGCCTGGAGTCCAGGTCGTGGATGAACGAGGAGTCGTTCATGACGCCGTCGGCCAGCGTGACGGGTTTGCCCTGCTGTTGGGCCTGGAGGGCCTGGACGACGGGGCGGTTGGCGGGATCGGCGAGGACCGCCGGGTCGCTCAGCGCCGACCGGAAGCTCTCGGTCCCTGCGGCCTTCCCGAAGGCGTCACGGATGTGGCCCGGCAGGCTGCCGAACAGCACCGAGAGGAAGACCGCCGTCCCGAGAGTCCCGCCCATCTGCCGGAAGAAGGTGACCGAGGACGTGGCCACCCCCATGTCCTGCGGCGGCACGGTGTTCTGGATCGCCAGGACGAGGGGCTGCATGCTGCACCCCATGCCGAATCCGAAGATCGTTCCGTAGAGGTTGATGAGCAGGATGGAGGTGTCCGCGTCAGCGCGGCTGGTCAGCCCGATGCCCACGACCATGAGAGCGAGGCCGATGACGGGGAACATCTTGTACCGGCCCGTGCGCGAGATGGCCTGCCCCGTCACGACCGAGGCCGACATGATCCCGGCGGTCATCGGCAGGAGCAGCAGCCCTGCTTCCGTGGGGCTGAACCCCTTCACGATCTGCAGGTAGAGGGGGTAGGCGGCCATTGCGCCGAACATTCCCAGGCCCAGGGTGAAGTTCAGGACGGTGCCGATGGCGTAGGTCTTGTTGACGAACAGCCTCAGCGGCAGCAGGGCCTCGTCCCCGTACTTCCGCTCAGCCAGGATGAACAGCGTCAGCCCCAGAACCCCGGCCCCGTAGCAGAACAGCGAGGTCCCGCTGGTCCAGCCCCATTCCCTGCCCTGCTCGGCGACGATCAGCAGCGGGACGAGTCCGATCCCCAGGGCGAGGGCACCGGGCCAGTCGATGCGGTGGTCGCTGCGGCAGTGAGGCAGGTGGAGCCAGCGGGCGACGAGGAACAACGAGACCGCACCGATGGGGATGTTGACAAGGAAGACCCAGCGCCACCCTGTGAAGCCCAACAGGTTCTCGCTTCCGGCGAGAAAGCCCCCGATGACGGGGCCGAGCACGCTCGACGTTCCGAACACCGCCAGGAAATAGCCCTGATAACGGGCCCTCTCCCGCGGGGGCACGATGTCACCGATGATCGTCAACGCGAGGGAGAACAGCCCTCCGGCTCCGACGCCCTGCAGGCCGCGGAACATGGCCAACTGCGTCATCGAGGTGGCAGCCCCGCACAGGGCCGACCCCAGGATGAAGATGCCGATGGCGAAGATGAAGAACTGGCGGCGGCCGTAGATGTCGGACAGTTTGCCGTACAGAGGGGTCGCGATCGTCGATGTGATCAAGTACGCGGTGGTGGCCCAGGCCTGCAGACTCAGACCGTCCAGATCATCGGCGACGGTCCGAATGGCGCTGGCCATGATGGTCTGGTCCAGGGCCGACAGAAACATCCCGGACATCAGGCCGATCAGAATGAGCCTGATCTCCCGGTGTTCGAGTCTGCCGTCACCGGGGGGCCCGATTTCTGCCGCGGACGGTTCGACCGTTGACATGCATTCTCCTGCTCGGGAAGAAGTAGAGGGGCCGGACCGGGGACGCCGTCCGGACCCAGGATCAGGGGCCGTGCCGCTCCAGGTCGTCGTTGAACCTGTGAAGCAGTTCCGTCAGGATCCGTACGTCGTGCGGATCCCACTGACTCAGGCGTTCGGACAGGTACTGCTGCCCCTTGAGCAGCACGCTGTTCAGAGCACGCTCCCCGTCTTCGCTGACAGCCAGACGGACCGCACGTCCGTCCGACGGATCTGGTCTCCGCTCGACCAGGCCCTCCCGTACGAGACGGTTGACCTGACGGCTCACGGTCGACGGATCGAGCATGGACCCTGCGACAACGTCCGCCTGACGGATCGATCCCTGGCGTTTGAGGTAGAACAGCAGGCCCATGGCCGGTAACTCGATCCCCGAGGACAGGTGATGGGCCAGACAGGACTTGGCCCTGCGCAGAACCCGTGTGCAGCGGACGACCTCCCGACTGAGCTGCACGATGTCGTCGGACGTCCCGGTGGGTTCTGACTGCGCTGTCGTGGTCCGGGGGCCGCGGGTCGAGACGGCGTGGCGCAGCCGACGCCCGGCCCGTTGGCTCCGGCGAGTCCTGCGCGCCGCGCGTGTTGCCCGGCGGCAGTGGTCGTGCTGGGGGTCCCGCAGGAAGAGCCAGGGAAACGACGCCACCGGTTAGTTGTAACACGCAACTAGTTGTCTTGTACAACTAATTGAAGAGGGTCCCTCGTCCGGTCCCGGCGGAGTCCGAACGGCCGGGACCGTGCGGGTCGGGCACCCGACCCTCACGGTGCGTGGCCGGGCGGCTCCGGGCAGGAGCGGTCCTGCGGTCCGTTCCGGCAGGGGTGCAGCGCCGCAGGGACGGCGTGAAAGCAAATCATCGAAAACACTCCGTGCCGGTTCGGCATCCGTGAGTGTCGAATACTGGTGATGTGACGGAATCGTGTGGCTGATAGCGGTTTCACGGGGCCGGGGGACTAGCGTCGGAAGCATCGTGATTGGCAGGGTTTGACGAGAGCAGGCGATCCGGGTTCTGTGAGTCGTGAGCGAACCGGAATCTCGCCGTCGGGCACACCGTGCTTCGGCACTCGAGGAGCTGGAGATCCTTCATGCTGGCAGGGGTGACGGGTCGGACCACTGGGGCGATTCGGCGAGCTTCGGGGCGTCTCCGGCCGACACCGGCCCACACGACGGTGGATCTCACCGACGGAGTCGGTCTCGCCTCCACCGTCGTGAATCTCACCGACGGAGCCCTGGAGCTCACCGAAAGAGTCGTGGATCTCACCGAGGGCACGGCGGCACCGACGGACGGACCCGTCGGGACGACGGGCGGATCGGTCGGGACGACGGGCGGATCGGTCGGGACGACGGGCGGATCGGTCGGGACAACGGCCTGCCTGGAGCCGGAACAAATCGCCGCCACGATGCATCGCGGCGGTCTGGAGGTTCACTATCAGCCCATCGTCCTGATGCCGTCGCAGCAGATCATCGCCTTCGAGGCCCTGGCCCGCTTGCGGACGGCCGACGGGAGACTCGTCGAGCCGGAACACTTCATACCCGTGGCCGAGAGCAGCGGACTTGTCCTGGAACTGGGCTCTGCCGTCCTTCGGGAGGCTCTCGGGCAGGCTGCCCGCTGGCGTAGTACTGTCCCGTGCCTGGCCAGAGCGACCGTGAGCGTCAACGTCACCCCCTCGCAGCTGCGAGGGGAACAGTTCCTCCAGGAAGTCCAGCAACAACTGCAGGATCACAACCTTCCCGGCTCGTGCCTGACCCTGGAGATCACCGAGTCCACTGCTGCGTCCGACAGCGTTCGGCCGGCGCTGGAAAGGTTCTCGGAACTGGGCATACGCATTGCTCTCGATGATTTCGGTACGGGATTTGCCAATCTGGACAACCTACGGCGCTTTCCTGTTCAGATCATCAAACTCGATCGCAGTTTCGTCGAGGGGGTCACGCGGGCCGGAACCGAACGATCGATAGTGCGGGCGCTCATCGACCTGGCCGACGACCTCGGACTCTCCGTCATCGCGGAGGGGGTCGAGAACAGGGAACAGGTCGAAGCCCTGTCGCATTTCGGATGCCACCTCCTGCAGGGCTATTTGTTGGCCCGACCCTCGGCGTCCCCCGAGACGCTCGTCACCCGCATCGAGAGTGAACGACCCCGACAGTGCCCGCGCGACGTGATTGCCGACTGGGGAACGCAGACCGATTCCGCCGTCCTGGCGGCCGCTCGCATGCTCGCCCGCGGAACCGACCGACGGCGGGCCGCCACTCACGTCCTGGCGGTCAGAGGGGCGCGGGAACTGGGCCTGCCCGAGACCACGGTCCGGCTGACGGGACGCCTGGCCCTCGTCCACGACCTGAGACGTCTGGCGGTGGACGGACAACTGCCCGAGGCCCTCGCCGGGGTCCGTCCCCTGCGGGCCCTGGCAGGCTTCGAACCTCCCGACGAAGGGCATCGGGTCGAGAGGAACCTGGTCGATCTGGCGCTGGAAGCCGTCCGGCTGGCCGAGGGTGAGAACTGCGAACACACGCCCCTGGACCCCGAGGCCCTGCGCCGGGGGCTGCTGGAGCTGAGGGAACGGCGAAGTCTGGGAGGGGACTCCTGCCCCGCCCTGTTCGAGGCCCTCGACCGGATGATCGACAGGCCCCCGGGAGTCCCACCTCTGCCTGATCTGCTCGCGCAACTGGACAAGCGTGCTCACGGACTTCGCAACACCGGTGAGCGCCTGCGCCCCCTCGCGAGCGTTGTCCAGGCCCTCTCCGGTTCCCTGGACACCCCTGAGCTGCTGCGGGTGACCCTGGGGGAAGCGCGCAGAATCGTGGGGGCCGGCAGCATCGCGCTCGAACGTTGGGAACGGGGTACCGGGCGTCTGCACTGTCTGGCCCGATCGGGGCACATGCTGCCGGAGATCTGCGGCTGTTTCCAGGACCTGATGGAACGGTCCGTCCTGGTCTTCGCGACCGACGACCCGGGGCTGCCCGGACACATCACCGAGGATCTGCGCCGTAGTGGTTTCCGCTCCGTGGCCCACGTGCCCGTCGAACTCGACGGCCGGCTGTGGGGCTGGATCCGCCTGGGGACCAGGTACGCAGAGACCCCTTTCTGCGAGGGGGACGTCGACCTGCTCACCGCCGTCGCCGTCCTGGTCGGCAGCGCGATCGACCGGGCAGAACACCTGGACCCGAACTTCCGCCCCCGCGGCGAGGACCCCCTCACCAGGGTCGGGGACCGCAGATCCGTCGAGCGGGCCCTCGTGGAGTTCTCCGAGGGCGGGTTGCCGGTCACCCTGGCGCTGCTGGACCTGGCCCTCGCTTCGCGGGGCGCCGGCTCTGCCCGCAGGAGCACCGGCCTGGTCGCGTTGGCCGACGCCGTGAGCCGGGAGATGATCTCGTGGCCCGGCGTCGTCATCGGCAGGACGGCGGCGTGGGAGCTGTGCGTGGCCGTCCCGCGTTCGGCTCCGGAGCTGCCCGGCTGGTTGAGGGGCCGCTTGGCCGGGGGAGGCGGTTCTGGGCTTCCCGTCGTCTCCGTGGGGTCGGCCCTCGGCGAGCGGGGGACCTGGGATCCTTCCGAGCTGTTGTCGATGGCCGCTGCGGATCTGCCTGTCGCGCGCACCGGGTCCGGTCGGATCGCGAACCGGGCCGCCGCGCGGGGGTCCCGCCGGGCGCCCGCTGGGTGACCATGTGGGCGGTTGCGCCACTCTGCAGCGCGGCTGATCCGCCTCTCGCGCATTCGTCGGGATCGTGTTACGAACGACTGCGTGACCAAGGAACATGTGTCTGCCGACCCCCGGACCCCTTTTCACGACCTAGACAGGTACGTTGCCCTGCCCCGTCTGGACGGCCTGCTTCTCAGCCCCGACGGGTCACGGCTCGTGACGCGCGTGTCCACCCTGAACTCCCGGCGGAACGGGTACGACTGTGCCCTGTGGGAGGTCGACCCCGCCGGGGAGTTGCCCGCCCACCGGCTCACCTGTCGGACGCCGGGCCAGGGCACGACAGCTTTCCTGCCTGACGGTTCTCTGCTTCTGGCCGCCGGCGGACAGCGGTCCGGCGAGGACCGGCAGGAGGAATCCGACGGCCCCGGTCTGTGGGAACTGCCCGTACGGGGAGGTGAGGCCCGGGCCGTGTCCCGGATGCCCGGCGGGGTCGAGACCTTCGCCGTGGCTCGGGACTGCGGCACCGTGGTGGTCGTCTCCCCGCTGCTGCCCTCGTCGCAGGACCCCGCCGAGGACAAGAAACGTCGCAAGGTCCGCACGGACGGCAAAGTCACGGCCATCCTCCACGAGACCTACCCCATCCGATACTGGGACCAGAACCTGGGACCGGAACGGAACCGGCTGTTCATCGGCTCGGTCGGCCCCGAGCCCTCGCCGGACGCCGAAGGGCGGGGACCGGACGAGGACCCCGTCGATCGTCTGGCCCTCACCCAGGTGTCCGACGGAGTCGACGATGCTCTGGCGAGGGCCTCAATCGACATCACTCCCGACGGATCGACGGTCCTGACGACCTGGAAGGTCTCGCAGGCCGGGAGCCGGCGTTCCCAACTGGTGAGCCTGGACACACGGACCGGTGAGCGTCGAGTGCTGCTGGACGACCCCGACAGGGACTTCCTGGCGCCGGTCGTCTCACCGGACGGGACCAGGGCCCTGGTCCTCGCGGAGTCGCACGCGGCCCCCGACAGGGTCTCGGACCTGAGGCTGTCGGTCGTGGACCTGGACACCGGTCGGGTCAGCGAGGCGGCTGCGCCCTGGGATCTGTGGCCGACCCAGGCCGTGTGGGATCCCCGGGGGCAATGGGTCGTGGTGGTGGCCGACGAGCGGGGCGCTGCGCCCCTGTTCCGGATCGACCTGGCCGACGGGCGGGTCACGCGGCTCACGGGGGACCGTGCGGCCTACGACTCTCCCCAGGTCGGTCCCGACGGGCGATGGGTGTACGCCCTGCGATCGTCCGTGGACAGCCCTCCCGCCCCGGTGAAGGTGGCCGCGGGCGGTTGCGACGCCGAACCCGTCGCCCTGCGCGGCCCCGTCGGTGTTCCCCGGCTGCCGGGTCGGCTCACGGAGGTCACGGCCGTGGCCGAGGACGGGACGCCGCTGAGGGCCTGGCTGGTGCTGCCGGAGGGCGCCGGTCCGCAGTCCCGCGCGCCGTTGCTCCTCTGGGCGCACGGCGGGCCCGTGGCCTCCTGGAACGATTGGTCCTGGCGGTGGAATCCGTGGCTCATGGCGGCGCAGGGGTATGCCGTCCTGCTGCCGGACCCGGGGCTGTCGACGGGGTACGGTCGGGCCTTCGTCGCCCGGGGGTGGGCCCGGTGGGGGGCGGAGCCGTACACGGATCTCTTGCAGATCACGGACGAGGCCAGGACCCTGCCGGAGATCGACGCCGATCGGACCGCCATGATGGGCGGATCCTTCGGCGGCTACATGGCCAACTGGATGGCCGGGCACACCGACCGTTTCCGGGGGATCGTTTCGCACGCCGGGTTGTGGGCCATCGACCAGTTCGCCTGGTGCACCGATGAGACCTGGTCGTTCTTCGAGATGTTCCCTGCGCAGGCCGTCGAGGAACACAGCCCGCATCGCTACCGGGACCGGATCCGCACGCCCCTGCTGGTGATCCACGGCGAGCGGGACTACCGGGTCCCGATCTCGGAGGGGCTGCGGCTGTGGTCCGAGCTGACCTACGGGGCCGGGCCGGAGGATCTTCCCCACAAGTTCCTCTACTTTCCCGACGAGAACCATTGGGTGCTCACGCCGGAGGGCGCCAAGATCTGGTACGGGACGGTCCTCGCCTTCCTCTCCACGACAGTGCACGGCGAGTCTTGGGAGGTTCCTGAGATCCTGCGTTGAGGTACGTCTCAGGGACATCTCTGTCGTGCGTGCAACCTTTCGGCCGTGGGCCTCGTATAGGAGGAGTGGGCGACGTCTCGGCGCGGACGGAGGAGACCATGTCCTCGGACGGCGTCCCGGACGACGTCGAGGCGTACATCCGGGCCCGGGGCGAGGATCTTCTCGGGTTGTCACGGTGTCTGGTGCCCTGCTCCCGCCGGGCTGAGAGCGCGCTCCTCGTGGCTCTCAGACGTCTGTACCTGTCCTGGGGGTCGGCTCTCGCGGAGGGGGGCCCCGACCGTTTCGTACGGCAGCAGCTGAGTCTCCTGGCCATTTCTCCCGTGCGGCGGTTGCTGCGCGGCGAGATCACCGGTCGGTGGAACGGGCCGGCCCGCGGGACGGTCCCCCCCGGAGGGGCGGTCCTCGGTCTCCTTCGCGGTCTGCCCCCGCACCTGCGGGTCGTTCTGGTCCTGCGGTTCCGGGAAGGTCTGACCCGTTACGAGATCGCCCAGCTCCTACGGGTTCCCACCTGGCAGGTGGACTCCTGGGAACTGCGGGGTTGCTGGGAGCTGTGGGGCAGCGTGGCTCTCCGGCACGGCCGGGACGACCTCGCTCCCCCCGGGACGGGCCGGGACGACCTCGCCCGTCGTCTGGCAGCTGCCCTGCACCAGGTCGTCGGCCGGGAGGAGCCGTCGGACGTTTCGGGACTCAGCGGCCGGGTCCGTGCGGCGGCACTGCGCGCGAGGTCGGTGCGCGGCCTGCTCGTGGCCGGTGTGGCCCTTGCCGCCGTGGCCCTGCCCCTGGGGCTGTGGCACTTGCCGGGGCACGGACGCCGACCGGAACAGGCCTGCGTGTCGTCGGTACCCCCGAGGGGTTCTGAGCCCTCGGGGGGAACCGACCGCAGGATCGTGCCCCGGCCTAGGCCGGGCCTCTTCCCCGCCGGTGCGAGCCTTGGGAACAGCAGGCAGCTCCTGCCCGGCGCGTGCACCCCGGCCCCGGGGCGTGTTCGTCTCCGGACGCCGTCGCGGACGGGCTGATCCGTCTGCCCCGGCATGATCCGTCTGCCCCGGCGTGCGAAACGGGTCAAGGGGCGCGGTACGGGCACGGCCGGCCGGGCGGGCACGTCCGG
The DNA here is from genome assembly GCA_030837505.1 of Actinomycetota bacterium. Classification (GTDB taxonomy): domain Bacteria; phylum Actinomycetota; class Actinomycetes; order Actinomycetales; family Kineosporiaceae; genus JAUPKJ01. The sequence goes on from JAUPKJ010000086.1 coordinate 34,599, forward strand.
CCGGCGATCCGGCTGCAGTGTTCTGCGACGTGTTCTGCGCCGCCCGCGGCCTCGCGCAGCTCGGGAAGGCCCGAGATCTCCTGTCCCCTCCACCA
>JAUPKJ010000087.1 GCA_030837505.1 Actinomycetota bacterium
CTGAAAGAATAATTCACGATATCGCTCAGGTCCAGCAGGGAAAAAGAATGTGAATTGTCACGGATCGACAAGTATCCCATTGCTTTCCACAGGAAACGCCGGATTCTGTGCGAACAGGAGCTGTTCGCAGAATCCATCCATCGACGTGCCAGTACGTCCCTCAGGTGGGAGCTCGTCATCCTTGGTCTGCTCCCCCGTGCCGCTGCTGCCAGGGAGAGCACTCCGGGAAGCCGCAACGAGGGCTCCAAGAACATGGTCATGTCGAGTCTCAGCCGATCGCAGTGCTGGACGAGTTCCGGATCCGTGTAGGGCCGGATGAGATGAACGGAAGTCACACCTCCCCCCGCGGCATTGACGAGGAGTCTCTCCGGGTCAACACTGTAGACTGAGTTGAAAGTTTCCCGCCAACTCTTGTCAAAAGCGATCACCAGACGGGAGAGACCACGAGCGAACAGAACAGGAATCCCCCTGTCGAGGATCCCGTAGGCCATCCGGAAGTGTTCACGATCGGTGATCCTGTCAATGTGATCGACAAATACGACATCGGTCCTTCCCTCGTTCATCAGTCCCTGCTGCCAGTCGACGAAGGAAAGGTCCACCAGACGCACGACATCGCCCACGCATCGGTACTCGAGCGCCAGTCTGCGCAGCAAAGCTGATTTGCCGGCGTCGGCGGGACCGATCAGGACATCGATCCGTGGACTTCGATCGAAGGCCAGGGAGGACAGGAGACCACCGATGTCCGTACAGGTGTAGCTGGGCACCGGTAGGAAGCAATCCTGGATGGTCGCCTCTGACACGATGTTCCCCGCACAGCGTTGATCGTTCTGACTCGAATCAAATGCCAATGTCATGACACCCGTACTGAAAACGCTTCTGCGCAGTCGACAAATACCAGCTGCTGCACACCAGTGTCTGTGATGAAGATGAAAATGGTCAACAACCTCATCGGCACCGAAGTGCGGTTGCACTTCTCCGAGCTGGGTTCCCGCTCTCCTGAGGCCAAGAGGTTCTCGGAGTGTCCCAGGCAGGCAGCCTCGGTCAGGGACGGGGCGACGCGACGCCACCGGGCCGGGTCCCGTCACCCGCTTCGATGCCGGTCTGTCCGAGTTCGGACACCAGTAGCTCTGTGGCCTCGGAGGCGGTGATCTGTCCGACCAGGACCCGGAGGGCTAGGCCGTCGGCCATGGCCAGCAGTCGGCGGGCGAGACGCAGCGGGTCCTGAGACGCAGCCACCGGATCGGGATCGGGAATTGCCTCATGGAGGAGCCGGACGGCCTGCTCCTCGGCAACGGTCTGTGCTCGTCGGACTATTCGAGCGATCTGGGGATCGTCCGCGCTCCTGGCCAGGTAGGCGTACCACAGGGTCACGCCGGTCCGGAGGGTCTCGGTGGCGGGAACAGCATGGGTCAGTAGGAAGCGAAGCGCCTCGGCCGGTCCGAGATCGGCGGTGCGGGCCTCGTACAGTTCGCCCGCCTGATCGACAAGGGCCTGGCAGCTGTACCGCACCATCTCGTCCTTGGTGGGGAAGTAGTGCTGGATCCTCCCGACGGAGATGCTGGCCTCGGCTGCCACGTTCCTCAGGCTGACAGCCCCGAACCCCTGCTTCACAACCACCTGCCAGACCGCGTAGGTGATCTCCCTACGCCGTTCGCGGTGGTCGACGGTCCGTGGCACCCGGAAACTGTAGCAATACACTTGCACCGCATTCGAAACAATGCGACCGTATTGGAACCAGCACTCGTCCTGGAGGACATCCGTCCCGGTGGCGGTACATCTCGAACACCACGTCGGACAACCGTTTCGTCTGGAGCGCCATGAGACGCCTTCTGAGGATCGCGACCGCAGTCGCCGCGCTGGCAGCACTCCCGGCCGCCGTGTCATCAGGCCCCGCGACGCCGAACGCCCTCGACGCCGATCACCCACCGCTCGATGTTGTGAACACCGACTCCGGACCGGTCCGAGGATCCGTGGCCGCCGACCGGCTGGCGTTCTCCGGGATCCCGTACGCCGCCGCCCCCACCGGTGCGCTGCGCTGGCATGCGCCTCAGCCACCCCGGCGGTGGACCACCGTACGGGACGCCACAGCTCCGGCAAGCCCTTGTCCACAGCTACCGTCGTCGTACGCGCAGGTGAACAGCGTCGACGAGGACTGTCTCGTACTCAATGTCACGACGCCCCGGGCCGCCGACCACAGCCGGTCCCGGCCGGTCATGGTGTGGATCCACGGGGACGGCGCCGTCGGCGCGGGGCATTTCTTCGACCCGACGCTGCTCAGCACCGTCGGAGATGTGGTCGTCGTCACGATCAACTATCGGCTCGGGGTATTCGGGGGGTTCGGCCTGCCGGGGCTGACCGGCAGCGGCACCTTCGGCCTGCAGGACCAGCAGGCCGCCCTGCGTTGGGTCCGCCGAAACATCGCGGGGTTCGGCGGCGACCCTTCCAACGTGACCGTCTTCGGGGTGTCCTACGGTGCCCTGGCCGTCACGGCTCACCTCGTCGCCCCCGGTTCCGCAGGTCTGTTCGACCGGGCCGTCGTTCAGAGCGGTTTCGGCCTGGTCCCTCTGCCGGCCGGCGCAATGTACCCGGGTGGCGAGGCCCAGCCCTGGATGGGCTGGCGACCGGAACGGGAAGTCGCAGAACTCGGAGAGTGGGTGGCCTCAGAACTCGGGTGTGCTCCGGCCCTCCCCGCGGACCCCAGCGTCGCCATCGCCCCTGCCGTCCCCGCTGCTCGAGCATTCCCCGCCGGTCCCACAACGTCTACCGCTCCCGCGCCTCACGCAGATCCCACAGACCCCGTAGATCCCACAGACGTACTCACATGCCTGAGAGCGTTGCCGGTCGAGAAAATCCTGGAGTTCGGGCAGGTGATGAACATCTTCCAGCCGGTGGCGTACGGCGGGGCGACGCTGCCGGAGCTCCCCGCGCAGGCGCTGCGCAGCGGTCACCTGCAGAGGGTGCCGGTGCTGTCCGGCGCCACCCGCGACGAACACCGGACGTTCGTAGGGCTGTTCCGGGTGCTGCCAGGGGCCCCGGTGACGAAGGAGGACTACCCCGGGCTGGTGTCTGCCGCGTTCGGTCCTGACCAGCTCGAACAGATCCTGCGGCGTTACCCGCTCGCCGAGGGCGAGTCTCCCAGCCTCACCTGGGCGAGCGTGCTCACCGACGGGCTGTGGGCCCGCGCAACGTTCGAACAGAACCGGCTGTTCGCCGCCCGGACCCCCACGTACGCCTACGAGTTCGCCGACCGCGACGCCCCGGCGTACTTGCCGTTCCCGCCGGATTTTCCCGCCGGGGCCCACCACGCGGCCGACACCCCGTATCTCTTCCCCGACGCGCAGTTCACGGCCGCAGCGAGCGCTGCGCAGGGTCGGCTCTCCGAGCGCATCATTCGCTGCTGGAGTGCTTTCGCCCGCACAGGTGATCCGGACGTGCCTGGTACGCAGCGTTGGGAACGTTTCCGTCCCGAAGCCGCTGTCCCGTACGTCCAGTCGTTGGCCCCGGACAGGATCGGCCCGGTCGACTACGCCCGGGAGCATCAGCTCGACTTTTGGTCGGGTGTTCGTGGGTCGGGTGTTCGTGGGGATACGAAGTGAGAGCGGCCGACGAGGGGGGGTTCGATCAGCCGGTGGTGATCCGGTGGAGGGTCAGGGCGGCCAGGGTGTGGGCGTCGACGATCTCACCGGCCAGGATCATCCGGTCGAGGTCCGCGTCGTCGATCGGAAGATGGCGCATGTCCTGCTCCGTGGGCTCCCGGTTCGGTTCACCGCAGGTGAGATCCCAGGCCAGGTGGACGTCGAAGCCCTGGGCGCAGAAACCGCAGGCCGCGTACGCACGTCCCAGGTGCTTCCAGTGCGCCGCCCGCAGCCCGGTCTCCTCTGCGAGTTCTGCCCGGGCCAGCTCCTCGGAAGTACCCGCCCGGCCCACGGGCCAGCTTCCCTGCGGGAACTCCCAGGACCGTCGTCCGATCGGGTAGCGGAACTGTTCGACCATCCAGAAGCCCCCGTCGTACCGGGGCATCACAAGAGAGAAGTCAGGTTTCTCGACCACGCCGTACAGGCCGTACGAGCCGTCGGGCAGAACAACGACATCCTCACGCACCCGCATCCACGGGTTGGTGTACACCGTTCGACTGCTCTCGGCCCGCACCCGAACAGGGTGACACACTCCCCCAGCGCCTCGGTCGGTCCCGGCCAGGTCCAGGGTGCAGCGTGTCCAAGGTGGCACATACGCAGGCACCCTCCATCGAACGGCCGAGTACTCCCTCGGCCGCTTGGCCGATCTCCGACATGAAGATCGTTGACGGGGACACGGCGCGCAGGACGGTGATCTACATTTCTTGTCATGCGCAAACCCTTGATTTCATTGGCTGTCGGCGCCCTTCTGGCTGCCGGTATCGGATTCGCGAGCCCGGTGCACGCGATGACGTCGGCCAAGAAAATCCCGAAGTACAAGAACTGCACGGCCCTGAACAAGGTCTACAAGCACGGGATGGGAAGGAAGGGCGCCCGCGACAAGGTGAAGGGCAGCGGGAAACGGGTGACAAGCTTCACGGTCAACACCCAGGGCTACTGGACGAACTCCAAGCTCGACCGCGACAAGGACGGCGTCGCCTGCGAAAAGCGCTGATGCACGGGTTCGTGCCGGATCGATGAGGCAGGGGGAGGCGGCGCGGGGAGGCGTCCGGGGTCCCAGCGATCCCGTTTCGCCTCCTCCGCCGGCTTCCTGCTGCTCTGCGGGCCGGAGGACGGGTCCCTCCTCGCCGCCAGAGCCCACGTTCGTGGGGTGCTTGGGGTTTACGGGGTTCACGGGGTCCGACCCGATCGGGAGCACGGGACACGCCCGGAACATCTCGTTGTCCGAACAGCGATTGCCCTGGTACCGGGCTCGGCAGCGGACACCGTTGCATCGTGTTCTGGAGAAACGCTGAAAATCCTGGTAATTCCCTGGTCCAATGGTGTCCTCGGAACCTCTGCGAGATGAACGACGGTCGGTCATGCCGTGCGGGTCCTGAGGACCGCGCACGTTCCTGTGTGTCCGGGGGCGACGGCAACTTTGGAACACGTTCTGGGAACGGCCATGCTCACGGAGGGTTTCGGCGACCACCTCCCACCGTTCTGAGGTGACGTTCCGCAAAGGGTCCTCGGATCGGCAAGGGTCCCGACGCGGTGTCATCCGTCTGCGGTGTCCTCCCGGTCCGGGGAAGACGACTTCCACGGGACGGTTCCAGGGAACGCTTCTCGTGTGAAGGGACGGCCCACATTGTCCAGTTGTACGGTCCGTGAATCCCGCAGACCGCCCAGGTTCTTGTGCAGTTGTGTGGCGGCGGCACTCTGGGGGGCCGTCCCGGGGACGAGCGCCTGGGCCGATCCCAGCCCCGGCCCGATGTCCTCGACGAGCCCGACGGCCGGTCCGGCTTCGCATTCTGTCCCGGCTCCGTCGGCGGACTCCCCCGCCTTGAAGGTCTCCCCGACGCCGACAATCTCGACCGGTCCGAGTCCGAGGGGGGCCTCCCCGGACGTTCCCGAGCCCGTCGTCCTGCAACCGAAGCAGGTCCAGTGGAACATGGTTCGGGTCAGCATCCGTTCCGAAGCACCCCACTGGACCCTGCGGTCCTGTGCCACGACGAATGTCCCCGCAACGGAGTACGCCGAAGGAGCCGGACCCCGCACCCTCGACATCCCCCTGGTCGAAAAATTCGACTGGGCCCTCATGGACGGCCCCACCGAACGGACCTTCTGCGCCGAAGCCGTGTCCGACGACCTCGCCGGACACACCAGCGGCACCATCCGCACCACCCTCGACACAAACATCCGGGTCTACTTCCGGCCCATGCCGTACGACACGTACTGCCCGTCGCCGCACTACGGGAATCCGATCCGGACCGGCTCCTGGAACCGGGGACGTTTCATGGCAATGTGGGGCGGCGAGCGGGGCGCCGCGGGGATCCCCGTCGAGGCCCAGTACCAGCAGCCCGCCGACAGCGGGACCTGGAAATCGGTGGGGCAGCTCACCTCCGACGCCTCAGGATTCATTTATATCGGTTACCGGCACGACCGCGACACGAATGTTCGAGTATGCCGTCCGGGAACGGGGTGTTCCCAGCTCGCGGGTGAAGAGTGGATCTATTACACGAGGGCTGTGGCGTATGCCAGTAGCGCACCCTCGGTTCACCACGGGTACAGGTTCCCGTTGTTCGTGACGGTCCTTCCACGTTATGCAGGCCGTGAGGTGCTGGGCGGTCTCAACTGGTTACAGCGACAGGTGCTCCGTTAGGAGATCGTTGAGAACCTCGATGGGTTTTCGCCAACCCAACGTCTCACGGGGTCTGCCATTCAACTCCTTGGCCACTTTATC
>JAUPKJ010000088.1 GCA_030837505.1 Actinomycetota bacterium
AACCCCTGACCCACCTCACCGACTACCTCACCGCCTGCGCCGAAGCCGGCGGCAAACCCCTCCAAGGCGATGACCTGGACCCGTTCCTGCCCTGGCTACCCGGACCCACCGGCAGCCAGGACCACAACCCACCAAAGATCAACCTCTCGGGCTGAACCCGACCGCAGACCCCCGGCCCGAAACCCGACCCGCCACCAACGGATCGGTCACTTTGGCATGCCCTCCACGGGATCACCGAACTCTTACAGCACGGTGATCGACTGTTGCAGCCTGATGGGTCAACTGTCTCGGTGGAGTCCGTCATGGCGACAGGACGGACGGCTACTGTATACAACTTTGAGGTTGAAACCAACCATGACTATTATGTGCAGGTTGGTAAGCGGTGGGTGCTGGTGCACAACAATAGCACCCCTTTGCAATTACTCCATTCTCCGGAGACCATTAGTGGTAGCCTGGGTTCCTTGGGGCATTGGTCCAAGCAGAGCACGAGTGACATTGTCGAGTCCTTGGCTCCTGGTGCACCACCCCCCCTTGTTGTCAAATCGAATGGAGTAGTTATGGACGGCAATACTCGAATCTCTGTCCTGCAGTCTCGTGGATATTCAGTGAATGATCTTCCTCGGGTTCCTTACTCGTCCAGTACGCCTTCGGATTTATTCTGGGATCTTCCATGAAAGTCCAAAGAACCCTTGACGTGTTGGCGTCATCGGCTCGAGTTGAATTCCTGACGCTTTGGATCCAGGCACTATGTGTCGCCGCACGGGATCCCGATGCTGCTGCGGATGGGCAGGCCGATAAGCGATGGGCAGGGATCAACGAGGTGATCTTGACGTTGGCGACACAGATTACTTCGTATCTCCGCGGCGGTCCTCCTGCCTATCCGGAGGTGGCATTGCTCGCGACTCTGAAGGAGAAAGCAACAATCGGTACTTGTGTGGGTGAGGTGCGTTGGGCTGCCAACGAGGCATTGCGGCGTCTCGACCTGAGGAGCGGCGATCGGTGGTCTCAAGATGTCAGGGCGACAGATACTCCACCAAAAGATTATTGAGTACCTCGATCGGTTTTCGTGGACCACACGTCTCGCGGGGTCCACTGTTCAGCTCCACTCGAGTTCATGATGCTTCAGCCCCCGCCCTTCGCCCATCACAACGACGCTGAACCTCGACTGCACGGTACTGTTCTCGGCCGCCGTTGCGTTCGCTCTCCCGTGATACAGGCGAGTGATTCCGACCGAGGGCCGCGCTGACCATTTGATCTGATGACCCGCAGCGCAACTCGCAAGCAATGACCATCCGCTCCTCAGATCTCGCAGGTGCACGACCATCCGTGATTCCTTCCTGGGCTCGTGGTGGTTTGCTGGTGGGAGGCCGGTCCGGGGAGCTGTCGGGTGGTCCGGTGGCAGGGCTGGTGGTGTAGGGGGAGCGGCCTGTCGGCGGGGCCCCGGATGTCGGGGGTGGCGTCTACCATCGGCGAGGCCGTTGCGTGCCGTGGTCTGTCGGGCGCGGGGACGGGGGAAGGGCCCGGTCGGGGTAGTTCGGGGAAGGTGAGGCGTTGTGCTGGTTCGGGGAGTGCGGGTGCACGAGGCCCACCGTCCGCGGGGGCGGCAGGCCGAGCGGTGGCCTTTCACCGTGCCGGCCGTGGAACACGTCCTGGACGAAGGGCTGCGGTTCACGGCGCCGGTCACCATCCTGGTCGGCGAGAACGGGTCGGGCAAATCGACCTTGGTGGAAGGTATTGCCGAACGGTTCGGGCTGGTAGCCACGGGCGGCAAAGCCGGCACCAAGTATGCGTCGAACCCGACGGGCGAACGCACCGCCTTGGGGCAGATCCTGCACCTCGACACCACCACGACAGGAGCACGGATGCTCTCCGGACCCCGCCGGGGCCGACGAGCCTTCTTCCTCCGAGCCGAGACCGCGCACCGCCTCACCGAACGCCTGGGCGGATGCCCCGGCTACTGGGAAGAGAACACCTCCACGATGAGCCACGGCGAGGCCTACGGCACCGTGTTCGACGCGATGATGACAGACCCCGGGTTCTACGTCCTGGACGAACCGGAATCCGCCCTGTCGTTCTCCGCCTGCCTGGGACTGATCTCCCGAATGCTCGACCAAGCAGCCCGCGGAGGACAAGTCCTCTGCGCCACCCACTCCCCCGTCCTGGCCGCCTGCCCCGACGCGGACATACTCGAACTCGGCGACCACGGAATCCACCGCACCACCTGGACCGACCTCGAACTGGTCAACCACTGGCGCCGCTTCCTGTCCACCCCCCAGACCTACCTCCGCCACCTCACCCCCGAAACCCCCCACTGAACAACAGAACCCACTATTTCCACCCACAACGGCACTTCATTCTCCCTCAGAGCACACCCACGGGTGTCACCACCAGTGCGTAAGGTTCGGTACGTGACTCAGGGGTATCGACCGCAGGCCCTCTTCCCGCTACCCGAGGCCGCTCCGATCGTTGCGGACGGGCGGCACGGAGAGGTCTTCACCCGGTCCTGGGTCGTCGAGGTCATCCTCGATCTGCTCGACTACGGGTCCGAGCGCGACCTCACAGCGCTACGGCTGGTCGAGCCGGCCTGCGGTACGGGGGCCTTCCTCCAGGCAATCGCCCGTCGGATCGGTGCCTCCTGCCGTGTCCACGGCAGGGACCTCCTGGAGGCGTGTCGAGCGGTCCGGGCCTTCGACCTCCTGGAACGTAACGTCGAGGCCGCCCGGGACCGAGTGACCACCACACTGGTCGTAGAGGGCTGGGACGCCCGAGCAGCCCGGACCGTTGCCACCTGCTGGATCCGGCAGGGCGACTACCTGCTCGACGACGTCCACGACGGTCCGGTCGACCTCGTGGTCGGAAACCCCCCGTACCTGCGGTTGGAAGACGTGCCGGAGCAGCGTACCCGGGCCTATCGTGAGGTCTGCCCCACCATGGTGGGCCGGGCCGACCTGTACGTCGGGTTCTTCGAGACCGCTCTGAGGACCCTGGGCCCCGAGGGCCGGCTCGGATTCATCTGCGCCGACCGGTGGATGCGCAACCAGTACGGTCGAGCCCTGCGCAAGCTCGTGACCGGCCGGTACGCGGTCGACGCCGTGATCAGCATGCATCACGTCGAGGCTTTCGAGACACCGGTGATGGCCTACCCCGCCATCACGATTCTGCGCAACGGCCGTCCCGGTCCGACCGTCACGGCGAAGGCCACCCCCGAGTTCGACGCCGCCTCGGCCGCACGGTTCGTCTCCTGGGTCCGCAGCGAGCCGACCGGCAGCGACACGATCGAGGACACCGGTTTCGGTGCCGCACGACTCGCACATTGGTTCGGGGGCGACGACCTCTGGCCGACAGCTTCCCCCGCCAGGGTGCGTGTCCTGGAAGACCTCACCGACCGGTTCACGCCCCTGGGCGACTCCGCCTCGGGGATTCGGATCGGGATCGGCGTGGCCACCGGAGCCGATGCCGTCTTCATCACCCCCGACCTCAAGGTCCCGATCGAGCCCGATCGGCTGTTGCCACTGGCCATGGTCCGTGACACCAGCACCGGTCAACTCCGTTGGTCCGGTCACCACCTGATCAATCCCTGGGACCGGCACGGTGACCTGGTCGATCTGGCACGCTACCCGCAGCTCGCGGCCTACCTCACTCGCCACGAAACCGCCTTGCGAGGCCGCCACGTCGGCCGACGGCAACCCCACCGCTGGTACCGCACCATCGACAAGGTCGATCCGACCCTCACAGCCCGACCCAAACTGTTGTTCGCCGATCTCAAACTCACCAGCGAACCGATTCTCGACCCCGGCGGCCACTACCCACATCACAACCTGTACCACCTGACCTCCGACCTGTGGGACCTTCGGGTCCTCGGCGGACTCCTCCTGTCCAAAGTGGCCGAAGCCTTCATCGACGCCTACGCCGTCAAAATGAGCGGCGGAACCCTGCGCTTCCAAGCCCAGTACCTGCGCCGAATACCCGTCCCCCCGCCGGATCAGATCACCGAAACCGACCGGCAAGCCCTCGCCACCGCCTTCGACCGCCGCGACGCCACCGCCGCCACCCACACCGCCCTACAGGTCTACGGCATCGCCGCACTTCCGGACTGAAGTCTCACCCGACCTCGACCGTTCCGAGTGCCAGGAGCCCCACCGGTGACACCGTCCCACCCCGCAGAACAAGCCATCCGCGCCTTCTGGAAAGCGCGTACCGCTGCCGCCACCAGACAGACCGCCACCGGGAGAACCGACACCGGACG
>JAUPKJ010000089.1 GCA_030837505.1 Actinomycetota bacterium
CTGCCCCGGGACCGGTCAGTGATCCTCTCCCCGGCGGTAGACCACCCCGTCGTAGGTGGGCATCCGCAGGTTCTGCGAGGAGATCACCAGGACCAGGAGGGTCACGATGTACGGGGTCATCGTCGTGACCTCGTTGGGCAGGCTGTCCAGGCCGGACCAGGTCAGGGCCGCGGCGGTGGCGATCCCGGCGAGGGCGGCCCCGTGCAGTCGGTGTCCGCGCGCCAGTTGGCGCACGGCCAGGGCCGCCAGGAGGATCGCGGCGAACAGGAAGAGCGCGAGGACCCCGCCCGAGCCGGAGCTGCGCAGCCGGACGGCGTCGGAGAAACCGAAGAGCAGCGAGCCGCCCACGACCCCTCCGGGCCGCCAGTTCCCGAAGATCATCGCGGCGAGTCCGATGAAGCCCCGGCCGCCCGTCTGCCCTTCCTTGTACAGGCCGGAGAACAGGACGATGAAGAGTCCGCCGAGGCCGGAGAGGGCACCGCTGGTGAGGACGGCCAGGTATTTCATCCGGTACACGTCGACGCCGAGGGACTGGGCGGCGTAGGGGTTCTCGCCGGCCGCCCGCCAGCGCAGCCCGAGGGCCGTGCGCCACAGGAAGAAGGCGAAGAACGGGAACAGGGCGAGGCCCAGGACCGCGAAGACGGTGAGGTCGGTCGTGAAGCCCCGCAGGATGCCGGCGAGGTCCGCCACGACGGGCAGGCCGGTGTCCTCGGCGCGGCCCAGCAGGTCCGGTCCGCTGCTCAGGACGGGTAGGTCGAAGGTGCTCACGCCTCCTCGGACGGTCGGCGACTGGGTCGGTCCCCCGCCCGGCACACCTTTGTAGAGCAGTTCGGACAGGAACCTCACGGCCCCTGCCGCCAGGAGGTTGATGGCCACGCCGCTGACGATGTGGTCGACCCCGAAGGAGACCGTGGCCACGGCGTGCAGGAGGCCGCCGAAGGTCCCGGCGAGGAGCGCGCCGAGGAAGGCGCCCCAGACCCCGTACTGGTAGCCGCCGTAGCCGGCCCCCCACGTGCCCAGGATCATCATGCCTTCGAGGCCGATGTTGACGACGCCGGCGCGTTCGCTGACCAGCCCGGCCAGCCCGGCCAGGGCGATCGGCAGGGACAGCCCCAGGACGGCGGTCATGGTTCCGGAGCTGGTCAGGACCGGCTCGTCGGCCATCACCCGCGCGATCGACAGGGCGAGGAGCCCGAGGGCCGTCGCGACGAGCAGACGGCGGGTCCGTCCGCCCGGGGCGAGCGGACCGCGCCGCGGCGACGGGCCGGACCGGCCGGGGGACTTCGCGGGTCCGGTGCCCTGCGGCGCGGGGCCCGCGGCCCCGACGGAAGTGCTCACGCCGTCGCCTCCTTCTCGGCAGTCCCGGTATTCCCGGCTGTCCCGGTATTCCCGGCAGTCCCGATGTTCCCGGTAGTCCCGGTGTTCCCGGCAGTCCCGGCAGTCTCGGCGTTCCCGGTCCGCCCGGGAGGCCCGGTGGAGGCTGCGCCGGAGACCTCGGCGAGCGCTGCGGGCGCCGAGGGGCCTGCGGCGCGGCTCTCCTCGGCCTTGCGCAGTCTGGTGCGGCCGATCTGGTCGACCACGACGACGGCGAGCACGATCACTCCTTGGGCGATGGTGACGACCGACGGGGGGATCTCGGCGCGTTGCAGGGAGGGCGCTGCCCGGTCGAGGAAGCCGAACAGGAGGGCCGCTGCCGCGATCCCTGCGGGGTTGTTGCGGCCGAGCAGGGCCACGGCGATGCCGGAGAAACCGAAGCCTGCGGTGAACTCTGTCCGGTAGGAGTAGTGCTCCCCCAGTACCTGGGGCATTCCTATGAGGCCTGCGAGGGCCCCGGACAGCAGCATCGCCTGGATGATCATTCGGTTGGCCGGGATCCCGCCCGCGCGGGCCGCGTTGAGGTTGAGCCCGGAGACGCGCAGGGCGAACCCGAAGCGGCTGGAGCGCAGGACGACGGCGACGACTATCCCGACGGCGAGGGCGATGAGGAGGAAACCGTTGACGGGTCGGCTGGGGGATTGCATTCCGAACAGTTCCAGCAGGCCGTCGAGCCCGGGGACGCGTCCGCTCTCGGGGATCTTGCTGGTGGAGGGGTTGGTGTTCGCCGGGAGGTCCGGGTCTCGGAAGTACTCGCGCAGGAGGTAGGCGGCGAGGGCCACGGCGATGCTGTTGAGCATGATCGTGGTGATCACTTCGTTGATGCCGCGGGTGACCTTGAGCACGGCCGGGACGGCGGCGTAGGCGGCCCCCGTGAGCATCGCGACGGCGAGGATGAAGGTGACGTGCAGGGGGGCCGGCAGGGTGACGGCTGCTCCGGCCGCTGCGGCGACGAGGGCTGCCATCCGGTACTGCCCTTCGACGCCGATGTTGAACAGGTTCATGCGGAAGGCGACGCTGACGGCCAGTCCGGCCAGGAACAGGGGCACGGTCTGGCTGATCCAGGCCCGGGTCTGGTTGGACTGGGCGCGGGGCGTGCGGCCGAAGTCGAAGATGGCGCTCAGGGCGGTCACGGGGTCGACGCCGATCAGGGCGAGGACGACGGCGAGGACGACCAGGGAGACCAGGAGGGCGACCAGGGCCGGCAGCAGGGCCAGCGCGGCGGCGCGGACTCGGGTTCTCATCGGAGGGCCTCCGTGCCACTGTTCTCGGGTCCGTCGGACTGTTCCCCGGCGTCGAGCCGTTCCCCAGCCCCGAGCCGTTCCCCGGCGTCGAGCCGTTCCCCGGCGTCGGGCTCGGCCGAGCGGGCCCCGGTCATGTAGCTGCCGAGGATCTCGGGGGTGACGTGGGCGGGGTCGAGCCGGGCCGCGAGGCGTCCGCGCAGCAGGACGTAGAGGGTGTCGGACAGGCCGATGAGTTCTTCGAGGTCGGCAGAGACCAGGACGGTGGCCAGCCCGTTGTCGCGGGCCCGGCGCAGGCGGTCCCAGATGCCGGACTGGGCGCCGATGTCGACGCCGCGGGTGGGGTGGGCTGCGAGGAGCACCCGGGGGCCCTGGCTCAGTTCGCGGCCGACGATGAGTTTCTGCTGGTTGCCTCCTGAGAGGGCTCCGGCGGTGGTGTCCGGGCCGGGGGCCCGCACGTCGCAGTCGGCCAGGAGGCGGGCGGTGTCGGCGCGGGCCGCGCGGCGGCGGATCCAGCCGGCGCGGCTGAAGGCGGGGTGGCGGTGTCGGCCCAGGATCCTGTTCTCCCACAGGGCCGCGGACAGGAGCATTCCCTGGCGGTGTCTGTCCTCGGGGATGTAGGCGATCCCGGCCTCGCGGCGTCGCAGGACGGGCCAGGCGGTGATGTCCTGGCCGTCGAGGGCGATGGTGCCGTCGGCGACGGGTCGGAGTCCGATCAGGGCCTGGACGAGTTCGTTCTGGCCGTTGCCCTCGACCCCGGCGAAGCCGACGATCTCGCCGCGGCGCACGCGGAAACTGACGTCGTGGATCCGGGGCGGGCCGGTGTCGGCCAGGACGGTCAGTCCGTCGACGGCGAGGGCGACGGCGTCCTCGATCGGGACGGTCCTGGCCCCCGGGGTGGGCAGCTCGGTGCCGACCATGAGTTCTGCGAGGTCGCGGGGCGTGGTGCCCTCGGGGGCCAGGGTCGCGACCGTGGTGCCGCGGCGGATCACGGTGATCGTGTCCGCGACTGCGAGGACCTCGTCCAGTTTGTGGGAGATGAAGATCACGGCCAGGCCGCGGTCGCGCAGTTCGGTCAGGTTGGAGAAGAGTTCGTCGACTTCCTGGGGGACGAGGACCGCGGTGGGCTCGTCGAGGATCAGGATCCGGGCGCCGCGGAACAGGACTTTGGCGATCTCCACGCGTTGGCGCTGGGCCACGGACAGGGTCTCGATGAGGGCTTCGGGGTCGAGGTTCAGTCCGTAGCGGTCGCTGACCTCGTGCAGGCGGCGGTGGGCCTCGGGCAGGTCCAGGCGCCCCCGCCGGCGGGGTTCTGCGCCGAGGACGACGTTCTCCAGCACGGTGAGGTTCTCGGCGAGCATGAAATGCTGGTGGACCATCCCGATCCCCGCGGCGATGGCCTCGCGGGGATTGCGCAGGCGGCGGGGGGTCCCCTGGAGGAGGATCTGCCCTTCGTCGGGTTGGTGCATCCCGTAGAGGGTCTTCATCAGGGTGGATTTTCCCGCGCCGTTCTCGCCGACGACGGCGTGGACCTCGCCGGGACGGACGGTGAGGTTGACGTCCGAGTTGGCCACGACGCCGGGAAAGCGTTTGGTGATCCCCCGCAGTTCGACGGCGGGGGGCCGGTCCGGCAGCGTCCGGCCGTCGGAACTGTCGCTTGTCATCTGGGTCCCTTCCGAGTACCCGGCGCCTGGGCAGGCAGGCGGCAAGAGAGCTTCGGCTCGCGGCGGTCCGTGCGCCGTTCCGCCGGCGCCGGACGCCGTCCCCGGCCGACTCGTCGTGGCCCCGTTGTGGGGGCGGGGAGGTGGGACCACCCGCACGGAACATCGCCGGGCCCGGGGGCCAGGGACGTTCCGTGCGGGTCGGGGACATTCCGTGCGGGGACGGGTTCAGATCCCCCGGAGGGTGGTCCTCACAGGGCCGAAGCGACGGCCAGGGTACCGTCGATGATCTTGGCTTCGTAGCCCTCGATCCTGCTCTTGATGTCCTCGACGAAGCCGCCGGTGACCGAGAAGCCCACGCCCTTGTCCTTCAGGCCGTAGGACCCGGTGAGGATCTTGCCCTTCTCCTGGAACTCCTTGACGGAGTTGACGACGACGTTGTCCACGCGCTTGACCATCGACGTCAGGATGATCTTCTGCAGTTTCGGGTCGCCCACGGTGTTGTACTGGTCGGCGTCGACGCCGATCGCCCAGCGGCTGGGGGCCGCGGCGGCGGCGGGGAAGGAGCCTCCCCAGGACCCTCCGGCGGCCGTGTAGATGATGTCGGCCCCGGCCTGGTACATCGCGGTCGCCGCGACCTTGGCGCCCTGCGTGTCGCCCCAGCCGGCGTCGGAGTTGCCCGGGGCCAGCCGCTTGTCGTCCAAGACGATCTTGGGGTTGACGGCCTTGGCGCCCTGCACGTAGCCGGCGTGGAACTTGTTGATCAGCTGGCTCTCGTTGCCGCCGATGAAACCGATGTGGGCCGTCTTGCTCTTGAGGGCCGCGACGGCGCCGACGAGGAAGGAGCCCTGTTCCTCCTCGAAGGTCTTGACCGCGACGTTGGGAACCGCCGAGGGGCTGCCGTCGATGACCACGAACTGCACGTCCGGGTACTCCTTGGCGACAGTGTCCGTGACCTCGCTGTAGCTGAACCCGACCGCGATGATCGGGTCGTGGCCGTCGTCGGCCAGCTGGCGCAGCAGATCGGCGCGGTTGGACCCCTGGTCGTCCGGGCTGAGTTCCTGGACCTGGGCCTTGAGGTCCTTCTTCACGGTGTCCAGGCCGGCGGCGGCCAGGTCGTTGAAGGTGCCGTCGCCGCGGCCACCGGTGTCGAACGCCATACCGACCTTGAGTTCACCGGACCCGCCCTGGTCCGATGAGGAGTCGCTGCCGCCACTGCACGCGCTGAGCGCGAGGACCACGCCCGTCGTCAGCGCGGCCACCCGAGTAACCCGACGCACTGTCTGCTCCCTTGGTCGATTCGGCGCCGCGCTGTCCCCAGCACCGGATTCGGTGCCACGCTGTCCCCAGGGCCTGTTCGACGCTGTCCGGCGCGGCATCGGCGTCACCTTAATGCCGGTCACCCGGATGTCCGCCACCCCGACCGCTCCCGTGGCCGAAGTGTGACCGAGCTGCACGGCAAGACGGCCGCGACCGACTATTCCCACAAGGCCGGACAGAACGGGACAACGGTTCCGGGGCAGCTCACGGCGAACGTCGGCCGGCAGTCCCCCGGTCGCCGCCGGCCAGAGCACCCCCTCGGCGCGGCCTCCTCACCGGCGGACCCTCCCCTCGACCACGAGAACCGTTCGGTCTGGCCACGAGGACCGTTCGGTTCTTCAGGGTCTTTCGTCGAGATCGCGCACTGCTGTCCCCGCCAGGAGACGGGCTCCCAGACCGACAGCCCTCTCGTCGATCACCAGGTCTCCCTGGTGCAGGTCGTGGGTGCGTCCTCCGGGCGTGCGGGTCCCCAGACGGAACAGCGCCCCCGGCACCTTCTCCAGGATCCAGGCGAAGTCCTCCCCGCCCAGGCTCTGCTCGGCCTGGACGAACCCCGTCCGGCCCAACTGCTCGACCGCTGTCCGTTCGACCACCCGGGCGGCCTGCGGATCGTTGACCGCCGGCGGCACCCCCCGGGTGTGGTGGATCCGCGCCCGCAGGCCGTAGGGCTCGACGATCCTCCGGACGGCGTCCGCCACCACGGTCCCGGCGGCGGCCCAGGTCTGCGGGTCCAGGCAGCGCAGCGTCCCGTGGATCTCACCGGTCGAGGGGATGGCGTTGGGCACGGTCCCCGCGCTGATCCGCCCCCAGACCATCGTCGTGCCGGCCCGGGGGTCCAGCCGCCGGGAGATCACCATGGGGACCCCGGTCGCCACCTGGGCGAGCGCGAACACGAGGTCCCCGGTGAGGTGCGGGCGCGAGGTGTGTCCCCCCTCGCCGTGCAGTTCGACCCGGACGAGGTCTGCCGCGGCGGTGATGGCCCCCGCGCGGGTCGCGACCGTGCCGACGTCCCGGTGCGGGTCGCAGTGCAGCGCGTAGGCCCGGTCGACCCCGTCGAGGGCCCCGGACTCCAGGACCTTCAACGCCCCTCCGGGCAGGACTTCCTCGGCGGGTTGGAAGATCAGGCGGACCCTCCCCGGCAGGCGGCCCCCGCGGTGCAGTTCTGCCAGCAGGATCCCGGCCCCCAGGACCGCCGTCGTGTGCACGTCGTGCCCGCAGGCGTGACAGACGCCCGGGACCAGGGAGGCGAAGTCCTGTCCGCTGGTCTCCTGCAGGGGCAGGGCGTCCAGGTCGGCCCGCAGGGCGACCGTCGGCCCCTGGCCGCCGATGTCGCACACGAGACCGGTGCCCGGCAGCGGGCTCGGGTCCAGCCCCAGGGCCCTCAGGCGTTCGAGAACCCGCCGGGTGGTGCGGATCTCCTGGTGTCCGAGCTCGGGATGCCGGTGCAGGTCACGTCGGAAGGCGACGAGGTGTTCGTCGAGGGCACCGGCACTGGTCCCGGTCCCCGGACCGTTCCCCGGGCCGATCCCGGGGCCGGGCAGGGCGATCGGAGGGCCGTCCGCCGGGACCGGCCGGGGAACATCGACGGGGGACGAGTCCGAGC
>JAUPKJ010000090.1 GCA_030837505.1 Actinomycetota bacterium
GACTTCAACCCCCTGGACGGCCTGCACTGGGCCGCACTGCTGTTCCAGATCGGTGCTGCGTCGTTCGGTTTCCTCGTTCCGGCCCTCGCGGGGTACATCGCCTTCGCGATCGCGGACCGCCCGGGGATCGTCCCGGGGTTCGTCGGCGGGGCGCTGTCCGTCTCCGTCGGGGCGGGCTTCCTCGGCGGGATCGCCGCCGGGTTCGTCGGCGGTCTCGTCGCGCTGTGGCTCACCCGCCGCGAGGTCCCCCGGGGGGTGCGGGGCGTCATGCCCGTGGTCGTGATCCCGCTGGTCTCGACCCTCCTGACCGGCGCTCTCATGCTGGTCGTGCTCGGACGCCCGCTCAGGGCCCTGTCCGACGGGCTGTCGGACTGGCTCACCGGCATGACGGGGACCAACGCCGCCCTCCTCGGCGTGATCCTCGGCCTGATGATGGCGTTCGACATGGGCGGCCCGGTGAACAAGGTCGCCTACACGTTCGCCACGACGGGACTGGCCGCCGCCGGTACCGCGACCGACGCGACCCAGCTGAAGATCATGGCGGCGGTCATGGCGGCCGGCATGACGCCCCCGCTGGGCCTGGCCCTCGCCACGCGTCTGCGCCCGGCCCTGTTCACCGAGCCCGAACGCGAGAACGGCAACGCCGCCTGGCTGCTGGGGGCCTCGTTCATCACCGAGGGAGCCATCCCGTTCGCTGCGAGCGACCCGCTGAGGGTGATCCCTTCGCTCATGGTCGGCTCCGGACTCACCGGGGGCCTCGTGATGGCCTTCGGCAGCACCCTGCGAGCGCCGCACGGCGGGATCTGGGTCACGCCCCTCATCGGCGGCATCGCCCCCTACCTGCTGTCGGTCGCCGTGGGCACGGTCGTGACCGCCGTGGTCGTCGTGGCCCTCAAACAGTGGGGCCGGGACAGGGCCGTCCCCCGGCCCGAGGGGACACTCGCCACGGCCTGAGCGGCGAGTCCACCCGCCCGGGAGTGTTCCCGTGCGGTGGGCCGATCAGGACGCCGTGCAGGAGGTGACGGTCGGCGTCGTCGAGTTGCCGTTGGTCGTGGTTATGAAGCCGAAGGTGGTACTCGCGTTCGCTGCGATGTTCCCGTTGCCGTTCGATTTCACGGTCAGGGCGCGGGTGTTCTGGTCGAAGGAGAAGGTTCCGTTCCAGGAGTTCTGGATCGTCTGGGGCGAGGTCATCTGGAGGACCACGGTCCAGGTGCTGATGGCGGCGTTGCCGGCCTTGACCGTTACGGTGCTGTTGAAGCCCTCCCCCCAGGAGTCGATCTTGGCGAGACTGGCGGTGCAGCCCTTGTTCCCCGGGTCGACCGGTCCGGTGTTGTTGCCGCCCCAGCCGGAGGTCGAGTCGAGCCAGGCGGCCCGCTGGCTCACGAAGGTCCGCATGAACTGCACCTGCTCGGACCAGGTCTGGGAGGTGCGGGTCTGGAAGACACCGACCCTGGAGGTGTTCAGGTTCGGCCACTTCTGGAAGTTGCGCTGCGCCGCGTTGGACAGCGCGCTGGTCAGGGTGGTGATGCGGGAGGTCAGCTGCGCTTCGGACAGAACACCCTTGCGCAGGGTCTTCCAGCGGTCCTTGACCTGGTTCAGGAAGGTGGTGTCCGCCATGAGTTTGACGAACCAGTCGGTGACGTTGCCCATCCCCATGCCCATCCCCGGGTACTGCCACCCCTGGACCGAGGAACCGCCCATCATCGCGGGCAGCGCGTCGTACCCGAGGTCGTAGTCCCACAGGGGTCCTGCGACGAGTTTGCCCCCGCGGTCCTTGAACAGGTGTGTGCTGCGCATGTAGGTGTCGCCCTCACGCGCCAGCTCGTTCGCAATGATGTAGTTGGTGAACGACGCGACGTCGAGGTAGGCGGGATAACCCGTGGTGGCGTTCGAAGGATTCGAGCTGTGGATGGCTTCGTTGGTCTTCTTGATGTAATTCGTGATCCACTGGATCTGCTGGGACGGCGGATCCTTCGGCTCCATGATCTCCAGGTCCTTCCAGCACGGGACCTGCGTGGTCCCGCCGGTGCACGGGATCGTCGGAGGTTCGGCCGCTCCCATGTTGAACTGCAGGTGATAGCCACCGGAGATCGCGGGCTCCGCGACATCGGCCTTCTTGAGCTTGGCGATGTCGATCCGGTCCGGTGAGATCTTGGCGGTCTCCATCAGGAGATACACGCCCTGGTAGTCACTGGAGTTCATGGGCTGGCTGTCGAGGTTGAGGTACACCTCGACGAAGGCGAACCGGGGCGTCTGCAGACCCATGTCCCGGCCGAGGCTGAAGGCGAAGGCGTCCCGGATCAGGGCCTTGTCCTGGAAGGGCCCACGCAGGACCCAGTCGGAATCCTCCGGCATGCCCACCAGGGGAAAGTCTGCGTCCTTGTCCCGGTTGTCGTGCAGTTCGATACGGTACGGAGCCTTCTCGTTGTTGGAGGAGGACTGTCCCCGCAGGCGGAAGCCGGCGCGGGTGGCGACCGTCGGGGTCTGGGCCAGCGAGGCCGTGGAACCGGCCGCGCGGTCCATCAGCATGAAGGCGACGTCCTTGTAGTCCTCCTTGCCGGGTTTGCCACCGCCGTAGGCGTCCATCACCAACAGCGGCAGGTCGTTCGACGAGGTCACCGAGCGCGCGACGTACAGGGCGGTGCCCATCTCCCCGGTGGGGAAGTCGTCGACGAAGGCCTGGGCCCGCAGTTGCGTGGTCAGGGTGAGCGTGAGCGGCCCGGAGTACAGCGTGGAGGAGGCGCTCGGAAGCGAACCGTTGGTGGTGTACCGGATCTGCGCGGCGGGGTCGACACTCGTGCTCAACCGGACCGACAACTGCCCCTGGAAGGTTGTGCTCGGGACAGAGAAGGTGATGTCACCGGTAAGGTTCTCGGCCTGGGTCTGCGCGAGGGTCTGGGCCCGAGCGGGGTCCATCCCGGCGGAGCCGGCGCCTCCCAGGGCTTCCAGGTCGCGCATGACTTCTGCCCTGTTCTCGGCCACGGTGGAATCCGCGGTGGCCTGACGGGCCTGCGCCGGACTGCCGACGCCCGACCATGCCAGCGTGAAAATGGCCATCATGGCCAACGCACCGGCCGTTCTGTTTCTTGTTCTCAACACCGGATCTGCCTTTCGACCGCTCACGATGGAATCAGACGTTGCTGCACCCGAACGGTCGGCGTGAGGGCTGCGCGAGTGCGCCACGGAGCACGCGCCCTCCACCGCAGAACCCCTCGCCCGGTCCGAGTCTTCTTCGTCATGAAAATTCTCACTGCAGCGGTTTATTCACGTCAACGTAACGGCTGGTTCACGTGTCGGAGCCGTGACGTTCCGGAATCGTGTCCGGGGCTCTGACCTCGAAAGAAGGGGCGACATCGCGGGAACGGCCCGTGCCCGTGACCGTTCCGGTTCTCTGAAACTATCAGAAAAAATACATCAAAAGATCTTGAGATCGGCTGGTCCCTCAGCCCTGGAACCTCTCACCGGGGACGGGAATTTCTACTTCACGCGGGAAATCGCCTCACCGCGGGGCCGGTTCCGAATCCGTCGACGTTGCGGCCGGGGAGGCGACCATCGCCACGGGCTCCTCGCCAGTCCGGTCGGCGTTGCCGGGCCGGTCGGCGTTGCCGGGGCGGTTCGTCGGCCGGATCCGGAGTTCGTCGAGCAGTGTCCACAGTCCCGACAGGGAGGCCGACGTATCCACGTAGAACGCGGACTCCCTGAGGCGGAAGAATTTCCAGCCACAACGACGCAGGTCACGCTCGCGTGCGAGATCGCGCGAGTACTGCTCGGGGCCGTGCCAGTGGTCTCCGTCACATTCGACGGCCAGGCGGCTCCTCGCGCCCACGACGACGAGGTCGATCCGGTAGCCGATCGAATCGAACTGCGGAACGACCGTGTAGCCCCGTTCGACGATCCGGTTGTGCACCCGTTGTTCGAACAGCGACTCGAACGGCTCGACCCGTCGGTCCTCCGGAACGAGCCCGGCGACCTGACCGGTCGCGTCCACCCGCAGTCCTCGGACGCCGTGGTAGCAGTAGTGGAGCAGTGCGAACCTCATGTCGTCGGGGTTCGCCAACTGGTCCAGTTGCACCGTGTGGAAGACCCACAGCTGGTCCTTCGCGCGGGAGGCCGCGACGTTGTACCTCTGCACGTTGGCCTCTGCGGTCGAGGCCCCCCTCCGCTTGCCGGGTTCCGGCGCGGAGACCATCGACAGGAACATGACGTCGCGTTCCGACCCCTGGAACGCGGTGGCGTCCCCGCAGCGCAGATCATGCGCTGCCCATTTCTCCGGGGGCACGCGGTCCAGGAGCAGGCTGTTGATGCGCTTGGCCTGCAACGGGCCCAGCAGCGAGATGACTCCGATCGTCTTGTCCTCGTACCGAGGGTCGGCGAGGCACTTCTCGATCTGCGCGACGATCGCCTCGGCCTCGGGTTCGTTGACCTTCGAGCCGGTCGAGCCCTTTTCGTACCCCTCGGGGACGTGGACAGGAATGACCGGGTCGAGCCGGTCGGACCCGAACTGACGTACCGGCAGGAGCTTGATCCCATCGGGTTCGTAGGCGATCTGATCGGAAAATCCGATGATCTCCGGCACACAACGGCGGTGTTCGACGAGTGTCGTCCTCGATCCGAACCAGATGCTCGCAACGTCGAACAGCGACACCTTCGGGTCCTGCCAGGAAGCGATGTACCGATTGTCGCGGAGGTACTGACCGGCGAGATCGCGCAGTTCCTGCTGGTCGACACCGACGGCGGACGGCGAGACCTGCTTGTCGTCGCCGATGACCACGATCCTCGGCGCGAGGTACTGCAGGAACGTTGCTTCGAGCCCCGCCTGGGACGCCTCGTCGACGATGACGACATCGAACATGTTCTCGCTGACGGACAGCTGGTCGGCGATCCGGTAGATCGGCATGATCCACACCGGCACGGCGTTGCGACAGCTGTTCATGGTCTGACGGATCTCCGTCCGCCTCTGGGCGGCGTACTTGCCGCCCGTCCTGCCGAACCGTTTGACGAGCAGGGCGTAGCTGTTGAGGTCTGCCCGGGCCTGCCCGGTGAGCCGGGTCGGTGCGAGGGCGTGTCCCCAGGCCCGGGCCGCAGCAAGCCCTTCGATCTCACGGTGCAGCGCGTCGTCGACCTCGTCGAGCTGGTGGAAGAGGCCGTTGGCGTCCTCGGTGCCCTGGGCGCGGATCCAGGCTCCGGTGCGGGCCCAGTCCCACGCCCGGGGCAGCACCGGCAGCCGTGCCGTCCAGACGTCGTCGTGGGGGGTCGACGTCACGGCGCGAGCCAGGTCGGGGGCCACGGCAGCGACCCTGGCGGTGAGCGAGTTCCGCTCGGCAGCCCTCCGGCGGACGGTGTGCAGCCGGCGGACCCTTTGGTGGGCGACCGCGTAGGCCTTTCGGTCGTGCTGCCGAACAGCGTCGTCGAACTGGGTGCAGACCGTGGCGGCGTCCGGTTGTCGGCAGGCCGCCGCGGTTGTCGCCGCAAGCTGTTCCAGGGGCCTCGTCGCGCTCCGGTGGGTGTCTCTGGCTTCGGCCGCCTCGACCAGGTGGGCGTATTCCAGGACGGAGTCGAGGTCGTTCCAATCGGGGTGTGCAAGGCCGAGAGTCTCGAACCGCTGCTGTTCGGTGGCCAGCTCGTGCCCGACGGCAAGCAGCGAGCGCAGGAGGCGGGACTCGGTTGCATGCCATTGGAACCGTTCGTGCAGGGTGTCCTCCGGGGGGATCGCCACATCGGCGGGCCAGGCCCGGTCGAGGGCCTCGAGCTGTTTCTCGACCTCCAGGGTCGTCACGACCGCTGTGAGCTGCTCTGCCGTGACCGGTCGCCGGTTGTCCACCCGCACCGCGTCGAACAGGAGCCGGCTGTTCTTGACAGCTTTGGGCGTGAAAGCCCCGAACTTCACCGAGCCGTCGGGATTGACTTTCACCGGTCCGTGGCCATGGACGTGGACGAGCAGGTACTGGGCGAGGGACTCGAGGGCTGCACGATCCGCGCCCGGTGCGATCGTGACCCGGGTCGAGGGGTCGAGGCCGCGCAGCTTCCTGTTCGTGTCCTGGAGCTGACTCTCGATTTGTTGCGAACGGGCCTCCCAGGTGGCTCCACGACCGGTCCGCAGATCGGTCAGGGCAGCGCTCATCCACGGTTCGCGGCGATTCTCGAACTCCCCGATCCGTCTGGTCAGGGTTTTCATCCGTTGTTGCAGGTCCGCCCGGATGTCGGAGTCGAGGGAACAGATGGCCTCGAACGCGTGGTGCCGGGTTCTGTCCGCGAGCGCGGCGTAGTCCGACTCTCGCGCTGCCTGCCGGTCGAGAATCGCCGCGTACTCCTCGGGGTCCGGTAGGGCCGACAGGTCGGGCAGCCGTCGGCCGGCTTGGGGTTCGTCGGCGGCGAGTTCGGTGTCCCGCAGCCGTTCGAGCCACGCTCCGGCTTCGTCGCCGGTGAGGGGTGTGGGGCGGCCGACGTCCGGGGTGAGGTGCGAGAGCAGCCACCGGTGTTCGTTCGAAAGCTGGTGGTACCACGTCGCGATCGCGGCGAGGGTGCCGGAGTGTCCTTCGAAGAACCGTTCGGCCACGTCGTTCTCGCGGGTGTCCCCGAGGCGCTGTCGCACTCCGGCCCGGCGGCGCCGCAGCGCATCGATCGCGGTCAGACGGGCCTCGATCGTGGACCGGGTCTGCGCTGCGAAAGCCTGTGGGTCGCTCTCGTTCGATCGACTCGAGATCCGCTGAACGGCCAGTTTGAGGTCGGCCATGTCGGAGCGGTCGGTCCCGACGACGGCGACCGCGAGCGGTCTGATCTCCTCGGGCAGTTTGTCCCGGACTTCCTTGAGCGCGCGGTCCGTCTGCGCGGTGACCAGCACTCTCTTGCCCTGGGCGAGCAGATGGGTGATGAGGGCCGCTGCGAGGTGGGTTTTTCCCGTGCCCGGCGGGCCCTGCACGAGGGTCTGGGCCTGCCGGTCGACTCGTTGGACGATCTCGAGTTGCGCGGTGTTGAGCGGTAACGGGAGCAGGATCTCTTCGTCGACCTCGACCATCGCCCCCGGGGTGGGATCGGGTTCGACAGCCGGCGGACGGTCCGGATCGAGCAGCGGCAGCAGCCCCGCGGGGACGTTCCCCGTGGCAGCGATCGTGGCCGAGATCCGTTCGAAGATGTCGAGCAACCCTCTCCGGGACCGCCGGCGCAGCACGATCGCTGGGGCGAAGGCCGCGACCGGGACGGTGCCGATCGTCGGGGGGAGGTCGGACTCGTCGTAGCGGGCTTCCGGATGGAGAGCGTGGACGAGTCCGCGGAGGAGGTCGCCGGTCTCGGCCCGGGCCAGGGGGTGGGCTTCCTGGACACGCGCGCGTTCGACGACGTCGTTCCGGTGTTGGGGTGGGGGTTGAAAGCCGGGATCGAGCATGTCGAGTTCGACGGTGAGGGCGTCGAGGTCGGGCTGCGCGAGGACGGTCAGGGTGCCGGTCACCTCGTCGAAGGTGATCACCGCCGGGGTGGTGACCAGGTGGCGGCGGACGGGGTCGTGGTCCGGCGGGTCCCAGGCGAGGCAGCCGACCCCGAGGAGGAGTTCGAGTTCCTCGGGCCGGCTCGTCACCGCGGTGTGGGCGGCGAAGAGGCGGCTGTAGAACAGGCGGACCGGACGGTCCCGGAGTTCTTGTTCCGCCCAGGCGTCCCGGTCACGGCGCCAGAGGGAGTAGGCGGACCGGACGTCCGGGTGGTCGCGGAGCAGGACCGTTTCGCCGTCGACGGGGCCGGAGTCCTCGACGACGCGCCGGGATTCCCGCAGCGCCGGGGCTTGCTCCGGATCGGCCCCTTCGCCGTCGAGCCACGGCGCAAGATGGTCGGGCGGTTCCGGTGGTTCCCGGCGCGGGACCCGACGGACCGCGAGCAGCGGAGCACCCGGGTCCGGGGAATCCTGTGCGAGCGCGGTTTCCAGGGCTGCGTGGGCAGGGGCCTCCCCGAGCCAGAACAGGGCGCCGTCCTGCCGTTCGTAGACCTCGACGGAGCGGACCGGGGACAGCCGGAGCCGCTGCGCTGCGGCGAGGAAGTCGAAGAGCCGGCGTGCCCGGTCCGCGAGGTCGTTCGGCGGTGCCGGTGCCGCTCCCGGGTCGTTCGCCTCCGGTGCTCCGGGTTCCCCCATGCTCTTGCTCCCTCTTCCGGGCGGTCCTTCTCATCGGGTGTTTCGCACTCACCAATCGCAACACTGTGTCACGGGTCCACTACAAAGCGATCCGACCTCTCGGGGTGTCCGTCACGACGAACATGCTGTTTCGCACGATTTCACAAGTATGAACACGAGCGGATGACCCCGAGGAGCCGGACCCGACCAGCGGGCTCCCACAGGGCCGGCCTGATCAAGAGTGGTCTGCGGTGCTGCTGGCAGCGAGAGGCGGGTGCCGGGGCGCGAGAGCCCTCTCGACACGGGGGAAGCCCCCGGGGGAGGCCGATGCGCCCGTTTCTCTTGCCGTGTCCCCCCGATGGCGCCCAGTCTTCTGTGAGAAGCACCGTCTTCTGCGAGAAGCACCCCGCCCCGTGGTCACGGCGGACTCCTCCGACACCGGTTCCTCCTGACGGGAAGGTGCACGACCCGATGACGACGTCGCATCCCGAACCCCCGCAACGCACGATCCCCGCCCTCGTCGACGGTGAGTGGCTGAACGCACGGCTCGGTCGGGAGGATCCGGTCGTACTCGACGTGCGTTCCCCCGAGGCGTATGCGGCCGGTCACGTTCCCGGAGCGGTGAACGAGCCGTTCGTCGTTCCGAACTGCGCCTGGATCGACGTGCGGGACGGCCTGCTGTTGGAGGTCCCCGACCAGGACGACCTGTCCACCGCGATCGGCCGGCTCGGCATCCTGTCCGACACCCGGGTGGTCGTGGTCAGTGCCCCGGGCCCGGGCCTTCCCGCGGCCTACGGGCTCGCCGAGGCCACCCGGGTCGCCCTGACCCTGATCCAGGCGGGCGTGCCCGACGTCGCCGTCCTGGACGGCGGCCACGAGCAGTGGGTCCGGGCCGGACTGCCGATCACCACAGAGCCCACCGCGCCGACGCCCGTCGTCCACCGGGGGCGGGCACGTTCCGACATCCTCGTCCCCCGCCGGTACGTGGAGCAGCGCATCGGGCGGGTCCGTCTTCTCGACAACCGCGATCCCAACGTTTACTTCGGACACACCACCGAGGAATTCGCCGATCAGGCCGGTCA
>JAUPKJ010000091.1 GCA_030837505.1 Actinomycetota bacterium
ATGATCACGGTCCCACCCCTCCACCCGATGGACCCCGAGGGGTGCGCGCCGGGAGGGCGGCGCGCCGGAGAACGGGAGGTGTGGCGGAGATCATAGAGGGTCTGACCAGCGGCGGAGGACCGAACGACGTCTGGATCGCCGTTGAGCCTGTTGTGTTGTGATATGTGATCATATGGTTACTGGTATGGACCCGAACACGGCGTGGGTACTCCGCCCGGAGCGACGATGAGCCGGTGTCCGTTCCTGGGGATCACGGTGGAGGAACGTTCCGCGATCCCGCTGCATGAACAGATCCGGTCCCAGATCGCCGGTCTGATCCAGGTCGGCGTGCTGTCCCCCGGTGTCCGCCTGCCCAGTATCCGCTCGCTCGCAAGGGAACTGGACGTGGCAGTGAACACCGTCGCCCGCGCCTATCGGGCCCTGGAGGACGCCGGACTGGTCCGCAGTCGTCGCAGGTCCGGCACCGTTGTTCTCCTGCCCGATCGGTCGGCGCAGGACTGGGCGAGGATCAGGGAGTCGGTGCGCCGACTGACGATCGAGATCGCCGCCGTGGAAATGGATGAGGACACGGCCATCGCCCTGCTCCGCGATGCCATGACCACGCTGAAACGACCAGACTGCCTGAAACGACCCGATGACCCACCCGGGAACGAAGAGCCCGCCGCCGGGAGTTCCCCCGGCCGGGCAGGGGAAATAGTCGATCTTCGCTGAACCCGGTGCCACCGGTGGGACACTCGCGGTCGGCACCAGTCCGATCGGAACACGCTGACCGGTGCCGCGCCGACGCCGGGGATGTTCGCGGTCCTGGCGGTCTGCCGCAGGACAATGGTCGGGACACTCGGGAACGAACCTTTGCCGGTGCCGGCGGGCTGCCCGTACCGATCAGGTGATCCGAACAGGTGATCGTCATGTTCCGAACCACTCGTTCAGGACGCCGGGGGCCGGGTGCTGTCGGTCCGGTCGTCCTCGCGGTCCTCCTCACCGGTCCGCCCGCTGCGGCCGACGACACCGCGTCCCCGACGGCAAGCGCCGACGCCGTCCCGCCGGCGGTGATCCAGAACGCCTGGCAGCAGACCTGGAACACCGTGCAGGTCCGGGTGCGCTCCGATGCCCGGCACTGGACCCTGCGCTCCTGTCCCACGGCCCAGGATCCCGGAGGCAGCACGATCCACGCCCAGGGCACCCAGCCCAGCCAGGTCTCGGTCGCAGTCGTGGAGTCCTTCGACTGGAGCCTGATGGACCGCAGCGAACCGGTGACGTTCTGCGCCGAGGCGGTGTCCGACGACGGCGCCGGGCACACCGGCCCACCCACCCGAACCACCGTGGACCTGCAGATCACACCCGGCGTCAGGGCTGTCATCGACCGCTACGCGCCGCTGACGTTCGTACCCCACCCCGCAGCGGGCAATTGGAACCAGGCCCGTTTCCAGGTGTCCCGGCAGTCCTCCTACGGGAAATGGTACGAGGACGAGAGAGTGATCCCCGGCGTGCCCCTGGAAGTCCGACGTCGGCAGGTGCCCGGCGGGCCGTGGATCTGGATGGGCCAGTTCACCACCGACAGCAACGGGATGATCGCCGTCGGGTACCGGCACGACAAGCACACCGAGGTCCAGGTGTGCCGGCCGGACACGCGCTGCGCCACCGTCCTGGACTCCCAGCTCTACGGGACGATGGCCACGGTGTCTTCCTCCGCCCCCACCACCGCGCGCCGCAACAGGACCTTCCCCGTTTACGCCAGCGTCCTGCCCCGCTACGCCGGTCGTTCCGTGCACCTGTGCGAGAACCAGGGCCACCAGGACTGCCGGTTGCGTTCGATCAAACGCACCGACAGCCATGGGAGGGTCGTCTTCTCCGTGCCGGCGGGTTCTGTCCGCACATCCCGTTCCTTCCGGGTCTGGAGCCCGACCGCCGACGACATCCTCGGGAAGAACTGGGACAAGGCCCCGATCCACAACGTTCGCCTCCGCTGAACGACCCTGAACCCGGCCCCAGCCCGACGTGACCCGCCCCAGCCCGACGTGACTGCCCTTTCCCACGTCACGCGGCTCGGGGCCGGGCCACCGGGTACACGTCACAGGCGGGGGTCGACGGGTTCGGACTCCAGAGCCAGGACGGCGAACACGGCCTCGTGGACCCGCCACAGCGGTTCGGCGGCGGCGGCGCGTTCCAGGGCCTGCAGGCCGAGCGCGTACTCGCGCAGGGCCAGCGAGCGCTTGCGCCCCAGTCCGCGGTTGCGCAGGCGTTTGAGGTTGGCGGGGGCTGTGTAGTCCGGGCCGTAGATGATCCTCAGGTATTCCCGGCCCCGCACCTTGATCCCGGGCTGGATCAGGCCTCGTCGGCCTCGGGCGAGGTTCGCGTACGGCTTGACGACCATGCCCTCGCCGCCGCCGTCGGTCAGGTGGTGCCACCAGCCCGTGGCCTCGTCGACCTGTGCGGGGTCTGTGACGTCGAGGACCCGGCGGGCGGTGCGCCGGAACAGGCCGGGCACGGCTTCTGCCGGACGGTCTGCCCCTGCCGTACGGTCTGCTTCTGCCGGACGGTCTGCCTCGACCAGACGGTCGGCCACGGCCAGGTGCCAGCCGTGGTCGCGGTCGTGGAACGTGCGGCCCTCGCAGGCCAGCACCTGGAACGGCGCCAGTTCCACGCCGTGCAGTCCGTCGACGGGCCAGCAGTAGCGCCGGTACGCGGCGGCGAAGGATTCGGCGTTCCCCGCGCGGTCCCGGGTCCTGGCCAGCAGTTCCGCGACGTCCAGGCCCGTGGAGTCGGCTGTTTCCAACGCGGCCAGGGCAGCGGGGAACACTGCCCGCGCGGCCGCGCCGACCGCGGCGTACTGGTGGCGCAGCAGTTCCTCGGCCTTGGCCGACCAGGGCAGCAGTTCGCAGTCCAGCAGCAGCCAGCCGGAGCCCAGCTCGTCGAACAGCCCGGCAGCGGTGACGGCGGCCCGCACCCGGCCCAGCAGCTCCTCGGTCGGCTCCGGGGCGAGGAACGGGCGTCCGGTACGGGTGTGCACCGCCCCGGTCGAACCGTCGGTGACCCCGAACCGGGCCGCCGCGACGTCGGCGTCCCGGCACACCAGGACGACGGCGCGCGAACCCATGTGCTTCTCCTGGCAGATCACTTCCCGTACGCCGTCGGCGCGGTAGGCGTCGAACGCCTCGGACGGGTGTTCCAGCATGTCCGGCAGACACGACGTGGCGCAGGGCGCCATCGTGGGAGGCAGGTACAGCAGCCACTGCGGGGGCAGCGCGAACCGGCTCATCACCTCCAAGGCCCCGGCGGCGTGCTCGGCCCGGACCGTGATCCGGCCGTGGTGGCTGGTCTCGATCACGCGTCGCCCCACGACGTCGGTCAGGTCCAGGACGTCCGGTTCCCGGCGGCCGATCCCCGTAGCGGTCCCCTGGGGCGCACTGTTCGTTTCGGCCTCGCCCGTCCGCTCGGCGTCGGTCCGGTCGTCGCCCTCGGCGCGCGGGAAGGGGCGGACCGGTTCGTACCAGACCCGTTCGGCGGGCACCGAGACCAGTTCCCGTTCCGGGTAACGGCAGGCCGTGAGCCGGCCGCCGAACACGCACCCCGTGTCCACGCACAGGGTGTTGTTGACCCATTCGGGGGACGGGACGGGGGTGTGCCCGTACAGGACGGTCGCCGTGCCCCGGTACTCCTGCGCCCACGGGTACCGCACCGGCATCCCGTACTCGTCGGTCTCCCCGGTGGTGTCGCCGTAGAGGGCGAAGCTGCGCACCCGACCCGAGGCCCGCCCCTGGTACGCCTGTTTCAGACCGGCGTGCGCGACCACCAGCCGACCGTCGTCGAGCACCAGATGGGACACCAGTGCGTCGCAGAACCGCTCCACCTGTTCGCCGAACTCCTTGGGCTCGGCGGCCAACTGCTCCAGGGTCTGGGCCAGACCGTGGCGGATCTGAACGTTCCGACCTCGCAGGGCCCGCACCAGCTTCGCCTCGTGGTTGCCGGGCACGGCGAACGCACGGCCGGCCCCGACCATGCCCATGGCCAGGCGCAACACCCCGGGGGAGTCCGGGCCGCGGTCCACGAGGTCCCCGAGGAACACGACCCGGCGGCCCTCGGGGTGCGCGGCGTCCACCGCGCGTCCGGCCTGGTCCCGCACGATCCGGTGACCCAGTTTTTCCAACAGCTGTTCCAGTTCGGTGAGGCAGCCGTGCACGTCACCGATCACGTCGAAGGGCCCGGTCTCGTGCCGCAGGTCGGTGAGCAGACGATCGCGCACGATGCGGACCGCTTCGACCTCCGCGAGGTCCTTGAGCACGTGGACCCGGCGGAAGCCCTCGCGTTTCAGCGAGGGCAGGGACCGCCGCAGCTGGTCGCGCTGACGGCGGATGACCTGCGGGCCGAAGGTGCGGTCGGTGCGGGAGGCGTTGCGTTCCCGGCACACGTGTTCGGGCAGGTCCAGCACGATCGCCACGCACAGCACGTCGTGCTCGCGGGCCAGCGCGACCAGGCCGGCCCTGGACTCGCGTTGCACGTTCGTGGCGTCCACGACGGTGAGCCGGTGGGCGGCCAGGCGAAGGCCGACGATGTGGTGCAGCAGCCCGAACGCGGTGGCGGTCGCGGACTGGTCGTTCTCGTCGTCGGCGACCAGGCCGCGGCAGAAGTCGCTGGAGATCACTTCGAAGCGTCCGAAATGGCGCCGGGCGAAGGTCGACTTGCCCGATCCGGAGACGCCGACCAGCAACACGAGAGCGACCTGGGGCACCGCCAGCTCCCGCACGGCCGTCTCCTGCGCGGCCGTCTCCCGGACGGCTGCGGTGTGCTGTTCTGTCACTGCTCGGTCCTCCGGGGGACGTTGTTCTCCGCGGTCGTGGCGTCGGTCCGGGTGAAGAGTGCCAACTGGGTGGACGGTCCCAGCTGCGGGTCGACGTCGCCGACCGGCAGCACCCGCACCGTGTACCCGTAGCGGGCCGCGGTGTCCTGGGTCCAGTCGGCGAACTCCTCGCGGGTCCACTCGAACCGGTGATCCCGGTGGCGCAGGGCACCGGGGAACAGGTTCTTGTAGTGCACGTTGTACTCGGCGTTCGGCGTGGTGACCACGACCGTGTTCGGGCGGGCCCACCCGAACACCGTCCGGGCCACGGCGGGCAGCCGCTGCGGGTCGACGTGTTCGAGGACCTCCATGAGCACTGCGGCGTCGAAACCGGCGAGCCGTTCGTCCCGGTAGGTCAGGGAGGACTGCATCAGCTGGAGGCGTTCGCGGGTGCGTTCGGGCAGACGGTCCAGGTCCAGCCGCCGGGCCGCCAGGTCCAGGGCCCGCGGCGACACGTCCGCCCCCACGATCCGCGTGAAGACCGGGTCGGCGAGAAGGTCCCGCAGCAGGGCGCCTTCCCCGCAGCCCAGGTCGACGACCCGCGTGGCCCCGACCTCCCGCAGTACCGCGAGCACTTCCGCGCGACGGCGGTCGGCCAGCGAGGACCCGGCGGACAGCGGTCCCGTAGTCGAACGTCCCTCAGTCGAACCGGCCTCAGTCGAACGTCCCTCAGTCGAACCGGCCCCTGCCGAACCGGCAACGGCGGCAGAACCGGCGGGGGAGTCCCCGGCGGACAGGTCCCCGACGGGTTGGCCCTGCGCGGGCGGTTCGGCGTCGACCGCGTTGTCGAACGCCTCCGGCTCAGCGTCGTCGACCTCGGCCAGACGCGCCACGGCGGCCGTCCCCAGGGACCGGTGATGCCGCAGGTACCGGGCGACGATCAGCTCCCGGTCCGGGTGCCCGGGCAGCCAGCGCTCGCCGGCCCGCAGCAATTTGTCGACCTCGTCGCGGTTCTCCCAGTAGTGCTTGGAGCCGTCGAGCACCGGCAGGAGCACGTACAGCTGGGTGAGGGCGTCGGCGAGGGTGGAACACCCGTTCAGCCGCAGGTCGACGTACCGGGAGTCGCCCCAGGCCGGGATCGTCGGGTCGAGGGGGACCGTCGTCGTCGTCACCTGCCACCCCAGGGGCGCGAACAATTGTTCGGCCAGAGGGCTCCCGCCCCGGCACGACAGCGCGGGCACGTGGAGTTCCAGGGGCCGACGTTGTCCCGGAAGCTCCGGACGCGCTCGGCACGTGCCGGCCATCGCGGTGCGGAACACGCGCCCCAGGGCCACGGCCAGCAGCGACGACGCGGCGTAGGGGCGATCGTTGACGTACTGCGCCAGGCTGAAGCCGTCGGCGTCCCTGCCCTTGCGGCCCCGGACCAGGGCGATGGGGTCGACCTCCACCAGGAGCGCGACCGTGCAGCGGTCGTCGTTGCGCTCGGGGTAGAAGACGTGGGCCACCCCGTCGGCGACGTCGAACTGCTGCACCTTGTCGGGGTGCTTGTGCAGCAGGTGGCTCAGATCGGTGGCGGACGGACCGCGCGCGGTGATGGTCAGGAACACCCCGGCAGTCTCGCGGTGCCGGGCCGATCGGGACAATGGGTTTCGCCGATCTGTGGACGGAAGCCCAAGACCAGCAGCCCTAGCGCAGGACTGCCTGCGCACGGGTGCAGGGGGTGGTGCGCCCGGCTGGCCGAGGAGTCATTCCTTCACCTTTCGGGAATCGGTGCCGAGGATGTCGCAGCCGAAAAGGGCGAGAGCGTCCCGGCGGAGAGAGGGCACAATCGGTTCATCACGTTTGATCATGGCCTGGACTTGGGCAGGACTGGCTTGGATGAGACTGCACGGGTTGCCCGACCAGCGGTGGACCTGCGTCTGTAGGTCGTCCACATCACGGGCCCAGGAGAGATCATCGTCGCTGATCAGGGGCGGGCGGACGACGAAAAGGTCGATGTCGGAGTCGGGTCCGCCGTCGCCGCGGGCCGCCGATCCGAACACTGCGGCCGCCAGCGGCGGGGTTGTCCATCCGGTCAGGTGCTGACGGATCCGCTGGAAGAGCTTGCCCCGCAGATCGACCAGTGCGAGCACGGCGTCGACGGCGACATGATCGCGGTTGAGCTGGTAGAGACCGGCCCGGCCTGCGGGAGTGACATCGACCAGCCCGCTGTCGACGAGTTGGGCCAGGACCAGCGAGACACCCTTCTGGCTGGCGGACCCGGGGATCAGACCATGCACCTGCCTCCCGGTCAGGGGCATCG
>JAUPKJ010000092.1 GCA_030837505.1 Actinomycetota bacterium
GTCGCCGACCGGAGCGTCCGGTCGGCGACCCCGCGGTGCAGCGGTTCCGGCCCCTGGGCCCTGGAGGAGCAGAGGTTGTCGGTGAAACTCCAGGTCACTGGGGGTTGAAAGCTCAAAGAGACAGCATGACCCGGAGAGGAGCCCCCGTGCTCTGGAAACCCTCGGCCCGCCGATCGGTCGTCGTCCCCCTCGCAGCCCTGGCGGTCGTGGCGCTGTGCGTCCCGGCAGCCCCGGCAGCCCCGGCAGCCCCGGCAGCCCCGGCCGCCCCGGCCGGTTCCTGCACCGCCCGTACCGAGACCCACACCGACTACGTCGGCACTTCCTGGAACACCGTTTGGTACTGCGGGAACGACAGCGGCGCCGCCGTGTACGCGGACGCGGACAGCGACACGCTCGTGGGGTGGATGGACACCAGTACCAGCTGGTTCGTCTGCTACCGGCGCGGACAGCAGCACGCCGGGGGGAACGACGTCTGGTACTACACCCAGGGCGACCGGTCGGCGCCCGGCCACGAGGGGCGTCAGGCGTGGGGGTACGTGCCGGCGGTCAGCCTCACGACCTCGACCGACCCCTTCGACGGCGTCCCCTCCTGCGACGACCCCGGGGGCGGCACTTCCCCCGCGCCCCCGCGGCCCGGCACGGACCGCAGCTACTACGTCACAGAGTTCGACCTGTCGCAGGCCCGCCGGTTCGGGTGCGACCAGGCGGACTTCGACATCGACCACAGCGGGCAGGAACCCGGATCCAGCGTCGCGATCCTCGACTTCGGCGGCCAGAACAGCCAGGGCACGGGGACGCTGCTCACCTTCACCGGCCGCGCCACGACCAACACGGAGATCGCCGAGTACACCCAGCAGTACGCCCGGGGCTACCACGACTGCGCGAGCGCACGGGGGGCGAAGAACTCCACCACGGTCGCGATCGGCACCAACAACGACCTCTTCGTGAACGTCGAGACCGGGCGGGCCTGGGCCGGCGTCGTGGAGGCCGTCGAGGCGTGGCGGGCCCGGCAGAGCGCGAGCCTGCGGGCGGCGGTGTCGGTCATCGGCGCGGACGACATCGAACCCGGCTTCAGCCCCGTTTCGAACGCGCGGGACTGGGTGCGGGGTTACCTCGGGGCCACCGACCGGTCCCTGCTGAACTTCGGGTCCGCCGACGGCTGCCCCACGGAACTGTCCGTGGACACCAGTGTCGACCGGACCTGTCACAACGGGTGGACCTGGGAAGACCTGTGGCAGCTCAGCGGGGGATCGGAGCGGATCCTCACCGTCCCCGAGGTGTACTACGCGACCCAGGCACGGCAGTGGGCGCTCATCGCCCGCTACGGCGAGAGCCTGCACGGTATCCGGTCCGGCTACCACGGCGTCCTCACCCAGTACCCGCTGGCCCCGGGCACGAACACCGCCCAGGCCGCCTGGGAACAGCTGTGGGACGCCCTGGGAGGACGCCTCGGACCGGCGTACTCGATGGAGATCTGCCAGAGCGACCTGGCCGTTGCGGGCCGGTGCCCCTGGTCGTGATCTAGGTCCTGGTCGTGACCTCGCCCCTGGCCGTGATCTGGATCCTGCCGTGATTTCTGTTCTGCGGGGGCGGGACCGTGCCCACGGCCTCGCCCGGAGGGGCCCGACGGGCCGATGAGCCCGGCGGTCCCGGGGTATCGAGGGGGATCCCGGGACCGCCGGAGGCGGCCGACGTCAGGGGGCGGGAACCCGCGGTTCCGACCGTCGCGGGTCGTACAGGTTCCGGTAGTACGCGACGCTGCGTACGAACTGCCGGGCCTGGGGCGGGACGCCGCGGGCCTCGAGCACCGCGTTGGTGTTGAACTGGTAGCCGGCGGCTATGAGCAGGCCGTGGTCCCCGGGGAGGGCCGCCAGCTCCGGCAGATAGCGGCACAGGAACCGGCCGACCGCCGGGATCGACACGTCCGGTGGGAAGGGCGGCTGCGGGATCGTGTCCTGCTCGCCGGCGGGCAGGTGGTAGCGCAGGACCCGGGGGGTCCAGCGGGCGATGCCGTACTCGTCCCGGGCCGGATCGCTGAGGTTCGCGTCGAAATCGCTCTCCGTCTTCAATAGGGCCGCTATCAGGGCCGGAGTGGCCTGTGGCTCGTCGCAGGACGTGCCCGCTCGAACGATCAGATCGCGGTACTCGGTCGGGATCCCCACCCCGGTCCGCAGCCACTGCACGTCGGAGCCCTCCGGCTGCGGCGCGAACACCGCCCAACGCAGGACGACCCCGACCACGATCACCACGGCCAGGGCCGCGGCCGACCCCACCAGGACCCGGCGACGACGGCGAGCCCGGCCGAACCGCGAGGGGACCCCGGTGAACCCGGCCGCCCGGGCCGCCAGCGAGGCCGCGCCGTTCCGGGCCCGGGCCGTGTGGGTGGGGGCCAGACAGTCCCCCACCCATTCCGCCCAACCCTCCGGCAGGACGGCGAGCGAGGGCAGCGGCGTCCGGCCGCCCACGTACGCCGCGGCGGCGGCGTTCCGGGCCCGGGGAGTGCCGCCCGGGAAGGGATGATGACCGGTGAGCATCTGGTAGGCGGTGACACCGAGCGCCCACACGTCCCCCGTGGTCCGGGTGGGACGGCCGCGTTCGCTCAGCGGTGCGGTGGCGGCCTCTGGCGGCAGGTAGTCGGCGGATCCCAGGGGCGGCTGGTAGCCGTGGGTGCCGTCCAGTTCTGCGGCCAGCCCGAAGTCGGTCAGCCGCACCGAGCCGTCGGCCATGAGCAGGACGTTGCTCGGCTTGACGTCGCCGTGGACCCAGCCCGCCGCGTGCAGGTGGGCGAGGGCCTCGGCGATCCCCGCGATGAGGCGGGGGGCATCGGGCAGGCCCCGGCCCGGTCGGCGGTCCAGCGCGGAGGCGACGGTGCCGACCGCGCGTTCCATGACCAGGACGACGCAACCGTCGAGCTCCGGGACGGCCGGGTCGTCGACGGTGAGGATCTCGTAGGTCCGCACCAGACCCGGGTGGTCGGGCACGGTGCGGGCGCGGCGCTCCCGCTGGACGGTCTCCGCGAGGTGGCGCAGCTGTCGGGAGGTGAGGATACCGAGGGGGAGGAACTTCAGGGCCGCCTCGTGCGGCAAAGCCGTA
>JAUPKJ010000093.1 GCA_030837505.1 Actinomycetota bacterium
CCCCCCGACGCCTTGGCCTCGTACATGGCCTGATCCGCGTTCCCCAACGCCGTCGACAGGTCCGAGCCCGCCGGGAACGGGACGCCTCCGCAGGACGCGCCCACCGACAGCACCCGGTCCCCGAAAGGCACCGGGACCGTCAACGCGGTCCACACGTCGGCCAGCACGTCCCCCTCGTCCCGGCCGGCCCGGAGCGGGCCCACCGCGGCGAACTCGTCCCCACCCAGACGGCCCACCACGCTCCCGCGCGGCAGGACCCGCCCCAGACGCTCCACGGTCGCGACCAGGACCGCGTCCCCCGCGGCATGCCCGAAGGTGTCGTTCACGGCCTTGAAACCATCCAGGTCCACCAGGACCACCACCCGCCGGTGGCCCCGGCCCCGCCCGGCCCGGGCCCGGAACGCGGCCCGCGTCCACGCCCCGGTCAACGGATCCCGGCGCGCCTGGGTCAACCGCCGCGACAACACGGCGACATGACCGGCCCACCCCGCGAACACCACCGGACCAGCCAGCGGCGCCTCACCCACCAGACTCCAGACCATGACGAAATCCCTTCCCCGAAACGGACAGACGGACGAGTAGACAGACAGACGGGTGGATGGACGGACGGGTGGATGGACGGACGGGTAGGTAGGTGGGTGGGTGGGTGGGTGGAGGGTCTCCCCCCGGGGCCCGGCCGGCCGGAATCCGTACCGGGCCCCGCCCCCCGTCCGGGGGGCGCGGAGGGCGAACTAGTACTGGTCCTCCTCCACGGGGACCTCCACGAGCTCGGGGACCTCCGGCAGGGCGGCGCGCACGGCGGCCCGCTCCCGAGCGGACAGCGTCCGACGCGCCAGAGCCTCGGCATTGGCCTGCAGGGCGTCCTGGGCGATCCGGTCCCCCTCCGGGCCCGGCGGCAACGCCCCCCGCCCCAGCCAGTCCCCCGCCGACTCACGGGCCGAGGACACAGCCCGCGGCCACTCCCCCTCCTCCCCCGGGGCCTCGGCCGCGCCCTGCTCCGCCCGGGCGTAGGCGTCCGCCGCCTCGCTGCACGTCAGACCGAGTTCCTCGGCCCACCAGCCCACCGCCCGAACGGCCCTACCCGCGACCGGACCAGCAGAAAGCGTCGACGCCAGGACCATCGCCGTCGTCGCCTGCGAACGAGTGAACACCCGCCCCGGCAACCACGACACCGACCACGACTCGGCACCCTCCACCCCCACCCGCACAGCACGACACGACGACCCCGGAACCGACATCGACGACTCACCCACCACAACACTCACGACGAACCCCCTTCGAAATCACAGACGGACAGCACTGACCGAAGACCCGACCGGCCGGAATCCAGACCGGGCCCACTGAGTGAACGACTTCGGGAGTTCCTGAGCGGGGTCCCTCTCACCGGGGTCGGTGGAAGCGATCCAGGTCTCTGCGAACTCCTCGACGATGACGGTCTGCCCCGAGTGAACGGCGGCAAGCACCGCGTCGACGAAGGCACGGGGAACCATCGCCTTTGTCCCCATCTTGACCGCCGGGAACTGACGTGCCTCGATCCGCCGGCGGACGGTCATCCCCGAGAACCCGAGCAACCGGGCGGCCTCACTGACCGACACCAGGGAGTGCTCAGAGGCGGACGCCCTCTTCGGGGCCGCCGTTGTCTTGATCATTGATTGACTCCTGACTGTGGGGCATCGGGGTGCTCAGTGACCCCAGTGAGCAAGGTACACCGTGTACTAATACACCGCAAGGTTCGCTCTGGGGGCCGAGTGACGTAGGGGGCTGCCCACTGGTGTACTAGGACGTGGGTGCCGCAGACTCCGATTGCTGGCACAGGGCACTGCGATCAAGGACGAGTTATGGCGCCGAAAATTGACCGAACGGATCCCCCGTACAAGCAAGTTGTGGACGATATCCGCACGCGCATCACCACCGGCGAGTTGCGAGAGGGTGACCGCGTTCCCTCTGCCCGTCAGATCATGCGCGAATGGGGTATCTCCATCGCGACCGCCACAAAAGTACACGCAGCCCTGCGCTCCGAGGGGCTTACTCGAAGCGTGACAGGCATCAGCACGGTGGTGGCGGCAACGGCGCGGCCCACCGCGAAAGATCACATGGCGGCAATTCGCACCACAGGCCGTATCTATCCGCGGGGGGACCACGCGGAGATCAAGGAATCCGCCTCGGTGCCCGCTCCGCCTGATGTAGCAGATGCGTTGGGCATCGAGCCGGGGGCGATGGTGATTCGACGGCATAGGGTCACGTACCGGGAGAATCGGCCGCTGTCCGCGTCCACGTCGTGGTTCGATGGCGGTCTTGCCGAAACGGCTCCGCTGTTGCTCGAGACCAAGAGGATCCCGGAGGGGACGCCTGGGTACATCGAACGCAAAACGGGACTCCGCGTTGCCTCCGGGCGAGACGTCATCACAGCCCGAACGTCTTCGGAAAAGGAGGCGGAAGAACTGGGGATCGAGGGTGGCAGCGTCGTCATCATCGGCCGCAACTGGTTCTACGACACTTCGGGAAAGGTGATCGAGTTCGGTGAGTTCATCGCGTCGGGTGAACGGCACCTGACCTACGATTATCAAGTGGACTAAGGACAGAGGACATGAAGCTGCTTCACTCCGGGAAAGTACGTGACGTCTATGCCGACGGCGACGACATTATTCTTGTGGCCTCGGACAGGGTCTCCGTCTACGACGTCTCCCTCCCCACGCCGATCCCTGACAAGGGGAAACTCCTCACCCAGTTGTCGCTGTGGTGGTTCGACCGTCTCCAGGGGACGGTCCCCAATCATGTGCTGTCGGCGATCGATGTTCCGCAGGAGTACACGGGCAGAGCGGTGCGATGCCGACGTCTGGAGATGATCCAGGTCGAGTGCATCGTGCGGGGATACCTCGCAGGTCTGGGTCTCAAGGAGTACGAGCGGCACGGATCGATCTCGGGGGTCGCACTGCCTGAAGGGCTTGTGGAGGGATCCAAGCTCCCGGAGCCTGTCTTCACCCCCACCACGAAGGCCTCCGGGGGAGCTCACGACGAGTTCATCACTTTCGACGACGTCTCAGCGGAGATCGGGGAGAAGCCGGCGAACAGGCTGAGGGACATCAGCCTGGAGCTCTATGCCGCAGCCGCTCCGATCGCCGCCGAACACGGAATCATCATCGCTGATTCGAAGATGGAGTTCGGCCTGTCGCCCGACGGGGTCCTGACGCTCGGGGACGAACTTTTCACCTCGGATTCCTCCCGATTCTGGCCGGCAGACCGGTGGGAACCGGGACGGTCCCAGTTCTCCTTCGACAAACAATACGTACGCGATTGGGCCACCGGTACGGGATGGGACAAACGTCCACCGGCTCCCACGATTCCCGCCGAGGTGGTCGGGGCAACTCGTTCCAGGTACATCGAAGTGTATGAGAGAATCACGCAGAAAACGTGGACGGATGGGAAAGTTCAATGACTGATGCAACCGGACAGAGCTACGACCCATACATCCTGGTCGAAGACGTGGTGAAGCTTCTCCGGTCACACGGGCTGTCTCCCGATTCGTCCCCCGGGCACCTTGCGGAAGCGGCGGCCGGGGCGGGGAAGCTTCTTCGAGCCCTGGACATCGCGGTGGCTCAGCATCCTGACATCGCACTGCGCAGGAGCGGGACTCTGATGTGGGGGGAGTCCCAGGACGTCTGACTCTCCTTCTGCCCGTTTTCTCTCGGCGGTCGGCCACGTTCCTGCGTGGCCGACCGTCAGCGCAACTGCAGGAGGTCACGCACGCTCGGCACCGGACGGCGGTGGCGATTGCGCAACACACCGCCGTCGGCCCGAACGGCGAAGGTGCCCCTGAGCTTCCAGTGACGCCGTGGCGCGCTGGGCTGTGGACCTCGCGACCCCGAACCATTCAGCGATCTCCGACAGCTGCGGAACGCAGTCGTTCGGCTGGAGTCTGCCGGTCGAGATGGCCTCGACGAGGGCTGCCTCGATCATTACGTAGGTCACCTGACTCGTCGGCTTCGATTCGAAGACCTCGGCTATGGGACGTTGCGCCCTCGGCAGCGTCGTGAGAGCCGGCGATTGCTGGCCCTCGGCCTGAGCGCGAATCTTGTCGAGATCGGAGGCCAGCAGCTCTGCTGCTTTCCGGTCCGTGGCAGGGATCCAGTCCGCGTAGAACTTGAGGGTCGTGGCGCCTCCGTCGCTGTGGCCGAGTCTGCCGGCAGTGGTGGCCAGGTCGACCCCGGCCGCAAGGAGCTGGGTGGCGTTGAAGTGCCGGAGGTTCTTCAACGGTTCCTCGATTCCCACGACGTCGGCCAGGGCACGGTAGGCGTGGGAGAAATGGTCGGGGTGCCACGGACGCAGGCAGGCGGGGTCGGGGCTGAAGAGGTAGGCGTCCTCGTCGAGGGTGAGCCTCGCCGGGGCGAGAA
>JAUPKJ010000094.1 GCA_030837505.1 Actinomycetota bacterium
CACGGGCCGGGGTGCTGGCCCTGAAAACCGAGGCCCGGAACGCTCAGGGGCAGGTCGTCGTGGACTTCCTGGGACGTCTCGCAGCAAGAGAGTCCATGGAACGCGCCAGGACGATGACGGGGAGCACGTCACGTAACTATCGGGGAGACGGCCCAGGCTCCGGCCCCGGGACGTCGCGGCCCTCGGGAAAGGTACCGCTGGTGGGCCGCCCGCCGAGGAGGCTGCGCTCCGGCCGGGGAACAGCGTACGGGGGCGGGGGTTCCGAACGGTGCTTGACGACGGAGGGAGTGGTGGGCACGCTCTCCCCATTGATGTTTACGTAAACATCAATGGGTGCAGGTGCGGTGGGGCCGGCGGCAACCTCCCCGCCAGCACCCCCATCGCGTACGAAACGAACACGAGTCGAAGGAGACACCGTGTCCCTGGTACAGCGACCTCTCCGAACGCTCATCCTCGCCGCTGCGGTGACGCTCGGCGTCGCGGTGACGGCCATCGTTCCCGCGGCAGAGCCCGCCTCGGCGGCCACGGACTCCTTCCGCGGCGTCAACTGGGCCGATGCACGGGACAACTACGTGGACGGCTGGGTGATCCCGAGCGGCCTCACCGCGTCGGACACCTACGCCACGGTCACGACGAAGTCCAACGGCATCCTCGCCGGATTTCGTGACCGCTTGGGAGCCAACACCGTCA
This sequence comes from Actinomycetota bacterium, assembly GCA_030837505.1. GTDB lineage: Bacteria > Actinomycetota > Actinomycetes > Actinomycetales > Kineosporiaceae > JAUPKJ01. The sequence goes on from JAUPKJ010000094.1 coordinate 691, forward strand.
GGCTGCCGATCAACCCGCAGAGCGTGAACTCCTCCTGGTGGAACGCCTACAGGGGAACGATCGACTCCGCCCTGAACGGCGGGATGAAAGTCATACTTTCCTACTGGGAGGCTGACAACCGCAAGGACGGCTTCGTGGACGACGACGCTGCCTGGAACACCATGTGGGATACGGTCACCCGCGACTACGGCGCCAAGACCTCGGTCTATTTCGAGCCCATGAACGAGCCCTTCGGGTACAGCCTCACCAACTGGGTCGCGCTCTGTTCGAACTGGATGTCCCGGCATTCGAGCATCCCTCGGGGTCGCGTCGTCGTCAGCGGCACCGGCTACAACGACGATGTCACCGGTGTGGGCGCGGCAGGCGCGCTCGACGGGACCCTGCTCTCCCTGCATTTCTACGGATTCTGGGCCTCCTCCACCACTCGCGCGGAATGGACCGAAAACCTGCGCAAGCGGATCGGCACCCACGCCTCCCGCACGATCATCGACGAGGCCGGCTCCCCCATGACGACCGGCCTCACCTACACCGGCAAACAGGACGGCAACCAATTCACGTCGTACTTCGCCGCTCTGACGGACTTCGCGCGGAGCAACCGTATGGGCGTCGTCTACTGGCCCGGGCTGCGCACCGGGGACACGTATTCGATCACCCGGCAGAGCGGTGACGGCTTGGCCGTCACCAACGCCTCCGGCGTCACTCAACTGCACTGGGGATGGGGGCTCTGAGCCCGCGCTGAAGGCTCCGCCCCCACGGTCCGGAGCCGAGAACCGCGTAGGGACGAAAGGAAGCCGTGCCGACGCATCGCTCACAGCATCGACACGGCTTCACCCCGTTCGAATCATGATATAGACGAAAAAAGTCAGGAATCAGAACGAACCGCCCCGGGACCATCAGCGCGCGAACAGTAGGGGGGATGACCGATAGTGGTGCCATGCTTCGTCCCCACAGCACCGCCATCACTCTTCGGCTGGCTCAGCTCGGGCTCCCGTTGCCCAAGAGCTTGGAGGAGTCCGAGGCGGCCGTTCTGGTCCGCCCGGTCCTCGCGCGCCAGCGTGAGCTGAGCCGCAGGCTGTCCGACCGTCTCTGCGCGGCCGACGCGCGGATCCAGGCGTTCCTCGACGCGTACCTCGCCGACACCGACGTGCAGCCCCAGCTGCCGCGCCGGACCCTCGTTCTCGACGAGCCGGGCCTGGCCCGGGAACTGTCCCTGCCACTGGACGGCGACAGCTTCACCTCCTCACGGATGAGCAGCTACCGCGTGGCCAACGGGGTCCTGCACAACCCCGCCAACGACCGCCGCACCACCGTCGGGGTGTTCCACCTCGCCGAGGGCGGGCTGCCGATCCCCGACGACAAGATCGCCGCGCCCAAGGACGTGTTCGCGCGATTGCTCACCCTCGCGTTCGAGCCTCCCCGGTCCGACATGCTTCTGCCGTACACCTCCGAACAGCCCGAACCCGCAGCCTGTTTCGCCTCCTTGTACCTGCGACCCCTGGTCCTGCCCGAAGTGCCCGGCTTCATCCACGAGAAGCGGATGGAGACCCGGTTCATCGTGCCCGGCGGTATGGCCGCCAACCTCGACTTCGTCGAAAGCGTGTTCGGCAACGGGGGCGACCCCTACCTGCCGGAGAACGACGCCTCACTGGCCCCCGCCTCCTGGACCGGCCACACCGGCCTCGTCGTTCTCGCACCGCACCTGACCCAGGTCACCAAGAAAGAACTCGGACTGCCCCCCCTGAGCCTGGCCACCGAACGGCAGCGCCGCGACGGCATGTGTTGGGAACAGGACGACGAGCTCTACAACGGCGGGCACGCGTTCAAGATCTGCGCTCGTGACGCCCGCGGGGTCGTGGTCACGGTGATCGCCGACACCTACTTCGGGTACTGCAAGAAGGAGATCAAGACGCAGATCTCCTACTCGGCGAACCTCTTCGGCGGGGCGGAGGAGGAACACGCCGGGGGCGCGCTCGTCTTCGCCTCCCACGACCTGGGCCACAAGTTCACCGAGACCGCGAGCGGCGACGAGTGGACCCTCGACGACGTCATCTCGCGCGACCCGGACCGGTTCGTCCGCCAGGGCCAGGGACACGCCCTCGACCGCCGGCTGCCGCACGTGGTGCTCGTACCGGGCGGCGCCCACTACTCGCTGCGCCCACTGCGCGTGTCGTGGACCGGGCCCGACGGGAAGGAACAGCACATCCCGTTGCGGCTCGAACAGATGTACCTCAATCCCACCGGCTACCGCGTGCAACTCGTTCGACACCCCCACGACAAGACGGAGTGGACGCTCATCGGCACCGATCCGAGGGCGACGTCGTGCCACAAACCCGCGACGGTCTCGGGAGGGGGCAAATCGGAGATCTCCAAGGCGATCAGCGACGCGATCGTCGTGGGCGCGGAGTACATCGCCGACTTCGACGCCGACCTCGACCAGGTCGCCGCGATCCTCGCGCGCGACTATTCCACGCGCTTCGCCGACCCGGCCCTCAACGCCCAGGACACCCGGACGATCCTGTCGGACAAGCGTTCCCTCGGGTCGGTCATCAAACTCCTGACCCCCTCGCGCACCGACTACAACGACGAGTACAACGCCTGGCTCGAGAGCCTTCCGCACTACATCAAGGAACTCGTCTACGTCGTCAAACGCTCCTACCGTGCGGAATGGGGCGAGGACTGGCGTTCGCACTTCAGCGTCGCGGAGATCGACGGCCGCCCGGGCAACCGGTTGCGCCTGGACGGCGACAAGATCACTGTCAGCCGTCTGCGCATGGGGTTCAACCCCGACGGCTCGTGGCGCATGTTCACCCTGCGCCACGACTTCGCGCCCGCCATGAAGGTGCAGACCCAGGACGACATCACGGCCTCGACCGTGGTGCCCGGCGAGGGCCTGGGACTGACCCCGCAGCGTTCCTACAAGATCGTGGAGAACTGCGAGAACCTGCTCTTCCAGCGGCCCGACGACGCGGTCCACCGCGGCTACGACCGGCAGGCCGAGCAGGACATCGCCGGTCCGGGGGTCTTCCTGTCGAACTTCCAGCCCCTGACCCGGGCCGACGCCGCCACGATGCAGGAAGACGTCGTGGCCTTCAGCAGCTTCACCGAACCCATGTCCCGGCTCCTGTCCGACTTCGCCGACACCCCCGACGGCGAGGGCCCGGCATACGTGGTCAGCTCGGCCGGCCCGCGGCTGGTCGACGGCAAACCTTCCAAGAACCCCCGCTATCTGCAGCGCCGCCCCGACCGGGCCAACGCCGACAACACCGCGGTGGCGCTCCTGGCCTCCCGTATGGTCCGGCGGATCCCGACCGACGTGCCGCTGCCCCTGCCGGTGGACATCGTGGCCGCCGGGCGGCGGAACAACCCGCCCGAGGGCGCTGTGCCCCCGCTGTGCTCGTACAACCCTTTGCATTACATGGAGCTACCAGAACTCTTCATGGAGTTCATCGCGTCCATGACGGGCAAGTCGCCCTCCACGACGGGCGCAGGCTCGGAAGGTGCCCTCACGAAGGGCCCCTTCAACTGCCTGCCCGCGGTCATCGACCTCAACGCCGCGCTGTTGTCCTACATGCTCACGGGCTACGACGGTTGGGTGTCGGCCGCCGGCTACGTCGGGCCGCACGTCAAGGTGGACCACGACTTCTCGCTGCTCCTGCCAGAACTGTTCGTTCGCATGGGCCCGGAGGAACGCGAGGCGCGGCGACTCATCGCCGAGGGCGCTCTGGAACGGTTGGAGGATTTCGAACACGACGGCCGGGTCGTGCTCGCCGGCCGGTTGGGGTACCGGATGACCGACCGGTTCACCGCAAAGTACTTCGGCCGGGTCTTCCTGCACCCCGACGCCGTTTTCACCCCGGAGATGCTGCGCCCGGAACTACAGGACCTGGACGTCTTCGCCGAGTCGGTGAACACCATCGTCGCGACCCACCAGCGCGTGGCGAACGCTTACCGGCGCGACGGCACGATCGGTCTGGCGGTCCCGCCGCTGCGGGCCCTCCTGGAGATCATGGCGGACGGGGTGAGCTCCGAGGGCTGGACGCTCTCGTCGCCGGAGTTCCGGGCCCTGTTCACACGGGAGTCGGTGCTCGCGGCCCCCTGGTACGCGCATCGGCTCGACGGTCAGCAGGCCGCTGCCGTGGCGCGGGCCGAGACGGGACTCGCCGCGATCGAACGGTTCGTATCCACGCCGGGCAACAAGGAGCCCACAGCCCGGCTCGACATGCCCGCCCGGGTCGAGGCCGCGCGGGTGGAGTCGGCGCGGCTCGCGTCGCCGGAGTACCGCGTGCACTTGATCGGCACCTTGGGGAACACACCGCTGGGCTGAGGTTCGACACCCGGCCGTGAAGCAGGGCGGCGTCAACGGACAGCTGTTCCGTCGGCGCCGCCCGGCCTCGTGCGCGGCCTGTCGCGAAGCACGGTCCGGTGAAGCACGGTCCTGCGGCGGGCAGCGTTCCGAACACCACACGGCTTGTCCGGGGTGTTCCGCCTCTGGTCGCTCACAGGCTCCCTGCCCCCGGCGAGAGGACTGTGACCAGCAGATCTAGGGTTCCCGTATGGCACAGATGCGGCTCGCCCTGGCACAGGTGAATCCCACGGTCGGGGACCTGGAACGGAATGCCGGGATCGTGGTGGAGTGGGCTCGGCGCGCGGCCGAGGCCGGGGCCCACCTCGTGGCGTTCCCGGAGATGGTCCTCACCGGGTATCCCGTGGAGGACCTGGCCCTGCGGGCCTCGTTCGTGGACTCCTCCCGGCGGGCCCTCGACCGGCTCGCCGAAGACCTGGCCGAAGCAGGTCTGGGGGAACTGCCGGTCGTGGTCGGGTACCTGGACCGGGCAGAGAATTCCGGACGGGCAGAGGATTCCGGACGGACAGAGGGTTCCGGGCGGACAGAGGGTTCCGGGCGGACAGGGGGCTCCGGGCGGACAGGGGGCTCGGGCGAAGCAGTCGGTTCGGAACAGGCA
>JAUPKJ010000095.1 GCA_030837505.1 Actinomycetota bacterium
GGGCGACGGTCAGGCCGGGCGGGGTGGCCCTCCCGGCGGGGAGGCCGAGCTGCCCCGGTCCGGGCCGGGCACCACGGCGTCCGGCTCGCGCGCTGCGGTGTCGAGAGTCTGCATCGCGGCGTCGAATTCCCGCACAGCGGCATCGACCACCCGTTCGGTGGCGTCGAGTTCCTCGAGTTCGTCGAGTTCCTGGGTGCTGCCGGTGCCGGACTCCGGTCCGGCGGGGGCAAGCTCCTGTGCGGCGCCGGCGTCGGCCGGATCCTGGGCACCGTCCGGCCGCGCGACGGGGACCCTGCGCACGATCACCCAGGTGAGAAGCAGCACTGTTCCGTACAGAGGCAGTCCCAGGGGCACGGAGACCGCGCCGAGGCCCTCCACGTTGTCCGCCAGGTACAGGGGAATCTCCACGGTGAGCCGGATCAGGCACATGGCCACCCAGACCCAGGTGGCCAGGACGTAGATACGTCGGCGTCCGGGCACCTGCCGCCAGTGGGTCTGCTCCCCGAGCAGGAAGCCCAGCATCACCCCGACGAAGGGCCATCCGACCACCAGGGAACCCAGATAGAAGAACAGCAGGCCGACGTTCTTCAGGATGGTCATGAGGAAGAAGTCCACGGGACGACCGGTCGCGAAGGCGACCAGCACGCCGACCAGCACCCCGAACATCCCTGACACGGCCTGGGAGACGGGCTGCCGGGAGATCAGCCGCACGAGCACCAGCAGGGCGCTGACCCCCAGGGCTCCCCAGGCCGACGGCCCCAGGTCCTTGGTGATGGCGTAGACGACGGAGAAGACGGCCACGGGCAGGACGGATTCCACCAGTCCCCGGACGCCCCCCATGGAGGCCTGCAGGGAGAACTGTTCCCCGATCGCCTGCGCCAGCCCCGTCTGCGGACCTGTGAGGCTCCGGCCTGTCAGGCCCTGACCTGCGGGGCTCCGACCTGTGGGGCCGGGGGGTCCCTGTCCGGGGTCCGTCCGCGCCATGCTTCTCCCCTCACGTCCACCGTGTCTGCACGTCCACTGTGTCTGCACGTCCACTGTGTCGGTACGTCCACCGTGGCAGCACGCCAGCAGTGTCAGTCTTCCTCTCGTGGCACCAGCTCGTACCGGGGATTGAACATGGAGATCTGTCCTTCGGACCGGGTCACCATCCCCGTCACCCGCAACCGCCGACCCGGTTCGATCCCCGCGATCCGGCGACGTCCCAGCCACACCAGGCAGAGGTTGCCGCTGCCGTCGTAGAGCTCGGCCAGGAGCGCTGGAACCCCGGCGCGCGGTCTGAGCGTAACGGACTGCAGGACCCCGCAGACGGTCGCAGGCCTTCGGCACGTGAGCTCCGCGACCCGGGCACCACCCAGCTGAGCTGCTCTGTCCTGCTCCTCCTTGGCGTGGACCTCCCCCTGGGAAGCGGTCCATCGGGTGAAGGCCGTGCGCAGCTTGGAGGTTCGACCATCGGTCACGCAGCAAGCATAGAGGCTCCGGCAACACGCCGCGAAAGGCTCCGAGGGGACAGCAGATCTCGCGGCTCAGTGGTTCTCGGGGTCAGTGGATCTCGGTGATCTCGGGTCCCCGTTCGAAGGGCTTGAGATCGTCGCGGGAGGGCCGACCGTCGGCGTCGTCGGAATCGTCGGAGGGGACCGCCGGGCCCGTCCCGGGCAGGGTCAGGGACAGCAGTTCACGCGGGGCCATGGCCTCGCTCCCCCGTACGACCACGACGTCGCGCACGACCGATTCGAGCAGTGCAGCGGCCTGGGGGTCGTGGACGGCGGGGCCGTGGAAGACGGCCCGCAGGAACCAGCGGGGGCCGTCGATGCCCGCAAAACGAGCCGGCTGGTGGCCGGAGCGCCCGTCGGGGGTCCGCACGGGGATCCGCGCGATCAGTTCCTTGCCGAAGACACCGGGCACCTCGTCGACGACCCCGCCCTGCCGCGTGATCCCTGCGGCGATCTCGGCCCGGATCTCGTCCCAGATCCCGCGCGAGCGCGGGGCGGCGAAGGCCTGCAGCTGGACGGCCGAGCCGGCCAGTTTGATCGAGGCGGCGGTGACGAGCCCGGCGGCCTCGTCGACCTCCAGGCGCAGTTCCATCCCATCGCGGCCGAGCAGGCGCAGCGTCCCCAGATCGACCATGGACGGGTCCGTCTGGGGACGTTCCGTGACGTCCCAGGGTCCTTCGGACCTGTCGGACTTCGAGGAGAGGGGTTCGGCGTCGCGCAGGTCGACAGTGGGCTGCGTCGGTTCGGGGGCGTCCGGAACCGACTCCTGCGCGTCAACCGGCTCCTGCGCGTCGTGATGCTTGCGACGGAACAGCGGGCTCACGGTTGTCCGCCTCTCTCAGGACTCCAGGCCCTGTCTCGGTGGGAGGTCTGGTGCGGGGTCTCGGTCGCAGGCCACGGTAGTGCTCCCGTTCCCGCAGGGGGCAGGAGATCCCGGTGCGCCCCCGGCCGACGATTCCTCGGATCCGCGAGGGGCGCACTCGCACGCTGCAGGACCCGAACCCGATTCTGCCCAAGTCGTCTTATCACGGGAAGTCCGGGTGGGAAGTGGGTCCCGCCGTTTCCGGGCCGGCACCGGGCGACACGCACGGCAAACCGGCGAGGGGGACGTGTGCGGTTCCGGGGCCGACCGCGCGAACGCGACGTTCAGGAACTCCCGACGCCCAGGGGTGCCGGGGCGAAACCACCGGTCGAGCCCAGTCCCCCGGTGCCGCGCACCGATCCGGGGAGCTTGTCGACCCGGACGAACCGCGCCCGTTCCACTTTCTGCAGGACCAGCTGGGCGATCCTGTCGCCACGGCTCAGGGTGACAGGGGTCCGGCTGTCGGTGTTCAGGACGGTCACCATGATCTCCCCCCGGTACCCGGCGTCGACGGTCCCGGGCGCGTTCACCAGGGTCAGGCCGTGTCGGGCCGCCAGTCCGGAGCGGGGGTGGACGAAAGCCGCGTACCCGTCGGGGAGGGCCACCGCGACCCCGGTGGGGAGCACTGCTCTCTCGCCCGGGGCCAGGGTGACCGTGACCGCTGTGCGCAGATCGGCGCCGGCGTCCCCGGGACAGGCGTACTCCGGCGGTTGCAGGTCGGGGTCCAACCGCAGCAGCAGCACTTCCACCTCGTCGCTCGCCGCAGCAGGGGCCACGGTCCTCTCCTCACCGCCGGTCCGCGACCGGCTGTATCGCTGTGGCTGTTCGGATCGGGCGGGTGCCCGGGTGATCATGCATGGTGCACCGGTCCCCGGGCCGGCGGTGCACCCGGGTCCCCGTTCGGGGCTGGGAGGGTCCGGGGGCTTCCGGTCGGGCCGGCGGTCCTGTCGTGGACCGCCGGCCCCGGGAGGCCCGGGGAGAGCGTTCACCCGAGGCAGTGGCAGGTCGCCACTGCGGACGCTCGTGGTCAGGCGCATTCACGGCATATCGGCAAGCCGTTCTTCTCGCCCGCCAGCTGACTGCGGTGGTGGACCAGGAAGCACCGTGAACAGGTGAACTCGTCCGCCTGGCGGGGCAGGACGCGAACGGACAGCTCCTCGTTGCTCAGATCGGCACCGGGTAGTTCGAAGCCCTCTGCGGCCTCGGTCTCGTCCTCGTCGACAGTGCTCGAGGTCTTGTCGATGCGCCGCGCCTTGAGTTCCTCGATCGAGTCCTCGTTGAGCTCGTCGTCGGTCTTGCGCGGCGTGTCGTAGTCGGCGGCCATGGGGGTCACGCTCCGGGATGGTGTCGTGCGGGTGGTTCGGGACGGGATCGGTTGGATCCACGACCTGATGTTCGGGTCGGTACTGCGCAGGTCGTCGTCGGAGGTGTCCGGCGACGAGTGCCGTCGTGATGCTGCGGCGAATCGGTAACGCGCCACCGGGCCGTTTTGTGCCCGTGGCGGCGGAGGGATTGTGCATCACTCGCGTTGCCTTGGCGAACTGGCCACGCCCGCGTGTCGCTCGACGCCGGGGTGCTTTCGGCCTCGGGGCGACCGGTGACAGGGGGCTGCGGACCTTCTTGCCCCACCAAGGGGATGTAACTCGATGTCAACTATTACATACCTCGGGTCACCAAAACCACACACAGATTCCGTTCGTCCGGTCTCGCCAGTACACCCTGATCACAACGTCGCGGTCGCACGGGGTGAGGGCATAAGGTCGCAGGCAGTCCGACCATTCACAGGAGGTGACCGTGACCGATTTCAACACAGCACTCACTCGCAGGATCGCCGAGGCCCGCCGTGCTCTGACCGAGGCCAGGCTGGCCGGCGAAGACTACCTGGTCGACGTGAGACTCGGTGAACTCGAATCCATGGCGAGGGTCGCGGCGGAGCACGGGGTGCAGGTCGAGGGCCTCGCCGAGTCCCTCGCCGAGCACGGACTGTGCGCACCTCATCTGGGAGCGCCCCTGCGGATCGATCTGCAGGACGCGGCCCTGCGCACAGGGCGCGACGGCGGCGTCCCCTCGGCCCGGGAACCGCTCTGAGGGACCCGACCATCTGAGAACGACCGGCGGGCGACCGGCGCGACCGGCGCGCGCGACCGGCCGCGGTCTCACCCGGTCGGTCGAACCTCCCGCGGGCCCGTCAGGCTCCTCCGGGACCTGGCCGACCGCGGCCCCGATCAGGCCCGATCAGCCCCGATCAGGCATGGTCAGGCCCGATCAGTCCCGGTCCGCGCCGAGGTCGGCCAGGTGCCCGGCCAGTTCCCCGCAGAGAGGCTCAGCCGCCGCGAGGACGAACTCCGGGCCGGCAGGTCGCCCGCCCAGACCCCGGACCACGGCGCCGGCCTCGCGGGCCACGAGAACGCCCGCCGCGATGTCCCACGAGTTCAGGCCCCGCTCGTAGTACCCGTCGACCCTCCCCGAGGCGACCATGCACAGGTCGATCGAGGCGCAGCCCAGACGGCGGACGTCGCGCACGCGGGGCAGGAGCCGGGCCAGCACCTCGGCCTGGCGTGCCCGCCGGTCCTCGCAGTACCCGAAGCCCGTGGCCACGAGGCAGGCCGACAGCGGCGGCGGCTCCTGCACCGTCAGGGGGACGCCGTTCAGATCGGCGCCGAGTCCTGCGCCGGCGGTCCAGGTCTCCTGGGTCTGGGGGTTGTGGACGCATCCGGCCAGGGGAGTCCACGCGCCCGGGACCGAGGGGTCCCCGAGGACCGCTGCGACGCTCACGGCGTAGGAGGGCAGTCCGTACAGGTAGTTGACGGTGCCGTCGATCGGGTCGAGGACCCAGGTCACTCCGCTGGTCCCGGGGCGGCCGCCGCCCTCCTCGCCCAGCAGGCCGTCCTGGGGACGGGCCCCGCCCAGCAGATCCTTCAGCAGCTCCTCGACGGCGCGGTCCATGGCGGTCACGACATCGGTCGGACTGCTCTTGGTAGCCGCCACCAGCGGCCGGTCCGGGCGCTGTGTCCTGATGAGTTCTCCGGCGCGCAGGGCGCTGGTCCGGGCGAGTTCGACCAGTTCGAGAACGGTGGAGGTGGACGGCTTGCCCCCGGTGTCCGACAGCGTGTTCATGAAACGGCCTCCTGGCAGCATCCTTCCGGACAGATCGCGGGGGCCGGGCCCAACCGGCCCAGGGCGGGCCGGTCGGGGTCCTCCCCCCTGGCCAGGGCAGCCCGCTCGGTGAGAAGGTCCACCAGCCCCCGGACCAGCACGGGCCCGGAACCGACCGTCGGTACCCTGCGGAAGTCCAGGCCCTGGTCGTACGCAGTCTGCCGGGCGCGCAGGTCCAGGTCGGACAGGACCTCCCAGTGATCGGCCGTGAAGCCGATGGGAGCCACGACGACCTGACGGACCCGCGGATCCAGCCGCCGGAGGTGGTCACGGATGTCCGGTTCCAGCCAGGCATCCTCGGGGCGTCCGGACCGGGAGCAGTACACCAGGTCCCAGCCGACCCGGATCCCCAGGTCGCGGCCGGCCAGGTCCGCCACTGTCGCAGCGACGTCGCGGTGTTGGGCGACGTAGGCGTTTCCTGCGGGACCGGAGCGGTCGTTCATCTCCTCGGGGATCGAATGGGTGACGAACAGCACCCTGACCCGGTCGGGGTCCGGATCCGCGGGGAAGGTTCCCACGAGCAGCTCGACGCACTGCTCGACGTGGGCCGGATGGTTGAACCAGGGGCGGACCACGTCGGCCCCGAGGTCGCCGTGCGGGCGGGACCCGCTGTTGACCTCGGCCAGGGCGTCGTGCAGGGCCCGTCGGTACCGTCCGCACCCGGAGTCGCTGGAGTACGCGCTCGTGGTCAGGACGACCAGACGGCGGATCCCCTCGCTGTGGGCGCGGTGCAGGGCCTCGCCAAGGAAAGGCGCGGCGTGGAGGTTGCCCCAGTACAGCCCGGCCCCGAGCCCGCGCCGGTCCAGTTCCGCGCGCAGGGCGGCCAGCAGCTGTCGGTTCAGGTCGTTCAGGGGGCTGCGGCCACCGCCCCTCCGGTACTCCTCGGCCACGGCCGACAGGCGTTCCGGCGGCACACGGCCGCCCGCTGTGACCCTCTCCAGGAACGGCATGACGTCCTGCTGTCCTTCGGGACCACCGAAGGACAGCAGCAGGACCCCGTCGTACGGGTCCAACCGCGCAGGGGCCACCCGCCGGGCGGACGAGCTGTCCGGGACGACGGGGGGAACCGGGGGAGGTCGAAGGGGAGCGCTCACCCGACGAATACTGGCAAGTTCCGGGAAGTCCCGCGCGCCGGGGGCGTGTCCGTCACGTTGCGTGCGATTCGCCATCCCACAGGCGACTGGTCGGGTTCTCGGGGTGCGCTCCGGCCCCCGATGGTGGCGCTCGCCGACCAGCGCGAGTCGCCTCAGCCTCTCCGGGAACGTCCGGTAGACTCCGTCCTCGGCCCGCGGCCAGTGGCGCCACGCCCGGTGACATGCTTCGGTTCCTGCACGGGAGATGGCAAAGTCGTCCTGAGACGGAGCCGGAGGGATGAGCCATGCAGGACCTCACGCTCGTCGGCGTCACCGACAGTGGCGACCACGTGGAACTGTTGGATGCCGACGGCCGGAGGTACCGGCTGCCCCTGAACGACGCGCTGCGCGCTGCGCTGCGGGATTCCGCGTCGGCGCCGGCTGCTGCGCCCCCTCCTCCTGTCGAGCTGCGCCCCCGGGAGATCCAGACCAGGATCCGGGCCGGCAGAACGGCCGAGGAGATCGCCGAGACCACCGGGATGTCCCTGGAGCGCATTCGCCGTTTCGAAGGGCCGGTCCTCGCCGAACGAGAATTCGTGGCTCACCAGGCCCGGGGGGTCCGGCTGCGGCACGGCACGCAGTCCGGGGCCTCCCCGACGTCCGGGGCCTCCCCGACCCTGGACGAGTTGATCGCGCAACGCCTGCCCGGCGGCACCGACCTCGACTGGGACGCCTGGCGCGAGGAGGGCGGCGCCTGGATCGTCTGCCTGACGTACCCGGGGCTGCAGGGCACGTTCAAGGCCCATTGGACCTACGATCCGCAGCTGCGCCATGTGACCGCCCGGGACGACCAGGCCCGCGCCCTGATCGAGGAGCAACGGGCCGAACCGGCGGGCACCGCCGGCCCCCGCCGTCTGACCCCGGTCCGCCAGGAGGCCCGCTCCGCGAGGTACGGCGCGGACAGGGTCTACGACGTCGACGCCGACCCGATGGGCCGCACGGCGGACGACCGCTCCGCGACGGTGCGCGCGGCCGCCGTCGATCTGCTGGACACCCTCAGGGAGCGCAGAGGCCGCCGCCAGCGCCCTCTGACCCCGCAGGAAGAGGCCCTCGGCGTTCCCGAGGACCCGATCGAGACCGCCGTGGAGAGTCTGCGGGGCGGCACCGATCGGTCCCGCCGGTCCGACGCCGCCCGCTACGGGCGGGGACTGGAACCCGAGCTCGTCGAGGAGCTCGTCGAACGGCTCAGTGACGAGATGGGCGAGCCCCCCGCGGCCCATCCGCCGCGTTCCCGTCCCAGGACCGCCTCGGACGCGGAGGTGCTCGTACTGCCCGACGCCGCGGAACCGTCCGGGTCACGTCCCGAGCCGGAGACCCCGCCGCCGGCTCCCCGCCGCCCGAGCGGTGGCCGGGAGGAACGGGCCGACCCCGCGGCGGAGCCGTCGGAGGGAACGGGGGCCCGCACGCGGCCGGCCGCCAAGCGCAACCGCCGGGCCAGCGTTCCGAGCTGGGACGACATCGTGTTCGGTTCCCGGAGGGAATGAGAGCTGCCGGCAGCAGGGGCTTCGGCCTGCGACGGTCCGGGGCACATTTGAACATCTACGAACATAAAGGAACTTTCTCTTTCACCCGCCGGAACTTCGATGCGTAGGGGCCATTTCCGGTCACACACGGTTCGGAGCCATTGTCGGGTCTTGGTACCTCTGTCTAGCCTCCCACGGGACGACTGCTCCGTTCCGCACAGGAGCACACAGGGACACACAAGATCTTTCAAGCCCCAGGAGCCGCACATGCCCCGAACCCGCCGTCTGGCCGTGGTGACCGTCGCAGCCGTGGGGCTGACTGCCGGCGCGCTCGCAGCGGCCTCGGCCACGGCCTCCGTCCGATCGAACACGTTGGGAGCACCGTCCCGGTCCCCAGGCACAGCGGCAACGGCCGTCCTGGCCGCTCAGGCCGCGGAGAACCTCGACAGAGGGCTGATCAGCGCCCGGTCCGGCAACGGCAACTTCGTGGCCTGGCGGCTGCTGAGCAGTGACCCCGCCCAGGTGGGCTTCAACGTCTACCGGGGGACCACGAAGGTCACGTCCTCCCCCGTCACCGGCTCGACCAACTACTGGGACTCCGGCGCCCCCGCCGGGGCGGCCTACACCGTCCGGGCCGTCGTCGGCGGCACGGAACAGGCAGCTTCCCCGTCGGCCCTGCGTTTCGGGGACGGGTACCTCGACGTTCCGATCCAGGCCCCTCCCCGCGGCACCACGCCCTCGGGCGAGGCGTACACCTACAGCGCCAACGACGCCTCGGTCGGGGACCTCGACGGGGACGGGCAGCTGGAGTTCGTGCTCAAGTGGGATCCCAGCAACGCCAAGGACAACTCCCAGTCCGGCTACACGGGCAACCAGATCCTGGACGCCTACAGGATCGACGGCACCCGGCTGTGGCGGATCGACCTGGGACGCAACATCCGCGCGGGCGCCCACTACACCCAGTTCCAGGTCTTCGACTACAACGGTGACGGCCGGGCCGAGGTGGCCGTGAAGACGGCCGACGGCACGGTGGACGGCAAGGGCAAGGTCATCGGCTCGTCCTCGGCCGACCACAGGAGCGCCAGCGGCTACGTGCTGTCGGGACCGGAGTTCCTCACGGTGTTCGACGGCAGGACCGGAGCCGCGCTGTCCACCGTGGACTACCTACCGGCCCGGGGCACGGTCAGCTCCTGGGGCGACGACTACGGCAACCGCGTGGACCGTTTCCTCGCGGCCACCGCCTACCTCGACGGACAGAGCCCCAGCATCATCATGTCCCGGGGGTACTACACGCGCACCGTGATCGTCGCCTGGGACTTCCGCAACGGCTCCCTGACCCGCCGCTGGACCTTCGATTCGAACAGCGCGGGCAGCTCCTACACGGGGCAGGGCAACCACAACCTGTCCGTCGCGGACGTCGACGCCGACGGTCGCCAGGAAATCGTGTTCGGCTCCCTGTGCATCGACGACAACGGCAAGCCCCTGTGGAACGCCCAGATGGGCCACGGGGACGCCCTGCACGTGGGTGATCTGGACCCCTCCCGGGCGGGCCTGGAAATGTTCAAGGTGAACGAGGACAAGGCCAAACCAGGCTCGATCTTCGTGGACGCGCGGACCGGATCGGTCCGGTGGAGCACGGCCTCCGGGGCCGACAACGGCCGCGGGGTCTCAGCGGACGTGCTGGCCTCCAGCCCGGGCGCGGAGTCCTGGTCGGCCAAGGACGGGCAGCTGCGCAATGTTTCTGGCAACGCCGTGGGCCGCAAGCCCTCCTCGATGAACTTCCTGGCCTGGTGGGACGGGGACGCCCAGCGGGAGCTCGTGGACGCCACGAAGATCGACAAGTACGGGACCGGATCGGACACCAGACTGCTGACGGCCTCCGGAGTCCACTCGGCCAACGGCACGAAGTCCACGCCGTCGCTGTCCGGCGACATCCTGGGCGACTGGCGCGAGGAGGTCGTCTGGCCGACCGCGGACGACAGCGCCCTGCGGATCCACACCACGAGGACCGTGGCCGGCTCCCGGATGATCACCCTCCTGCAGGACCTGCAGTACCGGGTGGCGATCGCCTGGCAGAACACCGCCTACAACCAGCCACCCCACCCGAGCTTCGACATGGCGACCGAGCTCGCGGCCCGGTAGGGGCTCCCCGCGACCCAGTCCCCCACGCGGGCCGACCCGGGGGGCGGACAGCGACGTTCCCCGAGGAGTTCCGGCGGTCCCGCGACGCGCGGTGCCGCGGCGAAACTCGGCGAAACAGACCCTAGACTCCGTGGCGTGATGGAACGTGAGGCTGCCGTTGAACAGGATCTTCCCGAGCAGGTCCGGGTGCGTCGGGCGAAAATCGACAGGTTGCGCGGGGCGGGGGTGGACCCGTTCCCCGTGGGGTTCGCGCCCACCAGGACCCTCGCCCAGGTCCGGGCCGAGCACGACGGCCTCGCCGCTGACAGCTCGACCGGGCAGGTCGTGCGGGTCGCCGGCAGGGTGGTTCTCTCCCGCTCCGGCGGGAAGTTGTGCTTCGCGACCCTGCGGGAGGGCACGGACTCGATCCAGGTGATGGTGTCCCTGGACGGGGTGGGGGCCGACGCCCTGGCCGCCTGGAAGTCCGATGTCGACCTGGGCGACCACGTCGGGATCACCGGCGAGGTGATCTCCTCCCGGCGGGGGGAGCTGTCGGTCCTGGCCTCGCGGTGGCAGCTGACGGCCAAGTGCCTGCGGCCGTTGCCGGACAAGCACAAGGGGCTCAACGACCCCGAGGCCCGGGTCCGTCAGCGGTACGTGGACCTGATCGTGAACCAGGACTCCCGGTCCATGGTGCGGGCCCGTTCCGAACTGGTGCACACTCTGCGCTCGGGCCTGCGCGACCGGGGATTCATCGAGGTCGAGACGCCGATGCTCCAGACGGTGCACGGCGGGGCGACCGCGCGCCCCTTCACGACGCACATCAACGCCTACGACCTCGACCTGTACCTGCGGATCGCCCCGGAGCTGTACCTGAAGCGGTGCCTGGTCGGGGGTATCGACAGGGTCTTCGAACTGAACCGGAACTTCCGCAACGAGGGCGCGGACTCCTCGCACAACCCGGAGTTCACGATGCTGGAGTTCTACCGGGCCTACGGTGACTACGACGAGGGCGCGACGATCACGCGGGAACTGATCCAGGCCGTGGCCCGGGCCGTGCTGGGCACCACGACCGTGACCACGGCCGAGGGCGATCGCTTGGACCTGGGCGGGGACTGGCCGCAGGTGACCTTGTACGGGGCCGTGTCGGAGGCCGTCGGCCAGGAGATCACGGTGCGCACGCCGTTGGAGGTCCTGCACGGCGTCGCGAAGGAGCACGGCGTGGCGCACGACCTGTCCTGGGGGCCCGGCAAACTCGCGGAGGCCCTGTTCGAGGACCTCGTGGAGCACACGCTGGTGCAGCCCACGTTCGTGCGCGACTTCCCGCTGGAGACCTCGCCCCTGGCCCGGACCCACCGCGACGACGAACTGCTGGTGGAGAAGTGGGACCTGATCGGATTCGGGACGGAGCTGGGCACCTGCTTCACCGAGCTGAACGACCCGATCGAACAGCGGCGCCGTCTGACCGAGCAGTCCTTGAGAGCCGCTGACGGCGACGCCGAGGCCATGCAGCTGGACGAGGACTTCCTGGCCGCGATGGAGTACGGCATGCCCCCGGCCACCGGCGTCGGCATGGGGGTCGACCGGCTGCTCATGGCGCTGACCGGCAAGGGCATTCGCGACACGATCCTGTTCCCCATGGTCAAGCCCGTCTGATCCGTCCCGCCGCCGGCGGGGACACGCCGGGCCGCCGACCGGAACGCTCCGGGGGCGGCCCGGTTCCGTCGGCGGGCAGGGTTCGTCGGCGGGGAGCCTTCGTCGGGTGCGCGGGGATCTCGCCGTCCGGAGGGGACGGGTCAGGCGCCGCCGGGGGTCACCAACAGCGGCACGAGGACCTCGTCGTCCGTGAGGGCGCCGTGCAACCCGATCAGTCGGAGAACCTCCGGGCGGGTCCGACGCGAGTCCACCACGGCCAGGGGGCTGCGGGCCACGGCGAGCACGTCGCCGATCCGGGGCTCCACGCGTTCGTGGACCTCACCGAACCAGCCCCGTTCGATCGCCTCGGCCCGCGTCAGGACCAGCAGGTCGTCCTCGAAACGCCCCGCCCAGGCCGCCGCGACGTCCTCGGCCGCCCCGGGACTGCAGTACAGCTGAGGAGCCCGTGGCTCGCCCCCCACGTGCCGGACCCCTTCCAACAGCTCCGGCTCGTGGGCGAGGTCGACGCGATCGGTCAGGGGGACGTCCACCATCCCATGGTCGGCCGTCACGACGAGCAGGACGTCGGGGGGCAGCCGTTCGGCCAGACGGCGCAGCTGGGAGTCGACCTGGGTCAATTCCTCGCCCCATTGCCAGGACTCACAGCCGAACACGTGACCGGTCTTGTCCAGTTCGCCCCAGTACAGGTAGATCAGGGCGCGCCGGTTCGACCTCCGCGCGGGAACGGCGGCCAGGGCCGCCTCGACCCCTCGGGCGAGGTTCGGGGCCCCCACGAACCGACCGCCCCGCAGCGCGGCCTCGGTCAGCCCGGAGCCCTCGAAATAGGCCGGGCCGATCCGGACCACGTCCCGGTCCGCCGCCAGCAGCTGCTCGAAAACGGTGGGAACGGGCTGCCAACGGCGCGGGTCGACGTCCGGGTCCCAGCCCAGCTCGCTGAAGAGCACGTCGCGGTCGGGGTCGAGGACCTCAAGGCCGACCAGGCCGTGACTCCCCGGCAGGCGGCCCGTTCCGAAACTTCCCATACCGGTTGCGGTGGTGCTGGGATACGTGACCTGCAAGGTGCGGGGCCCGGGCCCCGCAGCACCGTGGAGCCGTCGCAGGAAGGGCGCGTGCCCTCCCCGACGGCGCAGCAGGACGTCGCCGAGGCCGTCGACGAGGACCACGACGACGGCCCTGGCCCCTGCCCCTGCCCCGGTTCCGGTTCCGGTTCCGGTTCCGGGCAGGGTCACGGCCCCGCGGCCGATCCCCTCGATCCCCAGGGCGGCTGCCGCTGCGGGCAGCACGTCCACCAGACCCGGCGATCCGGCCGAGGGCCGTTCCGCCCCGGACTGCCCGTTGTCGGAGAAACTCACCGCCGTGCCGTCGCCGCGGAGAGCGCCCGGGCGAAGGCCACGGCCTCCGACACGGCGTCGCTGCCCTCGGCGTCGCTGGAAAGTCGCACGGTGATGTCGTCGGCCGCCAACGTGCCCGTGTAGCCGTGGTCGGCCTCGCAATCGGGGTCGGCGCACCCGGCCGGTTCCAGGTCGATCCGGGTCACCGCGCCCCAGCCGACCGCGAGGGTCAGTTCGCGGGGCACCGCCCCCGGGCTGTGTTGCTCGGGCCGGACCACGGAATGGGACAGGACCACGGAATTCACCCGGTGCAAGGGCACGGCCTCCGTGGACGCGGAGGCGTACGGCTCGGGGCTCGTCTCGTCGGGAGCGTGATCATCGGCGTGGGCCACCACCAGACGCGTGGCGGTCAGCACGAGCACCGTGACGTGCCTGCGCACCTCGATCCTGTCGAAGGTGGTCTCCTGGTGCACCAGATGGGAACGCACCTCCTCGCCCGCGAGCGCGACCTCCAGCACATCGCAGATCAACGCCGGGTAGTACCCGGCGCGCTCGACGTCGGCGCGCAGCCGGGCCGGCAGGTCCGTGGACCGATAGGTCATTGCCGGTTGTCTCTGCACATGTCGCTCACGCACGCTGCCATCCTGTCACTCCCGGGCCGTGTGCGCCGCCGCCGGGCCGTATCGTACGGCCCGGCCGGGCAGGTTCCCACCGGTCTGCCCGTTCTCACGGCGAGGCCGTCAGCCTTCTGAGGCCGGCGTCGGTGCGGCCCGGGGGCGGGGCCAACCGGGCGCACGCCCCCAGGACGGCGGCCCCCTCCGGGTGGACGACGATCGGGTTCAGTTCCAGGGCCGCCACCTCTGGCAGGTCGTCCCCGAGGCGGGAGATCCTGACGATCACGTCGGACAGGGCCTGGACGTCCACGGGCTCGGCCCCGCGGTGCCCGAAGAGTCTTGGGGCGGCCTTGACCGAGCGCACCAGGTCGGCGACGTCGACGTCGGTCAGGGGCGGGATCCGGTGGGCGAGGTCGCCGAGCAGGTCGGCGGCGTCCCCGGCGAGACCGAAGGTGACCACGGGGCCGAACAGGGGGTCCTCCACGGTCCGGGCCACGCAGGCGACGCCGGCCGGGGCCATGCGCTGGACGACGAGGTCCCCGCCGCCGCAGGCCGCGAGCATCCTGCGCAGGCGTGTCACGTCGTCGTGCAGTTCTTCCTCGGTGTCGATGTCCAGGCGGACGGCCCCCAGATCGACCCGGTGGCGCAGGTGGGGCGCTGTCGTCTTGAGGACGACGGGCCAGCCCAGCCGGTCGGCGGCCTCCACGGCGTCCTGCGGCGAGGTCACCTGCAGGGCGGGCCACAGGTGGATCCCGTAGAACTCGAGCAGCTCGGCGACCCGGCGGGGGTCCAGTTCGATCCCCTCGGGGTGTTCGCGCAGGACCCGCTCCACCAGGCCGCGGGCGGCGTTGGCGTCACAGCCCGCAGGGTCGAGCCTTCTGCCGAGGTCCCGGGTGCGCCACTGCCCGTAACAGGTGACGGCGGCCAGGGCCCGCACGGCCTCCTCCGGGGTCGAGTAGGTCGGCGGGGACGACGCCCCTTCCGGCCCCTCGCGCAGTTCTTCGGCGCCCAACAGGCAGGAGACCACGGGGACGGGCGAGTCGCGCGCCGTCTCGCGCAGGACCTCGACCGCCTCCGGTTCGGCCGACCCCAGGGGCGGCATGAGCGCCACGACCACGGAGTCCACGTGTTCGTGGGCGCAGGCCCGTGCCAGGGCCGAGCGGAGTTCTTCCGGGGGGGTCTGGACGGGCAGGGTCACGGGTCCGTGCGTGACCTGGAGGTCCTGGGTCAGGCAGGCGTCGGCCAGGAGGGTCCCCAGGGCGTGACTGTTGGCGACGACACCCACGCGCGGTCCCGCGGGCAACGGCTGGTCGATCGCCAACCGGGCGACGTCGAGCAGCTGGTGGACGTTCTCCACACGCAGGCACCCGCTCTGGCGCAACATGGCGTCCAGGGCCTGACGCGGGACCCTGGTCGAACGCACGGCGTGCCCGGGGGGCACCCCCAGCCCCGAGGTCCCCGACTTCACGACGATCACCGGTTTGGTCCGGGCCAGGCGCCGGGCGATCCGGGAGAACTTGCGGGGGTTGCCGATGCTCTCCAGGTAGAGACCGACGGCCTGCGTGCGCTCGTCCTCCTCCCAGTACTGCATGCAGTCGTTGCCCGAGACGTCGGCCCGGTTCCCCGCCGACAGGAACGTCGAGATCCCCGTGCCCCGGGCCACAGCTGCGCGCAGCACTGCCACCGACATGGCGCCGGACTGGCAGAACAGCCCCAGCCCTCCCGCGACAGGGGGAAAGGACTCCAACGAGATGTTCGCGGCGACCCTCGGGTCGGTGTTGATGATCCCCCACGAGTTGGGACCGACCAGCCGCATACCGTTCGAACGGGTCAGTCGGACCAGTTCCCTCTGGAGGGCCGTGCCCCGGCTGCCGGTCTCGGCGAAGCCGTCGGAGAGCACGACCAGGCCCCGGGCCCCCGCCCGGGCGCACTGCGGAACCAGTTCGAGGATGTCCTCGGCCCGCAACGCGAGCACGGCGAGGTCCACGGGCTCGGGCAGCTCCGCCAGGCTGTGGTGCGCCCTCACGCCCAGCACTTCGTCGGCCTTCGGGTGCACCACGTGCAGCCGTCCGGTGAACCCCCCGGCGAGAAGATCGGACAGCAGCCGGTGCCCCAGGCTCCCCGGACGTCGGCTCGCCCCCACCAGGACCACGGAGGCCGGATTCAGCAGCGCGTACAGGCTGCGGGCCTCGGCCCGGTGCTCGCGGGACTCCATCACGGCCAGGGAGCGGTCGGTCGGGTCCAGGTCGAACCCCAGGCTGATCACGCCGTCGTCGAGCCCCGTTCTGATCTCGTAACCGGCGTCCCGGAAGACCGACAGCATCCTGCGGTTCTCCGGCATGACCTCCGCGACGAACCTGCGGACCCCGTTCTCCCGCGCCGCGGCCGCCAGATGCTCCAGGAGCACGGATCCCAGTCCCCGCCCCCGATGCGCGTCACTGACATTGAAGGCGACCTCGGCCGTGCGCGGCCGCACCCGGTCGTAACGGGCGATCCCGATGATCTCCTCGCCCACGGTGCAGACCAGGGCCACCCGGTCGACGTGGTCCACGTGCGTGAACCGACGCACGTCCCGGGCCGACAGCCGCGGCATGGACACGAAGAACCGGAACAAAATCGACTCCGGTGACTGCCCGGCATGAAACCGCACTATCCGGTCGGCGTCCTCGGGGCGGATAGGACGCAGGTGCGCCGTGCTGCCGTCCCGGAGCACGACATCAGCCTCCCAGTGCGCCGGGTACGGCGCCCCCGGATCGGCTCCGTCGGACTCCTGCGGGTCGGTGTTCCTCACCACGGGCACACCCTACGCACGAACCCCCACCACAACGCCCCGACGCCGCGCCACGGCCTGTCGTCGGCCTGCACCCCAGCCCCAGCACCAGCACCAGCACCCAACCCAGCCCCAGCACCAGCCCCAGCACCCAACCCAGCCCCAGCACCAGCACCCAACCCAGCCCCAGCCCCAGCCCCAGCACCCACCCCAGCCCCAGCACCCAACCCAGCCCCAGCCCCAGCACCAGCACCCAACCCAGCCCCAGCACCAGCACCCAACCCAGCCCCAGCCCCAGCCCCA
>JAUPKJ010000096.1 GCA_030837505.1 Actinomycetota bacterium
CACGGCCGGACGTCGTCGAAGGCCCTCCTGCACCCGGGATCCCGCTGCTACTTTTGAGGTGACGGACATGATGTCGAACTCGGTCACCGTGAGGCGAAGATCCGCTGTCGGCTGATCCAGTCGCGGTGTTCGGGCACGGGGAAGGGGAGAGACACTCCTGGAAGCCAGGGAGAACATCCCGCTCGCTTGACAGATGCCATGAGGTCGGCGGGAGTCGACATCACGTCGCGCTCCCGCCTGCGCCAAGACTGGGGGCGCCGTTGATGCCGCACAGGACCTGTGCCGATGGGGAGACCGTCCTGCCCACGCGCGACGGACACGTGGAGGGGTTCTGGGAACTCTTCTCCCGTCTTCGTCGGAGGTGGGTGAAGGTCGAGCTCCTGCAGGAGTACGACGAATCAGACTCCATCGCCTACAGAAGATTCAAGGAAGGGAACCACGAGGAGGCAGCGCGCCTGGTGACGGAATTCGTCAGGTCCCAAAGTGAGATCTACGAGCTCGCCAGGGAGAGGAAACTCGAGATGATCAGAATACGCATTTTCGTTCTGCCTCTCACCGATTATCTTCGATATTATGAGATCCCTGCCTACGAGAGTGACGTGGAATGCGGGGAGAAGGTTTTTTTCCTGCAGGACACCCAGGCCGCCGACATTCTCGATCATGGGATCACCGACTACGTCCTGTTCGATGACGAGCGTGTCTTGTCCCTGCATTACGAGGAATCGGCATCGACACTGCGGGAAGCACGCCTGGCCGAGGGCAGCGAAACCGTCGGCAAATACATGGAGATCACCGAGAAACTCCTGGAAAGGTCCGTTCCCATGCACCAGAGCCCGGCCTACCAGGAAATCCTGACCTCGGGATGAGGAGGTCCGATGGCCTTCGATGGGCTGATCGAACACCTGTGTGCTGCAACGGCGACCGCCCTGGTGTCGGCCGTCGGTACCGAGGCCTGGTCGACGCTCCGGGCGAGGCTGGGCGGGTTCTTCGACAGGGAAGGCCGTCACCCCTTGACGGACGCCGTCGACCAGGCCGCGCATGAGTTGTCCTCGACGTCCCCGGACCGGCGGCACGAGCTGGAGGAACACCACCGAAGGATCCTGCACGAACGGCTCGCCCCCTCGATTTCCGAGGGCACGCTCACCGCCGTTGATCTGGTGGATCTGTTGGATCTTCTGGTGCGGGCATCCTGTGGGGCCGCAACCCAACACGCTGTCGCACGCGACCGCGCCCAGCAGGCTGTCCAGTTCTCAGGGGAGCAGTCGAACCGTTTCGGCCGGTGAGCGCGTATGTCCCAGGAAACGACTGCTTCGGAGAACGCGGTCCAGGCCGTTCTGCATCAGGGGACCCAGATCAACACCTTCTCCCTCCACCAGCGGGTGAGAAGCGGCAACGGCGTTCCGCCCTCCGTGGACATTCCGTTCGGATCTCCGGGAAAGGGCGAACTGGAAGGACGCGAGGAGATCCTGCGGACGCTCCTGGACAGACTCCGTCGGGGTGAGGGCCGCAAGGGTTGCTGCGAGGTCCTGTGCGGGCTCGGTGGCGTCGGGAAGACGACCCTCGCCCGGGAACTGGCCTTCCGAGTGCGAGACACGGGTGCCAGCGTGTGGTGGGTCCCTGCGGAGAACCGGGACCGTATGGTCGATGCCCTGTGCGCAGTCGCGGTCAGCGCTGGGGCCGACCCGGCCGATCTGCTGTCCGTGAACCCAGCGGACGTCCTGTGGGATGCCCTGCGAGGTTCGGAGAAGCCGTGGGCGATCTTTGTGGACGCCCTGGACAACATCTCCTCAGCGTTCGACGACACCTTGTCGAACCTTTATGGCTGCGCAGCACGGTGGTTGCGGCAGCCCCCCACGGGCTGCCTGGTGTGTGTCAACTCTCGGGACTGTCGAACTGAAAGGTGGGGATCCTGGGTGACCATCAACAAGATCGAGTGTCTGGATCCCGAGAGCGGCGGACGGATCCTGCTCCGCCACAGTCCTCACTCCGGCGACCGAGTCGGCGCGGAGAGGCTGTCCCGTGCGCTCGGTGGACTGCCGTTGGCGCTGACCATCGCAAGCCGGTATCTGAACCGGCAGAGCACCGATCCCTTCCCCGTCTCCCGCAGGGTCCTCACCTTCACCGAGTACACCCGTCTGCTGCACGAACGTCTGGAAGGAATCGGGGAGAACCTCGGGGAGCCGACAACGACCGATCTTCCCTCCGTCCTGCGGGCGACGTGGGAGATCTCCGTTGAGCGGTTGCACAACGAAGGGCTGGTCCTGGCCCGAGAGATTCTCAGGTTCTTCGCCTGCTTGGCCGATTCCCCGATTCCCTACGTTCCCCTGTTGGAGGCCCTCCGGGCCCGTCAACGGGGGAAACAGTCCGCGGACTGGGCCGTGCGTCAGATCAGCGACACGTTGCGAGGGCTCGAGGGAGCCTCCCTGATCGAATTGCACAGGGCCGCAGGGACGGAGGGCCAGGATCCCTGGGGACTCCGTGTTGGTCTCCATCCGGTCGTCAGGGCCGTCACGAGAGGTGAGCTCCGACAGTCGCAGGACTGGTATCCGATGGTGGGAAGGGCGCTCACGGCGCTGCGGGACGTGGCGGACGGACTTTCCCCGGATTCCTTGGAGGATTGGGACCGATGGGAACTCATCTGCGAACATGCACTGTCGCTCATGCGAGCAGTGGATCCCGGTGAACAGAACGGGGATCTACTCCTCGAAGCGGCGGACCTGGGGCACCGAGCGGCCTGGGCCCAATACCTCCTGGGACGTTTCGATCAGGCCGAGGAGGGCTTTCGTGCGGTGTTGCGGAAACTCTCCGAGCACGCTCCTCCGGACGAGCGCAGGATCGTGAGCACCCACAGCTGCCTGGGAAGAGCCGTCCGGGAAGCGGGTAGACCACGGGAGGCGGCGGAAATCCTGAGGACCACCGTCGAGAGGGCGACCGGGGAACTGGGGGAGAGGGACGAGACGACCCTCGACGCGAGGGTGAACCTGGCCAGGACACTGCGGGAGATCGGCGAGAACGACCTGGCGGAAGCGATGTTCACGAATATTCTTCACATCGTCTCCGACACCTTGGGCGAGGAACACGAACTCACTGTCGTCGCTCGTCTGAACCGGGCCAGGTGTTTGCGCGACCGAGGGGCCCACGCCGAGGCGGCGCCCGAGTACCTCAGTGCTCTCGAGGCTTGGACTCGTTCGCGTCCTGGAACATCGCTGATGTCCCTCGATATTCGTTACGAGATGGCGGAGAACCAGCGGCTCGTCGGCGAACTGGACCTTGCCGAGGAGGCGTACAGGCCGCTGAGGGCGGATGCGATCGAGTTCCTGGGCGGATCGCATCCGAACACTTCTCTCATCCGCCGTGGGTGGGCCGTGCTCCTGGAAGCGAAAGGACGTCCCGCACAAGCCCGAGAAGAACTCCAGGACGTGCTGACCGTCCAGATGGAGAGTCTGGGGGACCGCCATCCTGAGGTTCTGGAGACCCTCCAAGATCTCAGAAGGATCGAGCCGTTCGTTTCCTGAGGTCGGAAGGACGCCGGGGCCGCCCCACGGTCCCGGACCGTCAGCACGGACAGGCCGGTATCGCGCGGCCGGTCAGCTCAGACCGGCGCCGAAACGGCTCATGGCTGCGGCGAGCGTCCGCTCCACGAGGGCGCGCACCTCCGGCCAGCGGGCCTCCGGGTCGTCACGGTGCAGCAGAGTGATGCTGTCCTCGGGCTCGGATCTGATCAGAGGGACAGGATGTCCGGGAGTCACGCCGTCCCTGCCGTACACCGGCACGCGCAACTCCGCGAAGGCCGTGACCACAAGGACCCCGGTCTGTCCGCCCCCGGCCCTCTGTACTGCGACCACGTAGTTGAGGGTCTGCGCGAGGACGGTGATCTCCAACTGGGTCCACCAGCTGCCCTCGCCGAGGTTGGCCCAGAAATCGCCCTCCCTGGCCGTGCGCACCAGCTCGGACTTCCACCACGAGGCCCTTTCCTCGGGGGGAGCCGCGCGGTGCAGCCAGAGGCGCGTGGAGTGATCGATCTGGGTGAAGGTGTCGTGGAGGTCCCTGCGCACTTGTTCAAAATGATCGACGAGCCTGACCTGCATCAGGCTCGCCAGCGTCCGGACCCGATTGCTGCGAGTGCTGTCGGCCCGATTCTTCAGGTTCTGCATCCGTTCCACACAGGCCCGTGCGATGTCCACGGCCTCTGCTCCCGCCAGTCGCTCCGGCCGGACCAGTTCGGAACGCAACCCGATTTCCTGCGACTGGGCGAAGAGGACGACCAAGGGACGCAGGTCCCCCCGATGCGCCGCATCGAGAGCGTCCCGGTAGCTCTCCCGCTGACGCCGGTCCACCACCAGGGGGGCGTACCCGGCCCTCAGCAGGACCGACAGGGCCAGAGCACGAGCCGTCCTGGCGTTGCCGGCCGCGAAGGGACTCACGGAGAGGAACTGGTGATGGAACCAGGCCGCGCGCACGATGGGGTGCGTTCCTTCACTCTGCCCGTTGGCCTCCAACAGACGCTCGATCGCCGACCGCACCTGTTCCGGGGGAGCCAGGGCGACCCGGGTGCCGTCCCGGCACATGGCGTGGTCCGGGACGGACCTCCAGCCGACGTCCGATCGCTGCGGGGCTTTCCCCGCGGCCGGTTTCGGGAGTTGCTGCGACCCTCGCCGGGCGTCGGCCGCACCGTCCGGATCCGGAACGCTGCGCCACATCAGGAGGTCATGCAGCGCCAGAACATCGGACAGACCCAGCGGTTTCCCTTCGAGAGCCGACCGGGACAACCGTTCGAGAGCCTCGCACTGCGTGAGAATGATCTGCAGGACGTCATCGGACGGTTCTCCCTCGCGTTCGGCCGTCCGTCGGGTGATGCCCTCAGTGATGAGCAATTCGGTGACTCTTCTGCTCAGACCGTAGAACCGATCGAGGATCCCGGTCTCCACGGCGTGCCGCCGCAGCGTGCGTTCACGGACCTGGGCGACCTGGTCGGGCGAGGCCGCCCGGTGGGTCTCCTCCCAGAGATCGCGTAGGTCGCCGATTCTTCCGAGCAGGACCGAGACGTCCCCGTTGACTTCGGGTGCCGGCTGGATATCTCTCCAGGGGGTGGCATCGTCCACCATAGGAGGGTATCCGTCGAGCGGCTCGGAAGTGCCCCGACAGGGCCGGTCGAATCCTGTCAGCCAGTCGGCCCGGATCCGGGCAAGGGGTTCGGGGACGAGGTGGTTGAGACAGACCCTGCCCTGGCGTTCAACACGCACAAGTCCTGCCGCTTGGAGTAGTTTCAGGTGTTTGATTACACCATGGCGCGACATACCAGAAATGTTCTCGCACAGCTCCCCCGTGCTCCTGGCCCCGCGGCGCAGGCTCTCCAGCATCCTGCGTCGGGTGGGATCCCCCAGGGCCCGCCACACGGGATCAAGCTCGTTCATCCTTCGTTCCCCATAGGTGAGTAAACGGTGACGTGACCGAACGGTAACGTGTCTTCCTGGCTGGTCACGACGCCTCCGGGGCTCCGAGGTACGCGGTCGGCGGCCACCGGGGCACATCCGCTGACGAAGGGACATGTGACAGGTGCCCTCACGGGGATACCGTGACCACCCAGGGATTCCGACGGCAGGGTGACCGACGACACAGCGGCCCGGCGACGGCCCGGTGGCGAGAGAGGGGTCTGAGATGGATCACCGGCCGGTGCGGGATACTCCGCCCCTGAACGGGCTGGGGATCACCCACCGGGGAGATTCGGCCGGCGAGAGTCAGCACACCGAGCAGATGCCCCCCGAACGGGTGAAACTGCTCCAGGAGGTCGAACGCCTGCGGGCCGAGATCGCGCGGCTCCGGTTGAGCTTTCCCGTTCCGGGGGCCGACCGGGCCCGGGAACAGCGAGACTCCGTGCTGGAACGACTCGACGGCTACATACTGCCCAGGCTACGGCGCATGGACGCTCCCCTGCTCGTGGTGATCGGCGGCTCGACGGGGGCCGGCAAGTCCACGCTCACCAACTCGATCGTGGGGGTCTCAGCGAGCCCGACCGGTGTGCTGAGGCCGACCACCCGTTCCCCGGTCCTGGTCCACAACCCCCAGGACACGGGAGCCTTCATGTCCCGGCGGATCCTGCCCGACCTGACGCGCACGACGCAGAGCGGGGTGGAGTCCCTGGACAGGTCGGACGGGCGGACCCAGGCCGCTCGGAGCATCCGTCTGGTCGCGCGTTCCGTAGTGCCTCCAGGCCTCGCGGTGATCGACTCCCCGGATCTGGACTCCCTCGTCGAGAGCAACCGGGACCTGGCCAGACAGCTGTTCGGCGTCGCGGACCTGTGGCTGTTCGTCACCACGGGCACGGACTACGCCGACGCGCTCCCCTGGGAACTGCTCATGGAAGCCACCGAACGAAAGCTGTCGGTCGCTGTCGTCCTGGACAGGATGCGGGAATCGGAGATCTCCGACATCCGTGTCCATTTTGCCACAATGCTGCGCAACCGGGGTTTGGCCGCCGCCCCCCTGTTCATCATTCCCGAGGGTCGACTGGTCAACGGGATGCTGCCCGAGGAATCAATCTCGACCCTCCGGGGCTGGCTCGCCCAACAGGGGACGGACGCGAACACCAGGCAGGGCCATGTCAGCGGCGCCCTCGGCGGGTCGTTGGAGCACGTTCTGAACCGGGTGCCGGAGCTCCTGCAATCCCTGGCCGGTCAGCAAGAGGCGGACGAGCGTCTGCGCCGGGCCCTCGTCACCCCGTTCGAACGGGCGGAGCGGGCCCTGACCACGGCGATCGAGGACGGAAGCCTGCTCACCGACCGCCTCCACGGCGCCTGGCAGCGGATCGCAGGGCACCAGGAGGCCCCGGCCGGGGTGAGCCGCCTGCGCTGGCGGATGGGAGCGGCCCTGCGCAACGCCGAGGCGAGGTCCGAGGCTGCCAATGCCTTCGCGGAACGTTTCCAGGAACTGGCCCGCACAGAACTCGGACGGGCCCTCGGATGCGTCGCCGATTCCTGGCGGCAGGACCCGGTCGCGGGGCAGCTCGCCGAGCACCCCGACCTGATCGCCTTGTCCGGAGACCTTGTCCCGCGGATCACCGTGCTGCTCAAGGAATGGCACGCCGCCCTCTTCGAAGGGCTGTACCCACAGGTCCAGAACCCCCGTGGGCCCGTGGCAGCCGATGCCGTCGTCCTGGCCCTGGCCGCAGTGGCGACGGGGGCCGACCGGACGTGGCTGGGGGCCGTTGCCCGTCAGAACTATGCGGCGGAGTCGCCCAAGGCCGATCTGCGGGGACGCTCCGAGGAGGCCAAGATCGACCTGCAACACCGGGCAGCTGCCCTCGTTGCCATCGAGCGCGACCGCCTCATGACCCTGCTGGACGACGGCACCTCCTGCGACGCCGGCGACGCCGTCCGCCGGGCCGCCCAGGAAACTCGAACGGCGATGGGGGTCCTGCAGAACTCGGCGCACTGATCGTCCGGGTCTCGGAACGACCGACGACAGGGGGTTGCGGTTCTCGGCGCCCGGGCGCCGTCCGGCGCCGTCGTCGCAGGTCGCTCTTGCGTGCAGATTCGGGCCGAGAGGGCGGAACCGTTGTGAACGCAGAGTGATCCGTTTGGTCCGTGCGGGTGGACCGGGGACCCTCATGGTGACTGTCCCGAGCCCAATGGTCACAATGGGGAACTATGGCACGTCGTTCCTCACGGTCTTTTCCCGTCACCGTGACCCAGCTTCCCCTTGTCCGCTGCCAGATCTGCGGCAGGACCATCGCCCATCAACCGGGGCGGGCCAACGAGGTGCTGACCGAGCACTACGTCAAGGCCCACCCGGAGATGCTCGGGTCCGGTCCTCCCGTGGCAGAACCCGACGACTCCCAGTAGCGCCCGAAACTGCTCTTGAGTTTTTGCTAATCCGGGACTCAGCCTGCCTTGAGCCCCGGCCCTTGCCTCCCTCCCAGGGCCCGGACGATGCTCGACGAGCACGCGGTTCCGCCCGCTCCGGATCGGCCGGGGCGCGGCCGCGCGCCCCGGAAGGGGCAGGGCTCCGTTCACCCTCCCCTCCCTGGCCGACTGCAGCGGTCGGGCCGGCGTTCGAGCCGATCGGGACCGGTGACGGGTGACCGGTCCCGATCCACACAGGAGGACCGATGCCCATGCACGGCGCCAGGAGGACGGGACCGGGAAGATCCCGCGGACCACAGGGTGCACGATTCGGACGGCGGCGGCTGGTGGCCGGCGCCGTCGCGGGGTTCGTGGCGCTCACCGGGGTGGGGGCCGCGATGGCCTCCTCCGGCTGGGCGAAGTCAGAGCCGCTGCAGGCCGCTCTGGTCAAGGGCTCGTCCTGGGACGGGGGCTACGTCGCCGGCTACCGGATAACGAATACCTCGGACGCCTCCGTGACGGGGTGGAAACTGGAGTTCGATCTTCCTGAGGGACAGAAACTGACCGGCCTGTGGAACGGGACGGTTCGCAACGAGGGCAGCCACCACACCGTGACCGGTGAGAGCTGGAACGGCGCGATCCCCGCGGGCGGGAAGGTCTCCGTGGGCTTCGAGGTCTCGCTTCCCACCCGGACCGCGACGAAGGCCGACCCCACGGGCTGCCGCATCAACGGCACCGCGTGCAACGGCGTCCAGGCCCCCGAGACGGCCCCGAGCGCGACCGGGCCGACCTCCGGGCCGTCCTCGGTCCCGACGGGCGGCACGCAGGCCCCCACGCCTTCCCTGAAGCCCTCGGCGTCGCAGGCTCCCACGGCGTCGCACCCCACGGGCACGTCCCCGACGCCGACCTCGACGTCCCTGCCGACCGCCCCGCCGTCCGCGGCCGGCGCGAAAGTCGTCGGCTACTTCACCGAGTGGGGAATCTACGGCCGCAACTACCACGTCAAGAACATCGAGACCTCCGGGGCCGCGGACCACCTCACGCACCTGGTCTACGCGTTCGGGAACGTCACCGGTGGCAAGTGCGCCGTCGGAGACAGCTACGCCGACTACGACAAGGCGTACACCGCCGCGGACAGCGTGGACGGTGTCGCCGACACGTGGGAGAGCGACTCGCTGCGCGGCAACTTCGGCCAACTGCACCGTTTGAAGCAGAAGCACCCGAACCTCAAGGTCCTGTGGTCCTTCGGTGGATGGACCTGGTCCCAGGGCTTCACGGAGGCGGCCAAGAACCCCACGGCGTTCGCGGCGTCCTGTCGGGCCCTCGTGGAGGACAAGCGTTGGGCCGACGTGTTCGACGGGATCGACATCGACTGGGAGTACCCCAACGCCTGCGGGGTCTCCTGCGACACGAGCGGCAGGAACGCCTATCCGGAACTCATGGGGGCCCTGCGCAAGGAGTTCGGCGGCGACCTGGTGACCTCGGCCATCACAGCGGACGCCAACCCCGGCGGCAAACTCCAGGCCGCGGACTACGCGGGGGCCGCAGGCCACGTCGACTGGTACATGCCCATGACCTACGACTACTTCGGGGCCTGGAACCCCCAGGGCCCCACGGCCCCGCACTCCCCGCTGACGTCGTACAAGGGCATCCCGCAGGACGGTTCCTCGGCAGAACGCACGGTCGAGGCCCTGAAGAAGGCCGGGGTGTCCTCGAACAAGCTCCTGCTCGGGGTGGGGTTCTACGGGCGCGGATGGACCGGCGTCACCCAGGAGGCCCCCGGCGGCACTGCCACGGGCCCGGCCAAGGGCTCCTACGAGGCCGGGATCGAGGACTACAAGGTTCTCAAACAGTCCTGTCCGGCCACGGGGACCGTCGGCGGGACGGCCTACGCCCGCTGCGGGAACGACTGGTGGAGCTACGACACCCCCGACACCCTCAAGAAGAAGATGGCCTTCGCGCGTGAACAAGGTCTGGGCGGCGCCTTCTTCTGGGAACTGAGCGGGGACACCCCGTCCGGGGAACTGATTCGAGCGATCGGCTCAGGTCTGTCCTGACGGCGTGGACACCCCACCGGGGCCGTTCACGGCGCGGCGGAGGAGCGGCAGCGTCCCCTCCTCCGCCGCGCCGGGCCGTCGGTTCCCGCCCGCCTCAGCCGTTCGTCGGCGATGTTTCGTCGAGTTGTTCCGGCCCGAAGCCGTCGAACTGTTCCGGCCCGAACGTGGCTTGTCCCGCGGCGACCCCGTCGGCCTGTCCCGTCCGCGGTTTCCCGAGGGGCTGGGAGCCGGCTCCGGCAGGGAGAACGGCGTCCCCGGACAACTCGTCCCCCGGGAGGCCCGACGGGGACCGGGACGGGGGCCTGCCCGGCTCCGGGCTCGGGGTCAGGTAGGGCGTGAGCAGCTTCCCCCGGGAACCGGACGACCGGGAGAACCGGGGGACCGCGTCGAGGTCGGGCAGTCTCTGGCAGGTCGGGTCCGTCGTGGGGGCTGCGGTCGAGCCTCCCGGGTTCTTCCGGCATGTCGCCCGACCGTCCACAGGGGTCACGGCGGTGAGGGAGAAAGCCTCGATGGCGACGGTCCGGGTGACGCCCCCGCTGTGGAAGACCAAGGACCCCGTCATGCTCCCGTCGGGCAGCAGGGCACGGTTCACCTCCAGTCGGACCCGGGTGCCCTCCCCCGGTTCGAGAACACCAGTGCGAGGTTCGGCCGTCAGGCCCGTCCCGTTGACCGTGAGAGTCCACGGGATCGGGGACCCGGTGGGGTTGAGAACGTGGACGGACCCGGTGCGGGCGCTGCCGCCCAGGGATATGAGCCCGGGAGAGACCGTGAGCGGGAACGGCATCGCCTCAGCCGTTCCGGGCGCAGATGCCGTGGACACGGTCCCGGCCGATCCCGGGGCCGAGGGCGGGCCGCCGACCGGCGACAGGGGGGCAGCGGGTTCCCCGCGGGAGGGGAACACCGGGTCTGCCTGCGGCGGGGCGACCGTCTTCTGGGG
Organism: Actinomycetota bacterium; assembly: GCA_030837505.1. Taxonomy (GTDB): domain Bacteria; phylum Actinomycetota; class Actinomycetes; order Actinomycetales; family Kineosporiaceae; genus JAUPKJ01. The sequence goes on from JAUPKJ010000096.1 coordinate 10,836, forward strand.
GCTGCCCCGGGTGCTGCGGCTGACGGAGGAGGGCCAGGGCCTGGTGGGGTAGGACCCAGCCTGGCTCCGCTGGGGGATTTCGAACGACGGTGCGGCTCCCTGCGAGGAGGCCATGAGAGCGCCAAGACTGATGGCGCTGCTGGAGAGCACGAGGACACCGGCGAGGGCCGTGAGGGCCTGGTACCGGCGGGATTCCCAGGGCCTGGGCCACCCGCAGTGCCCGCCCGCGACCGACCTGCCTGCGACCCATTTTCCGGCGCGGGAGCCCGTCCCGGCCCTTGCCCCGGGAAGCGAGGCCGAATTCGCTGCGGGCGCCGGTCCCGTGAGAGAGGACGTGGTCTGCGTGGTGCGCAGATCAGGGAAACCGTCCTGTCGCCAACGCCACAACCGCTGTGAGGGTGGAGGGCTTCTGCGGGCGAAATCGGCTACGGCCCGTTGACGGGCACTGGCAGGAACGGCACGGGCCCCCGGCAGAGCAGGGGAAAGCCTGTCCAGTGTGAACGCGGATCGGCGGCGGCGGGCGCAGTCGGGGCATCTTTCGACGTGCCGGGTGACCAACGTTCCGATCGCACGGGTGAAACGCCCGTCCCATCCCTGGAGGGTCAGGTCGAGTTCCTGGCAGTCCCACCGTCCCAGGCGGGCGATGAGCAGGGCACCGATCGTGCGTTCCATGCGCTCGCGCAATTGGAACAGCAGCATGGCCGCGTTCCCCGGATGGATCCCCAGGACTGCGGCGAGGTCGCCCGCTTCCAGGTTTCCCAGCAGATAGAGCTCCAACAACTCGCGATCGGTGGGGTCCAGGCCGTTGGCGGCCGTCCACAGGGCCTCTGCCAGTTCGCGGGGGGAGGGCTCCGACCTCGGGTCGTTGCGGTGGTCGGGCAGCCTTTCTGCGAGGACTGTGAGATCCGGGGGCCGTCGGCAGCCGTGGCGGTCGTGCGCCGTGGCGCGCAACAGCGCGAACAGCCAGGCCCGGAGCCGGTCGGGGTCTTTCAGACGGCGAATCCCTGCGCTGGCGTGCAGGAAGGTGTCGTGCAACAGGTCGAGGGCCACTGTCTGGTCGACGGCGAGGATCGAGGCCAAGCCGAGCAGATGGCCGGCTTGGCGCGCATGGACCTCGGCGAAAGCCGCGACATCGCCCTCACCCCAGGCTCGGGCCAGTTCACTGTCGGAACGGTCTGACATGGCTGCCCTCCGTTCCCCGGGCTCTGACATCACAGCGGCGCCACAACGACGTTTCGGATCCATCACACCGTAGAACCATGCTGCTCGGCGACTAGTACGACTGATTCGTGTGCGGTAAGTCTGTGGAAGTTCTCGTCTTATCGGCCAACTGAGAATAAATCAACCGATTGGCATGAAAATTCCGGAACAGCACTTCATCATGAAGGCCGGTGGGCCGTCCTCGTCTCGGGTGGTGGGCATCGATGAACTCGACGCCATCCGCCGCTTGGGTGACGATCGGCCCTTCGGGGTGACATGCTGACCCGGGAGTGATCGGTCGGTTACTCACTGAGACGCCTGGTTCGGTGGGGCGCGTGTTCGTGTTCGGGATCGGTGCGCAGGTGGCAGATGAATGGTAGCGACGGACTCGGCGACTCCGAGGACCGCCGAGTGATCGACCTGTCCCTGGACGGGGCCGGAGGGGAACCGCGACCGGAGGGGCCTTCGGGAGAGGAGAACCTGATCGACTGGCCCGTGAGGGTGGGGGACCCACCCCGCCGGGCCGAGGCGTTCCAGGAGAGACCAGGACCGCAGGCGGTGATCGACGAGGCCCTGTCCCGGGGAGTCGTCGCGGTCGTCGCGACGTCGTCGAGCGCTCCCGGAGGCACGCAATTGGCCCTGGGATCCTTCGAAACGGCCTGTCGGTCGGGAACCGACCTGACGCTCTGGGTCCCCGCCGGCTCCCGGGAATCGGTCCTCAGCACCTACGCCCTGGCCCGCACGGCCACGACCCCCGGGGCCACGGCGGCCCCGGGCCGCACGGTGGAGCGGGCCCGGGCCTTCCTGGCCTGGTTGACCAGCACCGACCGGACCTGGCTCGTCGTGCTGGACGGCGTCGTCGAACCCGATCACCTGCGCAACCTCTGGCCCTCGGGGCCGCACGGGAAAGTGATCGTCACGACCCGTCGACCGGAGGTCGCGGCCCGCGGGCAGGACCACGTCATCGTTCGAACGGGGCCGTTCGAGCCGGCGGAGTCCCTGTCCTATTTGTCCACAAGGCTCGGTACCGTGGGGGGCCTACCCGTGGGCGTGCTCGACGGCGCCTGCGAACTGGCCGAGGACCTGGGTCGGCTGCCGTCGGCCCTCGCCCAGGCCGCGACGGTCGTCGCGCGGGGCAGGACCACCTGTTCGGGATACCGGCAGCTGCTCGCGCAACGGGCCAGGTCCCACGACACGTGGATGCCCGGGGCCGACGTCAGGGCGGTCCCCGGCGGTCCGGGCGCCGGCCTCTCCGGGGGCCGACCCAGGTCCGAGCCCGACGTCGACCGGCGTCTGCTGGCGGCCTCCTGCCTGTTGGCCATGGAACGGGCCACGGAACAGGACCCGGCCGGACCGCTGCCCCGTCTGCTCCGGCTGATCGCCGTCCTGGATCCGGCGGGGATCCCCGAGAACCTGCTGACCTGTGTTCCGATCAGGGTCGGGCTCCTGCCGGGCCCCGGGCCGCGGGCCGGGCGCTGGAGCACTCTCAAACACCAGCTGAGAACGGCTGCCAGGATCGGGGCGCACGAGGTCTCCCCGGCTGCCGTGCGCCAGGCCCTGTGGCAACTGCATCGCTTCCACCTCGTCGACCACGATCCGGACGTGGGCGTGGTCCGGTGCGGCGCCCTGACCCGGCAAGTGGTCCTGGGACTGTTGGAAACTCCCGAGCGAGCCGTCCTGGTCCGGTTGGCCGCCGACGCGCTGGACACCACCTGGCCGGACAACGAGACCGATCCCGTCCTGGGCCGGATGCTGCGCTCGAACGCCTCAACGCTCATCTCCGCCGATCCACAGACCCTGTGGCTGCCACGTCCGCACCCCGTGCTCGCGTTGTTGGGGCGCAGCCTGGCCGAGGTGGGGCTGGCCGGCGAGGCGGCAGATCATTTGCGCAGGCTCGCCGAGGTGGCAGCAGAACTGATGGGACCGGACCACCCGGACGTCGTGCGGATCCGGCAGGAGATCGGCGAGGGGAGTGCCCCGGGGGCCGGACGGAGCTGATCCGACGTTCCTTCGGCTCCGGGCCGCTCCCGGATCACCGGCCATCTGGTGATCGAGTCATCTGGTGATCGATCCAACTGGTGATCGAGTCGGCCGGGAGTCAACTCGGTCACCAGGTGGGAATACGTTCCGTGACGGTGTCGTAGCCCGACACCATTTCCATGGTCACCGTTTGTCGTTCGGCGCGAGTCGTTGCAGGGTTTTCTGTAACCGTTGTCGCAGACTGTCCGGGCGCGGGGCGGCTCCCCGCGCCCGGGGACAGCTTCCGTCCCCGGCTCAGGACTCGGGGAGGCCGCCGCCGTGATGGGTTCCACCCATTTTTTGTTCGGAACGACTGCTGGGTTGGGGGTGGCAGCCTGGCAGGGGTGGCCGGCCTGGCAGACGGGGGTGGCAGTGGTGTTGTCCAGCGCCGTGGCCGGCGGACGGTTCTCACCGGACCTCGACCAGAGCTGGTTCTGGCGGAAGGTCGACAAGGTGGCCCCGGACGAGTCCCTGGGGCACGGTGGTCCGATGCGCCACCGCGGCCTGACCCACTGGTGGGGTCTGCCGGCGATCCTGGCGGCGGCCCTGCCCTTCCTGCCGGAGGAGCCCCGCTGGTTGATGGTGGCGCTGCTGGCGGGATGGTGTTCGCATCTGGTGGGCGATGTCGTGTTCGGTGCGCGCTCGCGGAACCGGGGCCCCGGGATCCCCCTGGCGCCCTGGTGGTGGCACAAGGGGATCGGACTGGACACCGGTGGCACGGCCGAGACCGTGACCCGCTCGTACGTCCTGCCCGTCGTGATCTGCTGGCAGGTCCTGTCCCTGTTGGGTGTGGGGGACCCGGTCAACGAGTTCGTCCTCGACCTGTTCCGATGACCTGCCCGTGACAGGACCCTCATTCAGGGTCGTGACCGGTTCCCCGCCTTTTGCGAGCGGGGAGCCGGGACGTCCGTAGACTCCTCGAACAGGTGACTCGGACACGTTCGGTACACAAAAGGCCTCCCGCTGTTCGAAAGTCCGAATGATCGCGGTACAGTCCCGGTTCTACGACGGCCCTTCACACCTTTGGGGGAGTGCTCGTGACGAAGGACAATGACCCCTTCGATCTGTCCAGCGTGAACGACGAGGACGGCTGGGTTCCCCCCGGAGTCAATACGTCGATCCCCCACTCGGCCCGCATGTACGACTGGTGGCTCGGTGGCAAGGACAACTACGCCTCCGACCGCGAGCTGGGGGAGACCTTCCTGCAGGCCATCCCCTCGATCAAGACGATGGCCAAGGCGAACAGGGCCTTCCTGCGGCGAACCGTCGACCACCTCGCGCGGGAGGCCGGGATCCGCCAGTTCCTGGACATCGGCACGGGGATCCCGACCGAGGGGAACGTCCACGAGATCGCCCAGGCCGTCGCCCCGGAATGCCGCGTGGTCTACGTCGACAACGACCCCATCGTGCTGGTCCATGCCCGGGCCCTGATGTCGTCGTCGAGCGAGGGCACCACCGCCTACATCGACGCCGACGTGCGCTGCCCGGAGCGGATCCTGAACCACCCCGCACTGGCCAGGACCCTCGACCTGAACCAACCCGTGGCCCTCACCCTGATCGCGATCCTCATGCTCCTGGAGGACGACGAGGATCCCTGGCAGGTCACCCGCACACTCATGGACGCGCTGCCCTCGGGCAGCTACCTGGTGATTTCCCATCCGGGCCGGGACTTCGACCCGCAGGCCATGGCCGCGGTCGAAACGGCCGCCCACAGGGCCGGAATGGTCCTGTCGACCAGAACCCGCCAGGACGTGGAACGTTTCTTCGGGGACTGGCGGATGGTCGAGCCCGGGGTGGTTCCGGTCACCGAGTGGAGACCATCGGGCGAACCCACGTCGTCCACCGACCCCGCCTACTACTGGGGCGGCCTGGCCCGCAAGGACTGATCTGGGCCCAGACCTGGTCTGAAACCCGTCCGGGGGGCAGCTCCGGGGGTCAGCCGACGGCGGGGGCTGCGGTCTCGGCGTCCAGGACCTCGACGGCAAGGCCGCCGAGCAGGGCCCTCAGGGAGCCGAGGGCCGGTTCGTGGGGGCTGGCCAGGCGGAAGGCCAGTTCCCGTGCGGAACTGTCGATGGCGCGGATCAACACCCGCAGTCCGGTGCCGTGGCCGGTGCCGCCGTCCGCAGTGCTCTCCAGCTGCATTCTCACGCCTCGGCCACTGCCCTGAGCGGCCTGGTAGAGCCAGGCGCGCATCAGCGACGACAGGTTGTCCACCGGGACCACCGCCAGTTCCACCGAGGGAACCTCGAACGCCGTGGCCAGTTCGGAACGAAGGCGTTCCAGCTCTTCCGATCCCGGGTCGTCCGGGACCGCCACGATGACGGCCGCACGTGTCTCGATGACGCGTCCGGCCAAGCCCCGGGGGTCCGGGCCGTCGGGGAAGACCGCGCGCCAAGCGGGCAGAAGCCTGGGATCGATCGTGAGCGGACCGAGGCGTTCTGTGAAGTCCGAGGGGATTGCTGTCACATCGGGCATCGGCCCTCCCAAGCTGGCTGTCCCCTGCACGTCGTGCACGCGAGGAACACGCTACCGGGCTGTCTCTGCCCGGTACCGGCTGGGATGTTCTGGGCCGAGCCTCGACCTGAAGTGGGAGATGGTGGTCATTTGGACACGA
>JAUPKJ010000097.1 GCA_030837505.1 Actinomycetota bacterium
AGCGGTTTCGTACGCGGGCTGGGTTCCGGTTTCGTACGCGGGCTGGGTACCGGTTTCGTACGCCGGCTGGGCGCCGTAGGGGTTTTCCGCGGAGGGAGAACTGCCCCGAGTCCTGTGGTCGGGCAGGATCAGCCCACCGATCGGGAGGGGGGCCACCACGGGTTCGATCCGTCCGGATTCGTCACCGGACCACCCGCTGTCGCCTCCGGGGGGGGCGTCCGCGATCCACGGGGGCTCTCCGCCGTAGGACCGGTCCTCTCCCCCGGTCGCCCCCGGCACGGAGTGGGCGACCGTCCCCACGGCAAAGACCTGATCCAAACGGGCCACGACCTCGGGGGGGATCCCAACGGGCCTGTGAGCAAGGAGCACTCCGCGAACGCTCTCCGCGTCGGCCAGCAGATCGGTACAGGTCCGACAGCTCAGAACATGTGCCTCAACCATACGAGCCTGGTCCACCGGCAGTACATCGGCTGCGAGATCCGCCAGCATGTCGTCGTCCGGATGGTCCACCGGCATTTGTTCCCGGGACATCTCGCCGCTCACCCTCCTCCCCACCCCCACGCCGGCGGTCCGCCCGCGGCGTCGGTGGAAGTGGTTGCCGCAGGTCCGACGTCCGGCCTGACCGATCGGTTCCCGGTGGGACCTGGCGAACCTGCGGAACCGCGCAGAAAGCGCGCCAACGCCGTTCGTCCCCGGGAACAACGAGACTTCACGGTACCCTCCGCGACTCCCAACACCTCTGCCGCCTCCGCCACCGACATGTCCTGGATATCGACCAGGACGATCGCTGCTCGCTGGGCGTCGGGGAGCGAGTTCAACCCCGCCAGGACGTCCAGTCTCGTCTCCGTGCGGGAGTGGTCGTCGTACGGGGCCGCGTACTCGGTCGCACCGTACGGCACCGACGGCCGGGCCTGACGTCGACGCATCCGGTCCAAACAGGCGTTGACGACGATCCGGTGCAACCAGGTCGTGACGGCGGCCTCGCCCCGGTACCCCGCGGCGTTGCGGAAAGCGGACACCAGGGCGTCCTGCAGGGCGTCCGCAGCCTCTTCCCTGTCGCCGAGGGTGCGCAGGGCAACGGCCCAGAGCCGCTCCCTGTGTCTGCGGACGAGTTCGGCGAACGCCTCCGGATCCCCCGCGAGGTGGACCCGGATCAGATCCTGGTCGGTCGGACCCGCGTTCTCCCCGGTCGAGCGCGCGCGGGATCGGCGGGTCGGCGCAGGGCGGTCGGTTCCCAGGGCCACGGGCCGGTGGTCCGTGGCTGCTGGGTCCTGACTCACACGCCGCAGCTTGCGGGTCGCGCGTCCAGGATCGGTCATGTCCCATCCGTCCTGGTAGGGATCCGTCGGCGGGGTCACTGGACTCTGATCTCAGACACGAACAGACGGTACTCCCCGCCCGTCTGCGGCAACCGGGTGAACCACAACACCAGATCTTGGGAGGAAACGGCTTTCTTCGGCTTCAAGGTGGCCTGGCCGCCGGAGATCGGTGCTGTGGCGACAACGGTGGAATCGTCCAGGCTGGTGCCGCGGGTCGTGCGTAGTTCCACGACTCCGCCCTCTCCCGGAATGTCTATGACAACCTGCCGAACAGGACCCACTTTGTCCATGTGGATCACCAGACCCACACCGTCCTTCAGCCGTCCGTAGTCCGCTGAGGTGTAGTAGCTCGACCGCCATTTCGTCTCGGGGTTCGAGTCGATGGCGTTGGTCGCAAGATCGTTGTTCTCGTTACCGTCCTCGCCGAACGGATCGATGGCCACGATCCCCTGGATCGAGGGGGTCTTGCCCGTCGGCTCGGCAGTCTCGCCCTGGTCGACGGAGGTCTGGGGGGATGACGACGTCTGGGGCGGCCCGAGGATGCTTTTGTGGTCATTTTGACTGATCAGGGAGTAGACGGCGACGAAAAGGACCACGAGCAGGAACCCGCCCATCACCATGAGCACCAGCCTCGACTGCTCCTTGGGCTGCTGCCCTCCGCTACCGGCCGGTGCGAAGGGCGCCGGGCGCTCCTCTCCCAGGACCGGCCTTCCGACGGGCCAATTGGACCAGGGGCCCGGTTGCTGACTCTGCCCGTAGTAGGCGGTCTGATCCTCCGGGTAGCGCTGCGGGGCGTACCCCGGATCGGGGAAGCCCAGAGGGCCGTATCCCTGAGGCGTGAGGCCCTGAGGTGGGAATCCTTGTGTCGGGGCCCCTTGCTGGGTGGGGTAGTCCTGACCGGACATGTTCTGTGTCGGGTAGTCGGGTTGTTGCCCCTGATCGGGAACGCCCCAAGGGCCCGCGCCGTGCTGTGGATTCTGATGTCCCGGCTCTGGCTGTCCTGTGCCTTGGTAACCCACGTCCTGTCGACCCACGTTCTGGTAGCTGCCGCCTGCATGGCCTGTGCCCGTGTACCCCGAGGCGGCGTCGCGGGGTTTCTGGTGACCGGAGTGCGGAGAGACGGAAAGCGCCGTCGGCGCCGCGGAGGCGACCGGACGGGACGGGGACACGTTCAGCCCTCCCGGATCGGTCAGGGGTTCCGTGGCAGCCCAAGGCTGTAACTGTTCGACCAGTTCGCCGGGGGCGCTCGGGCCCTGTCCTCCAGGGCCGAGGGTGGAGGTGCACAGGGCGTCCAGGTCGTGCGGGATCCCGGAGACCAGGTCGCCGGGGCGTACGGGGGCACCGGCGATCCGGGGAGCCGTCGGGAGCGGCACCTCGCCCGCCCCCGCCCACCGACCGGTGAGGGCTGCATAGAGCAGGTGCACCAGTCCGACGGCGTCGTCGCGGGCAAGGTCATCGGAGGAGGTGCTCGAGGCGGCGTCCTGGAGACCTTCCGAGGCGGCGTCGATCGCGGTACCGGACAGGCGCACCGAGCCGTCCAGGGCGACCTGGAGGCAATGGGGTGACAGACGCCGGTGGTGCAGACCCTCCTGGGCAGCTTTCCTGAGGGCCTGGGCGCTTTCACCGACCAGTCTGCGGGCCGTCTCCGCAGGGAGGGGCCCGTTGGCCAGGAGCTCCGTCAGGGTTCGTCCTGGCAGTCTCTCTGCGACGATATAGGTGGCCAGGCCCTCCTGGCCGACGTCGAGCACACGTACCAGCCTCGGGTCGTCCACGAGGGCCGCGCGTCTGGCAGCCCGTACGACCTCGGCCATGAAGGGGTGCCCCGGCCGCAGGATCCGAACCGTGACAGTGCGCTGGAGTGTCTCGTCGACTGCATGCCAAAGGGACCCGTCAGGGCTGATCCGGATCCGTTCCTCCAGCCGGTACCGCCCTGCGAGCATCGTGCCGGACCCCGCGCCGTCCAGTGTCGCTCCTCCCCTCGGTGGGTGTCAGGAGTTATCACTACCGCAGCCACCCATGCTAGGGCGCTTCCGCCCTGTAACGGCCAGTCGGCCGGTGCCGATTTCTGGTCGGCGTCTGTGACACCGCTCTCCCGGCACGTTCTGCTGCGGGACCGGCGGGAGAGCGGCACCCGACGGTCCCGACGGTCCCGCTCCTTCCCTCACCCGGGCCCATGGTCACTTCTATCCACTGAAAAGGACGCTGCTGTGGGAAAGCCTGTGGACAACTCCGAGCTCCTGGGGCTGGGCAGGGGCGATCACCGCCTCACGACGGTCTTTTCCTCACAGGAGTTCTCCTCATCTGTGGAAAACCTGTGGACAACTCGGCCGAGCGCCTCCCGGACGCCGCGAGCCGAAGCCACCTCGTGCCGGTCGCTCCGAGCCGCCGACGCCACGGTCAGGGATTGACATGGCGCCCAGCCCCCTTGGCCGATCGTCCCAGCTTCGAGGCGACGACGTTCGTCAGGCTCTCCAGCTCACGGGTGTCGAACAGTTGGAGGAGCCCCGCGTAGACCACCAACATCACGGTTCCGCTGATGGACAGGATCACCATCGCGGAGACGAGGCCCGAGCCCACCTGCCCCTGGAGCATCCAGCGGCAACCGAGCCCAGCCAGGGCCGCCCCGCTGCCGGCCAGGAGGAACTTGAGATGGCTGCGGGCGACGAGACCCATGTCGAGAGGGCCGAGCTTCTTGCGCAGGCTGCGCAACGACAACAGCGCCCCGGCGACGTTGCTCGCGCTCAGGGAGGCCCCGACCCCCACCGTGATCCACTCTGCGGGCAGGGTCACGGCGGCAGCGACGTTCCCCGCCGCCCAGACGAGCGCCATGACCAGTTGGATGGCGAAGGGACCTTTCGCGTCCTCGTAGGCGTAAAAGACCCTTTGCAACAGGTACTGGGCACTGTACGGAACGAGCCCCAACGCCATCGAGATCGTGACCATGGCGATCCCGTGCGTCTCGGTGTCCGTGTTGCCGAGGTAGGCAATGGCCGCGATCTGGGGGGACAACACGCAGAAGGCTGCCGTGGCGAACACGGTAGCGACCCCGGTGGTCCGCAGGCCCAGGGACAGATCGGCCACGATCAGGTCCGTCCGATCGGAGACCGCAGCATGGGACATCCTGGTGAAGAACGCCGTGACCAGGGAGACCGTCACCAGGGAATGCGGCAGCATGAAGAGCAGATAGGCCTGGTCGAAGGCCCAACGGCCCGCCTGGATCTCCGCGTGGGCGCGCTCCGCCATGAGACCGCCGTAGTTCGTGACCCTCGTGGTCACGATGAAGCCCAGTTGGCCGATGAACACAGCGGCGAAGGTCCACCCGGCCACCTTCCCCGCCGACTCCAGTCCCAGACCGCGGATCCCCCACCGGGGGCGCCAACGGAAGCCGGAGCGACGCAGGACGGGGATCAGCACGACGGCCTGCATCGCGACGCCCAGGGTTGCCGTTCCCCCCAACAGCGCGATGGTCGCAGGGTTCCACCAGCCCACTTCCTTGCGGCCCGGGCCTGCGACGACCACGAACAGCAGCAGCCCCGCGATCGCCACGATGTTGTTCACCACGGGAGCCCACATGTACGGGCCGAAGCTGCCCCGGGCGTTCAGCACCTGACCGAGCAGGGTGTACAGGCCGTAGAAGAAGATCTGAGGAAGGCACCAGAGGGCAAAGGCAGTTCCCAGAGCGATCTGGTCGGCCGGCAGATCCGTGCTGTACAGCAGGAAGAGAGGCCCGGCCAGAGCCGTCACGGCCAAGGTCGCCGCAAGGATCAGGGCACCGGAGATCGTGAGCAGTCGATCGACGAACTGCTGACCGCCGTCCTCCTGTTTGGTGGCCTTGACCACCTGAGGAACCAGGACGGCGTTCAGAACACCACCGGCCAGCAGAGCGTAGAAGTTGTTCGGCAGAGTGTTCGCCGTCGCGAAGACGTTGGCCGAGGCCAGTCCGCCGATCGCCCACCCCAGGGCGGTCGAACGCACCTGCCCCAGGACCCGGGAGACCATGGTCCCCGCAGCCATGAGCCCGCTGCTGCGCATCACCGAGCCGGTGGAGGCCCCGGCGGAGGACGACTCCTCGCTCTCCTGCGCAGGGGGCTCCGTCCGCTCCCGGCCGGGGCGTGCCGTTCTGTCCCGGGCGGAGGGACCCAGCCCGGGCCTCTGGGAGTTCCCGGACCTCTGGGAGTTCCCGGACCTCTGGGAGTTCCCGGACCCGGGAGGTCTGCCCGGCAACCGCTCCTGGCCCCGTTCGGGGGAACGGCGTCCTCCCGAGCCCTCGGGAGGGGCGGGCCCACGTCGGGGGACGGCATGGGAACCTCCCCACCGGGAACTCGTCGACCCGGGGGGACCGGGAGCCGTCTCGGGAGCCGGGGGGCTCGCACCGAGCAGACGCCCGAGTCCGGAGCCGTCCTCCCCGCGGGACTCCTCCCCGTAGAAATCGTCCTCACAGGAATCGTCCGGCTCCTGTGAGGAAGGTTGTTCCTCCTGTTCGGGAGTTCTTCCCGCTCTGCGGGGCGTCCTGCTCCGCCGGCCTCTCCCGGCCCGATCGCCGCGGCCGGGAGGCTCCTCCGGCGGGGGCGAGAACTCCCCGGGGGGAGCCGGGAACTCTTCCGGGGAGCCGGGGAAGGCCGGTGAGGAGAGGTGCTCCTCGGAACCCGGCCGGGGATACTCCAGGGAGATCGATCGTTCCCGCGGCCCTGACCGCTTGCGGAAGTCCGGGAGATCGTCGGAAGCCGGCGGCCTGTGCAGCTCCGGGAACTCCAGCGAGTCGGGACCTTCACCGGGACCTGTGGCGGGACCTGCGCCGGGAGCCTCCTCCCGCAGATCCGGAAAGTCCTCGACTCCCGAACGTCCGCGGGAGAACCGACCGCCGCTCCTCGGTCCCCCGGAGCGCCCTTCCCCGGCAGGCCCCTGAGCGGAGGGCCGGGCAGAGGGTTGGGGGGAGGGGCTGCCGCCCATCGGACGCCGACGGCGCAGCGCACCGGGAGCTCCGTGGGGCGGGGGAGCCTGCCGCGGGTCCGGTCGCTGAGCCTCACCGGCCGCCGGGGAACCAGGGGGGGAACCCTGCGGGGGACTCGGTGGAGAACTCTGCGGGGGAGTCTGCGTTCTTCTCGCCGCCGCCGGCGGCGGACCGGAAGGACGTGAGCGCCCGGAGGGCTCCTCGTCCGGCAGGTCCAGCCCCAGCAGACGTCCCAGGCCGAGATCCTCCTGCGGGGCCTCCTCGGGTGGCCCCGGTTCCTTCCGGCGGGGGGATTGCCTTCCTCGGGGATCGGGGGTGGAGGAGCGTTCGCTTCTTCCCGGGCCGGGAACCCGCCCGCCGCGTCCGGACCTGCGGCGCCAGGAACGCGTCTCCTCCCCTTCCCCGTCGTTCACGGCGTGCCCCGGGGAGAGCCCGGCTCCTGCTCCGGGACGGTGTGCTCCGGAACAGCGGGCACCGGGACAGCCGGTTCGTCCTGGAGGGAGGCTTCCTCGTCAGGGTCGGGAACTGCCGAGGCCGGGATCCGAACCCGGCCGCGACGGACCCCTCGGACCAGTCCGATCACGACAAGGAGCCCCAACAGGCCCCCGGCCACGAGCAGTACCCGCCCCTCCCAGTCGTTGTGCACCTTGACCATGATGCTGGGAGCCGTGAGCAGAACGACACCGCTGGGCGACGAGATCATCGTGTCGACCTGGACGTCGCCGTTCGCGACCGCGTGGATGGGGATCCGGACCTGCCGACGGGTGTGAGCCGCGATTTCGATGCGAACAGGCGTGTCGACCACGAGTCTGCCGGAACGTGGCCGGAGGGCCACGACCACCCGAACGGCGACGCCCAGATTGTTCTCGATGGTCACCGGCAGGTTGGCCGTGCGGGCCAGGAGATTCATCGAACTGCCCGTGGGGACGGAAATACCCCCGTAGAGGGTGTCGATCCCCTCTTCCAAGGGACGCCTGGCCTCAGACAGCTGTGCTGTGGCCACACGCCGGTTCACCGAGAGCAGACAGAACGCCATGCCGTGGTAGTCGTGCAGCAGCCGGGCCGGATCCGTGACCGAGGGCAGGAAACGGTCGAGCCGCGCGACCTCCTCGACCACCGAGCGGACATGTTCCTGCGGAAGCTCGGCCTGGCGGGTACCTGCCGAGTAGACCAGCGGCTCCCGAACCGGCCCGGACGCCGGCTGAGCCGCCAGGGAGTCCAGCGAGCGCAACCGGACCCAGGGGGCACTCCGCAGTGCCGCCATCGCTGCCTGCACCTTTGCCGGATCGGGGCTCCACCCTCTGGGCAGGGACGCCAGAAGGTGGCGGGAGTCACCGGGGCGTTCCGTGGTGACGGCTGCCAGGTCGGCGAGGAGTTTCTGTGTCGCAAGACCCGGCTCGGTCCCTCCTGTGCTCGCCATCTCCTCGGAGAGGCCGTCGTCCGAGACGAGGCCTGAGATCCCGCCCTTCACGGTGGGGATCCTGGTTCGGGAACCGGGCGTGTGATCCAGGTGCTCCGCGGGGGGCTGGGCCGAGGAGGAGAGCACGACCTTGCGCCCGGGGGTATCGGCCAGCATGTTCCCCGTGGCAGTGTCCAGGTGCCCGGTGGCAGGCCAGGCCACCGATCCGGAGAACCGGGAGCCCAACGTCTCGGTCATGATCACTTGGGAGAGGGCCTGGGCCTGGGAGAGCAGGGTCCCGCCTCCCGCATGGGCCAGCGCCACGACGTCGGGGTCACCGTAGGGCAGGGCGACGACTGATCGAATCGGGTCGGCGGCTCCGGCCCGAAGCTGGTCCAGCCAGGCCAGAGCCGCGCGGGTCCCCGCCGGTCGGCTGCGGGCCGTCTCCGGCTGGGAGGCGAGGGCCGCGGAGGACGTGGTGTCCTGCGCCGTGCTCTCCTGATCGGCCTGCGCACGGAGCACCTGGTCGATCACGGAGGGGTCGACGGCCCACGAGAACGCCTTGTCCTGGACCGATCCCAGGAGATGGTCGAGACGTCCGCCCGGTGCCATCGAGGTCAGGGTCTGCGGGTCGCCCGCGCCCGTGTTCGACAACGGTGTCCGCGAGGTGAGAGGGACAAGGAGACTGAGGTCGGTCGGGACGTACTCCGCGACGGTGGGGTTCCAGATCACGAAGGTGCGCTCGGAGGCGATCCGGGTCAGTCCGGAGCCGTTGTCACCCTTGACCACGAGGGTCAGACCGCGCGCGCCGAAGGGCTCGCTGTCGGACAGCTCCATGGCACCGACCGGCACATCGACGGTGAAGGAGATCTGGCCCCCGGGCTGCACCGGAGCCGTGGGCCGGTAGGGAATGCCCCTCGCGTCGCCGTCGGAATCGATCGTCCCGTCCGCCCAGTCCGCGATCTCCTGCCGGGTCCCCAGCCGTCCGTTCCTCGACCACATCTGGAAATCGAGATCCTCGACGGGGACGTCACCCGTGTTGCGCAGGACCCCAGTGATCGTGACGATGTCGCCCGGACCGGCCGCGGTCGGTGTGACCTTCGAGACGTCGATCTCCACGGGCGACCCGGCCGCCTGGGCTGCCGGTCGGGGGAGACCGGCGTTCCCCGGGGCGGCCGACGCCGCAGCCTGCGGACAGCAGAGCGCGACGGAACTCGTGAGCAGCGCTGCTGCGACAGCGCGCACGACGGGAATCCTCACGCCCCAGCCTCCAGGCGGGCCGAGGCATGACGGGCGATCCGCCGTTCGTTGGGAAAGGCCAGACGCAGCATCAGTTCCTCCAACGGGACCCAGGCTGCCGTGACGGCCTCCCGGTCCGGATCTCCCTGCACACTCAGGGACCCCCCGACGGCTTCCAACAAGTAGTGGTGGACATGCTTGTGCACCCGCCGGTCCCCGGCGGAGAACCAGTAGTCGATCGTCCCGAGACGGTCCAGGATCCTGCCGCGGATACCCGTCTCTTCCTCGATCTCCCGGACAGCGGCCTCCTGCGGGGATTCCCCGCCCTCCAGATGGCCCTTGGGCAGGTACCACTCGAACTGACCCGTCCTGTTGATCCGGGCAATCACGGCAGCTCTCGGGGGAGACCCGTCCCTGTCGATCACCAGTCCCCCCGCCGAGGTCTCGTCGACCGTCGGCAACACCCTGTGCTGGGAGCGGGACGGACGTCTGGACATGCGGCAACTGTAACCAGTCGGGCCCACAGGGCCCCGAGCCTCCCGGAGATGATCCTCCCGGAGGGCCGGGCCCGGGATTTCTGGCATCCTGATTTCCCGTGTCGCAGACATCTGAGCAGCGCCTGGTCGATGCCCGCCGATTGCTCGCCGCAGGTCTGGTCTCCCTCGACCCGTCGGTGGCAGCGCTCGCGGCTTCCTTCGAGGCCGCCGGCCATCAACTCGCCCTGGTCGGGGGGCCCGTCCGGGACGCCCTTCTCGGGCGCCCCGCGCTGGACCTCGACTTCACGACCGACGCCCGTCCCGAGCACACCGAGAAATTGTTGGCAGCCTGGGGGCAGGCCCACTGGGACATCGGACGGGCCTTCGGAACGATCGGGGCGCGCCGGGGCGACGTGATCGTGGAGGTCACGACCTACCGCAGCGACAGGTACAGGGCCACGTCGCGCAAACCCGAAGTGGCCTTCGGGGACACGCTCCCGGGGGACCTCGGGCGCAGGGACTTCACCGTCAACGCCATGGCGGTCCAGCTGCCGTCCATGACCTTCGTCGATCCCTTCGACGGTCTGACGGACCTGGCCGCCCGGCGTCTGCGCACACCGGCAAGCCCCGAGGAGTCCTTCTCCGACGACCCGCTGCGGATGCTGCGGGCAGCGCGGTTCGCCGCCCAACTGGGTTTCACCGTGGACCCTCCCGTCCTGTCCGCGATGGAGCAGATGGGGCAGAGACTGTCGATCGTCGCGGTCGAACGGATCCGGACGGAGCTGGAGAAACTGATTCTGGCCGATCGGCCGAGGCCCGGGCTGGAGATCCTGGTCGAGACCGGGCTGGCCGACCTCGTCCTTCCCGAGTTGCCGGCCCTGCGCCTGGAGGCCGACGAACACCGGCGCCACAAGGATGTCTACGAGCACAGTCTGATGGTCCTGGAACAGGCCATGGCGCTGGAGAACGGCCCCCGGGGCCCGGTGCCGGGCCCAGACCTCGTGATCCGTCTGGCCGCGCTGCTCCACGACATCGGCAAACCGGCGACTCGGAGATTCGACCCCTCCGGGGCCGTCACGTTCCATCACCACGAGGTCGTCGGGGCCAAATTGGTGGCCCGACGGCTCAAGGCCCTGCGGTTCGACAAGGAGACCACCCGCTGCGTCGCACGCCTGACCGAACTGCACCTGAGGTTCCACGGGTACGGGGAGGGGGAATGGACGGATTCCGCCGTGCGTCGCTACGTCGCGGACGCCGGTCCTCTTCTCGACCGCCTGCATGTCCTGACCCGTTCGGACTGCACGACCCGGAACAAGCGCAAGGCCGCCCGGCTCGCGGCGGCCTACGACGACCTCGAGGCCCGGATCGTCCGCTTGAAGGAGCAGGAGGAGCTCGACGCCGTCCGCCCGGATCTCGACGGAAACGAGATCATGCGCCTGCTGGGGATCGGGCCGGGGAAGGAGGTCGGACGGGCCTGGAAGTACCTCAAGGAGCTGCGGCTGGACCGTGGTCCTCTGCCGGCCGAGCAAGCGCGGGAGGAACTGCTGCGCTGGTGGGCGACGCAGCGGGAACCCCGGACCGGGCCTGCAGGGCCGCAGTGAGAGCCGACAGGGCATAGAGGACGACGACAGAGGCCAGGACCACGACACTGTCGCCGTCGGCGGGCAGGAGCAGCGCACCCACCGAGACAGCAGCGACGAAACAGACATTGAAGACCAGATCGTACAGGGACATGACCCGCCCCAGGAAAGCGTCCAGGACGGTTGCCTGCACCAGGGCGTCCACACAGATCTTGGCTCCCTGTCCGAAGGTCCCCACGAGGAAGGAAGCGATCACAAGGGACGGCAGGGCGTCGAAGGACAGGAAACCTGCCACCGCGAGGCCGCAGATGCCCAGACAGACGGCCATCCACGTCTGCGGGCTCATCGCCCGGGCCGCCACCGGGGTCACCAGGGCCGCCGCGCCGAACCCTGCCCCGGAGGCGGCGAGCACCCCGGCCAGAAGGGCGAAGCCGGCGTCGGGATCCGCGGCGTCGGCGAAACGGTAGCGGCACTGCAGGACCGTCACGAGAGTGATCACACCGAAGCAGAAGCGGTGGCCTCCCATGACGAACAGGGCCCCGGAGGTCCGGGGCCGGGCCCGCAGATGTGTCCCGGCCTCCCGCAGGCCCACCAGGACGTCGCGCACGACCGTTGCGGCGTCCTTCCAGGGCAGGGGACGCGTCCGGTCGGGGCCGAGCAGATCCCTGTTCATGCTCCGGGCGCCGAGGGCCGCTGCGAGGTAGCCCAGCGCGGACAGGAGCACCACGGCGCCGTCCGAGCCCCCTGCGAGGGTGTGCAGTCCGTACCCGAGGGCGCCTCCCCCGAGGGCTGCGAGGGTGCCGGAGGTCGGGGTGACGGCGTTGGCCATCACCAGCTCGTCCGCCGGGACCACGTGCGGCAGGGCCGCGCCGAGACCGGACAGGAAGAATCGGTTGATCGACAGACAGACGAGGACTGCGAGGTACAGGGCGGGACCCGGCGGGGCCAGGACCGACAGCAAAGCGACAGCGGCGGCCAACAGCGACCGCAGCAGGCTCGTCACCAGCAAGACCTGTCGACGACGCCAGCGGTCCAGCAGCACGCCCGCGAAGGGCCCGACCACGGTGTAGGGCAGGATCGAGACGGCGAAGGCCGCCGCGACGTCAGCAGCGCTCGTCGCACGCTCGGGGGAGAAGAAGATCATCCCGGCGAGTCCCGCCTGGAACACGCCGTCGGCACCCTGGGACAGCAGCCGGGTCGTGAAAAGCCTGCGGAAGTCGCGGCCCCGAAGGACCCTGGCCAGATCCGCAGCGAACCGTCCCACCACTTTCACCGCCTCAGGGTACGCAGACACCGGTGAGGCCCGGTCCCCCGCACGGGGGACCGGGCCTCACCGGTGTCGTTCTGCTACGAACCCGGCCTCCGGCTCAGCGCTCGACCTCACCGCGGATGAAGGACTCGACCTTCCCGCGGGCGATGTCGTCGTTGAACTGCTCGGGCGGCGACTTCATGAAGTACGAGGCCGCCGACAGGATCGGGCCGCCGATGCCGCGATCCTTGGCGATCTTCGCAGCGCGCAGGGCGTCGATGATCACTCCGGCGGAGTTGGGGGAGTCCCACACCTCGAGCTTGTACTCCAGGTTCAGCGGGACGTCGCCGAAGGCCCGACCCTCCAACCGCACGTAGGCCCATTTGCGGTCGTCGAGCCACGCGATGTAGTCGCTGGGGCCGATGTGCACGTTGCGCGCGCCGAGGTCGTGCTCGAGGTTGCTGGTCACGGCCTGGGTCTTGGAGATCTTCTTGGACTCCAGGCGCTCGCGTTCGAGCATGTTCATGAAGTCCATGTTGCCGCCGACGTTCAGCTGGTACGTGCGGTCCAGGACGACGCCGCGGTCCTCGAAGAGCTTGGCCATGACCCGGTGGGTGATGGTCGCACCGACCTGGCTCTTGATGTCGTCGCCGACGATCGGAACGCCGGCCTGCGTGAACTTGGCCGCCCACTCCGGGTCGGAGGCGATGAACACCGGCAGCGCGTTGACGAAGGCCACCTTGGCGTCGATCGCGCACTGGGCGTAGTACTTGTCGGCCTTCTCCGAACCCACGGGCAGGTAGGAGATGAGGACGTCGACCTGCGCGTCCCTGAGGACCTGGACCATGTCGACCGGGGCCTGGTCGGACTCCTCGATGGTCTGCATGTAGTACTTGCCGAGCCCGTCGAAGGTGTGACCGCGCTGCACCGTGACGCCCAAAGGCGGCACCTCGCAGAACTTGATGGTGTTGTTCTCGCTCGCGCCGATGGCCTCGGACAGGTCGAAGCCGACCTTCTTGGCATCGACGTCGAAGGCGGCGACGAACTCGATGTCGCGTACGTGGTAATCACCGAACTGCACATGCATCAAGCCGGGAACCGCGCTTGCCGAGTCGGCGTTCCGGTAGTAATGCACGCCTTGGACCAGGGACGCGGCGCAGTTGCCGACGCCGACGATGGCGACGCGGACGGATCCCATGCCGTTGCTCCTTCACTCATGCTGGGGAACCGGCCGGGGGGGACTGCCCGAGCCGGTGGTGCAGGTTGTCGTAGTCAGGTTGATAGGTACAGGTCGAACAAAGCGGGTGTTTCCTGAACTGGGGACCTCGGCGGGACTCTCCGGACGTCGTCGGTCTCACCGTCCCCGGTCGGGGGCGCCGTGAACTCCCGACCGGGCGGGGCCGGTGGGGCGAGGTCTGTCCGGATCTTCCAGATGAGTCATGTTTCCCGCGCGTTCTGAGTCGATCAGTTCGGTGAGCCACCGGACCTCACGCTCAACGGACTCCAATCCGTGTTGTTCCAACTCCATGGTGTAGCTGTCCAGTCGTTCCCTGGTGCGGGTCATGGAAGTGCGAAAGCCTTCCAAACGTTCCTGCAACCTGCTGCGCCGACCTTCCAGGACCTGCAGCCGGGTTGCGGCGTCGGTCCGGGAGAAGAAAGCGAAGTGGACGTTGAAACGTTCGTCCTCCCAGGCCGCAGGCCCGGGTTGGGTGACGAGCGACTGGAACCGCTCCTTGCCCTCTGCCGTGAGCTCGTAGACGATCCGGCCTCGTTTACCGGTGAGCGCCGGCCCCTGGCCGGCTCCCGCCTCCCGGATCAGCCCTTGGCCGAGGAGCGACTTCAGCGCGGGGTACAAAGTCCCGTAGGACAACGCCCTGAAAGCGCCGAGCAGGGAATTGAGTCGTTTGCGCAGTTCATACCCGTGCATGGGCGACTCATGGAGCAGACCCAGCACGGCCAACTCCAGCACGTCGCCCCGACGGCCCATCGGACCTCCATCCCTGCGCTGCTGGTCGTGACGCCGGGCGGGGGAGTCCGTCCGCTCGGTTCCACAGATACCTCACTTCGACCGTCGGGGTGCGATCCGGTGGGGCAGCTTTCACAGAAAACAGGCTGCACCGTGGGTGTCGGTCCGCCTCTGCCCGAAGGTCGCCCTTCGGGTCGAAAGCTGGCCGCACTGCCGGGAGAACACGATCCGATGTATCGAAGCGATACATCGGACTTTAGAGCCGGGGTAGCTCCCAGCGCAACCACCTGGACCGATCGGTTGCGGACCGAACGAGTGAGCTGTCGACCGACGCGGACCGGAACCCTGGTGACAGGCAGTTTCCAGAACGGAACGCTCCACGATCTTCTTGCCACGAGGTGGGTCGTACGGTGACTATCGGACGTAGGCTGCTCAGTGACCTCACCGTGGGAACGGCAACGAGTACCGCCGCCGCTTCGGTGAGTGACGTGGTTGCGGAGCACGGCTCGATAGACCACCACGGTGCGTACGGTGAAGGGCTTCGGGCTCATACTGGGGCCCGTGACCGGATCACCACCTCGCCCGCTCGGCCGGTACTTTCGTCCGAGTGGGGCCAGGAGCGGTCGCTGGCAGTACGGAAAGGCGTCTAGCTGCAGTCGAGCAAGGGACGAAGGATCGTGGCACCGTCTAATGACCGGCCTGATGGCTTCGGCTCCCCGGACTGGTATTCGGGGGGCAGCGAGATGAGCGGTGAGCCAGGAGGCTTCCCCGGAACGGAACGTTCCAGGGGCGGACGGCGTGCGCGCCGGGAACGCCCCGCTGAACCGGACCCCTACCCCGAACAGGGGTCCCCCTGGAACGACGGCGGTTACCCCGCCGGGGACGAGACCCGCGTCGGCTACCCGACCGCCTCGGGGAACCACCCCGACGACGGCTACGGCCAACCGGGCTACGGCCGGTCCTCCGAAGGGGGGTACGGCCAGGGCTACGGGGTCGGCGACGGCCAGGGGAACCAGGGCTACGACCCGTCCGGTGGCGGTGGCTACGACCGGGGTTACTCGTCCCACGCCGACGACGGCTACGGCCAACCGGGCTACGGTGCGCATCCGGACGACGGGTACGGGGACCCGAACTACGCCCGGGCGGAGCAGGGCTACGGGCAGGACCCGGACGCCTACGGGCGCGACGGTCACCCCCCGGACTCCACGGACGCCCTCTTCCTCGGCCGGGGACGCACCGGCCCGGACGACGTCGTCACCAACCACGAGGCGGAGCCTGTTTCGTCGGGCAAGGGACGTTTCTTCGATTTCCCCCGGTTCGGCAAGACCGGGTGGAAGCGGTGGATCCCCTCCTGGAAACTGATCACTGGGATGTTCCTGACCGGGATCGGAGCCGGGATGGCCGTTTTCCTGATCATGTACATGATCACGGACATCCCGAGCGCCAACAAGACCGAGACCGAGTACGAATCGACCATCGTCTACTACTCCGACGGGAAGACCGAGATCGGTCGGTTCTCGCTGCAGAACCGCACCAAGGTCAACCTCGACCAGATCCCCGACCACGTGCAGAAGGCAGTGCTCTCGGCCGAGGACCGGACCTTCTACACGAACAGCGGGATCTCCCCCACCAGCATCGCGCGCGCGGCCTGGAGCATCGCCAGCGGCGGTTCCATGCAGGGCGGATCCACCATCACCCAGCAGTACGTCAAGAACTTCTTCCTCACGCCCGAGCAAACGGTGACGAGGAAGACGAACGAGATGTTCATCGCCCTGAAGCTGCGGCGCAAGTACACCCCGGACCAGATCCTCGAGGGGTACCTCAACACCATCTACCTCGGTCGCAGCAGCTACGGGATCCAGGCTGCGGCCCGCGCCTACTTCAACACGGACGTCAGCAAGCTCACGGTCTCGCAGGGCGCGTTCATCGCAGGGATCATCAACGGTCCCGAGCTCTACGACCCGTACGACGGCAAGGCCTCGGAGGACAGGGCCCGCGTCCGCTGGAACTTCGTCGTCAAGGGCATGGTCTCCGAGGGATGGGTCACCCCGGAGAAGGCCGCCACCCTGCAGTTCCCCAAGGTCCGCAAGCCCTCCCAGGGCAATGACATGCAGGGACAGAAGGGCTACCTGCTGGCCCTGACCCGTCAGCAGGCGCGCACCCAGCTCAATGTCGACGACAAGCAGCTCGACACGGGCGGTTTCAAGATTGTCACCACCTTCGACGCCCAGGCCGTCAAGGACGCCGAGGCCGCTGTGAAGGAGATCCTCCCGAGCCACGACAACTGGCCGTCCGGGACACAGATCGCCCTGTCCTGCGTCGATCCGAAGACCGGGGCCGTCCGGGCCATCTACGGCGGTCAGGACTACCTGAAACGCAACCAGAACGCCGCGACCCAGGACATCGCCCAGGCCGGGTCGACCTTCAAGCCGTTCACCCTCATCGCGGCCCTGGAGGGCAAGAACGGCGGGACCCCCGTCAGCCTGAGGAGCCGCTTCGACGGCAAGAGCCCCCAGAACTTCGTCGGGTTGGAAAAACCCGTCCAGAACTTCGGCAAGGAGTCCTTCGGGACCATCGACCTCCTCAAGGCGACACAGAGTTCGGTCAACACCGTCTACGTCGCCCTCAACGAGAAGATCGGTCCGGCCAACACCGAGGACGTCGCCCTCCGGGCCGGGATCCCCAAGACCACGGGGGGCTTGAGCGGGCAGCTGCTCAACGTGCTCGGGACGGCCTCCCCCCACCCGGTGGACATGGCAGCCGCGTACTCCACGATCGCGAACAAGGGGGTGCGCAACGACACCCACTACCTGGAGAAGGTCACGGGGTCCAACGGCGGGGTGATCTGGGAGCACGAGGACAAACCCGAGAAGGTCTTCGAGGAAGACGTGATCGCCGACACCACGTACGCCATGCAGCAGGTGATCGAGAAGGGCTCCGGGACACGGGCCAAGAAGCTGGGCCGTCCCGCCGCCGGCAAGACCGGTACCTCCTCCTCCACCTTCTCGGCCTGGTTCGTGGGCTTCACACCGGAACTGTCCACCTCGGTGGCCATGTACCGCCTGGACTCCAAGGGGAACCCGACCGAGGTCAACGGCTTCGGCCAGTTCGAGGGCCAGGACATGACCGGTGGTGCCTACCCGGCCATGGTCTGGACAGACTTCATGTCCCGACAGCTCGAGGACAAACCGATCGAGAACTTCCCCGAACCGGTCTTCCTCGGGGAGGTCTTGAACCCGGAGCCGACCCCGACCCCGACCCCCTCGGAGTCCGAGAGCCCCACCGACACGATCCCGTCCCTCCCGGACCCGCAGGACATCCCCACTTACGTGCCGTCGATCCCCAGCCGACCGGACAATCGGCCGACGACCTCGCAGCCGGTTCCCTCGGACACCGAGCCGCCGGACGATCCCGACGACCCGCTTCCCACGACTCCCGAGCCGGG
This sequence comes from Actinomycetota bacterium, assembly GCA_030837505.1. Lineage (GTDB taxonomy): Bacteria > Actinomycetota > Actinomycetes > Actinomycetales > Kineosporiaceae > JAUPKJ01. Next base: position 17,625 of record JAUPKJ010000097.1, read on the forward strand.
GCAACCCACGGCACAGCCCGGCGGCCCCGGGGCCGACGAGGGAAGAGGCTGATCCTGTGAGTCGGGAGCCACTCCCGTGAGCCAGGGGGGAGCCGAGCCGCAGGGGGAACTCCCCTGCGGCTCCGGCGGCTGCGCGGCTCCGGTGGGCCCCCTGCATCCGGTCATCGCGCCCTCGCGCCACGACCCGCTGGTGCGGATGACCAGCCAGGTCCTGGGGGGGCCGGCCGGCAGCAGGCTCGCGACGGCCAGGGGCTTCTGGCGGGCCGGGACCGTGCTGGTGCTCCTGGCCATGGCGCTCATGAGCCTGGGAATCGTCGAACGTCAGCACTGCCGGGCCGAGGGCTGGTCCGAACCGGATATGTTCTGGCACGCCTGCTACAGCGACATCGCTGTGGTCTACACCGGGTCAGGGCTCTCACAACCGGACTCGCCGGACCTGCGTACGGCCGTGGGGAACTCCGCGATCGACCAGCCGCCCCTGGCCGCGGCTGCGATGTGGCTCGTGTCCCAGGCCATCGACCCCGAGCGGCCGGGCTCCGCCCCCCGACGGTTCTTCGACCTGTCCGCGATCGCTCTGGCGGCCTGCCTGGCCGCGGCTGTGATCATGTTGGGTCTCGCCGCGGGACGCAGACGCTGGGATGCGGCTCACCTCGCACTGTCGCCCTTGATCGTCACCGCCGGTCTGGTCAATTACCAGATGGTGGCGGTCGTCCTGCTCGTCGGGAGTCTTCTGGCCTGGAGTCGGTATCGTCCCCAACTCTCCGGGATGCTCCTGGGCGCTGCGGCCTGCACCGCGCCTTCGCTGGCCGCCCTCGGCGTCGGGATCGTGGCGCTCTCCCTGAGGGCGGGACGCAGGGTCGAGGCCGCGCTGTTCGTGGCGACGGGGACGGCGACGTGGTTCGCGGTCCGCATCGTGTTCAAACCCGGGGTCGGGACCCAGACGCTCGCAGCGACCGCGGGGATGCTGGTCGGGGCTTTCCTGATGAGCCGAGCACCGCGTGCCCTCCGTGCCGCGGGGGCCGCCCTCCTCGCTCTCGGTGCGGTGGGGGTGCTGTTCGCCTACGTGTCGGAATCCGCGACCAAGGACGCCGTACTGCGGTCGTGGGACGCCTGGCGCGCCCAGACGGCGTCCTACGGATCGCCGTGGATGATCCCCCAACTCATGGATCGCAATCGTCCGGGGGCTCTGGGGAGTTGGTTCCCCTCCGGCCCCCTGTCCGCCGGAACGGTCACGGCAGTGACGGTGTTCGGACTCGTTGTCGTCCTGTTCGGCGTGGTGTTCCTGGTGTTCAGCGCCCAGCACCGCCCCCGCGTGGCGCACGTGGCCCTGGTCCTGACCGTTGGGACGATCCTGGTCTCCAAGTCCGTCCCGGTCCAGGCCTCGTTGTTGCTGCTGCCCATGGTGGCGCTCTCGGGACTGCGATGGCGGGATCACCTCCTCTGGGCGACCACGGAGATCATTTATTTTGTTTCGATCTGGATCTACATCGCGGGCTCCTGGGACCAGAACCGCGGTCTGCCCGCCGGGCTCTACTTGATCGTTCTTGTGCTGCGCCTGGCCGGGATAGCGTGGATCGGGGTCCAGGGGATCCGGGCGATCCTCGATCCCCATCGGGATCCTGTCCGGCTCCCGGAGGACGATCTGGACGGCAGGGACGATCCCCAGGGCGGACCCCTGGACGAGGCCTCGGACGCTCTGAGGTTCGTCTCCTGACTCCTCGCCCTCCGTCGAGAACCGGGGGCTGTGGACGGCGTACGCGGGGCTCCTCCCCTGCCGGTAAGGTATGACCCCGGTGGCCTTCGACCGATCCTGCGGCGGAAGCCACCGCGACGCACCAGCCCTCCTGTCACGGACGGACCGTGACCGTTGAGACCAGAGGAGGTGGGTTTACGCATGCGTCACTACGAGCTGATGGTGATCCTCGACCCCGAACTCGAGGAACGGACCGTCGCCCCGACCATGGAGAAGTTCCTCGACGTCGTCCGCAAGAGCGGCGGCACGGTGGAGAACACGGACACCTGGGGTCGGCGTCGTCTGGCCTACGAGATCAAAAAGAAGACCGAGGGGATCTACGTCGTCGTGGACATGACCGCCACGCCGGAGACCGCCAAGGAACTCGATCGCCAGCTCAACCTCAACGAGTCCGTTCTGCGGACCAAGCTGGTCCGTCCCGAGGCCCGCTGAGCACGGTCCGCACCGTTCCTGTCGGTCCGGTGCGGGACCATCGCAACGCCTGAAGACCGCATTGCCTGACAGCGGGAGAACCCATGGCCGGCGAGACCGTCATCACGATCATCGGCAACCTCACCAACGATCCTGAACTCCGGTTCACACCCTCGGGGGCTGCGGTGGCCAACTTCACCGTGGCCAGCACCCCTCGCACGTTCGACCGTCAGTCGAACGAGTGGAAGGACGGCGAAACCCTCTTCATGAGGTGCTCGGTGTGGCGGGACGCGGCGGAGAACGTCGCCGAGTCTCTTCAACGAGGCACCAGGGTCGTCGTCAGTGGTCGGCTGCGCAGCCGCACCTATGAGACCAAGGAGGGGGAGAAGCGCACCGTCGTCGAGCTCGACGTCGATGAGATCGGCCCCTCCCTCCGGTACGCCACGGCCAAGGTCACCAAGACATCGCGTGGCGGTGGCAGTGGCGGTGGCTACAGCGGTGGCGGTGGCGGCGGTTTCGGGGGTGGCGGTGGCGGTGGCGGCGGTGGCGGCTACGGGGGGGCCGGCGGCGGTGGCGGCTACGGCGCACCAGCGCAGCAGCAGCAACAGCAGCAGCCCAACGACCCCTGGAGCGCCCCTGCGGCACCGTCCCCGAACTACGGCGGATCTCAGGAAGAACCTCCCTTCTGATCATCGTTCGCGATCGTGCTTCGCAAGCCCGGTCGCTTGACCATCCCGGGCTCGTGCCCGGGCTCCCCGAAGGAGGAGCACCACGATGGCGAAACCACCTGTTCGCAAGCCCAAGAAGAAGCAGAACCCGCTCAAGACCGCAGGGGTCGAGCGGGTGGACTACAAAGACACCCAGTTGCTGCGGAAGTTCATCTCCGATCGCGGCAAGATCCGTGCCCGTAGGGTCACCGGCGTCACCGTGCAGCAGCAGCGGGAGATCGCTCGTGCGGTGAAGAACGCCCGCGAGATGGCTCTTCTGCCCTACTCGAGCTCGGCCCGCTGAGCGAAGGAGGACACGAACGTGAAGCTCATCCTGACGCAGGAGGTGTCCGGGCTCGGCGAGCCGGGCGACGTGGTCGAGGTCAAGGACGGCTACGGCCGGAATTTCCTCATGCCGCGAGGTCTGGCAGCATCCTGGACCAAAGGCGCCGAGAAACAAATCGCCGCGATCCGCAGGGCCAGGACCTCCCGGGAGTTCAAGTCCCTGGAAGAGGCCCAGCAGGTGCGGGCCTCCCTGGAGTCCGGGCAGATCAGTCTGTCCGCCAAGGCGGGTTCGAGCGGCCGCCTCTTCGGAGCCGTGACCCCCAGCGACATCGCACAGGCCGTCTCCGCCGGCGGCGGTCCCGCCCTGGACCGGCGCAAGATCGAAATGCCCCAGGCGATCAAGTCCGTCGGGGAGTACGTGGTCTCGGTCAGGCTGCACCCCGAGGTGCAGGTCCGACTCAAGATCAAGGTCACCGCTTCGGCGTGATGTGACGTCGGGGCTCCCGTCAGAGGGAGCCCCGTGGGCCTTCGGGTGCCCCCATCGGATCTCGATGGGGGCACCGGTGGTTTTGGGGGAGCCGCACCCTCGACTGCGGTGTTGCCGGGCCGGGGTCGGCCGGGCCGCCGCCGTCCGCCGGCCCCTCCGAATTTTCTTCTGTCCACAGCGGGTGGACATTGAAAGCCCAGTTCAGAGCCTTGGCGGCCACGTGATCGCCCCCCTTGTCCCCAAGTCTGTCCACAGGGTGTGGGCAAACGTCCACTGGTGGGGGCAGGTTGTCCACAGGTTATCCCCGTGACTGTTCACAATGGGATTTCCTGTACTGGACGGCGTGCGCCTACGGTGGGGCAGCACCCTGTCCGAGAGCTCCGTCTCCCGGTTCCCCCCTGCTGCTCCGGGCACCGGACCGCAGGTATCGGGACCAGGATTCCTCACGACGGTTCGCCCGGTGAAGTATACGGAAGGACGGCCCGACCACCCACGAGGTGAGCTGGGCCGGGAGTCCTCGGACCGTCCGTCCGAGTCCGACAAGATCGTGAGGGGGAGTCCCGACGTGTCTGTTACCGATCTGGAGCTGTCGGGTGGGCCCGCGGAGGACATCGGGCGTACGCCGCCGCAGGACATCGCAGCCGAGCAGAGTGTCCTGGGCGGCATGATGCTCTCCAAGGACGCCATCGCTGACGTCGTCGAGGTCCTGCGGGGTCACGATTTCTACCGCCCGGCACACGAGATCATTTATGACGGGATCCTCGATCTTTACGCCCGCGGGGAGCCTGCGGACGCCGTGACGGTCGCCGCAGAGCTGACCAAACGCGGTGACCTGGGACGGGTCGGTGGCCCCGCCTACCTCCACACCCTCCTCAGCTCCGTTCCCACCGCGGCCAACGCGGGGTACTACGCGCGGATCGTCCGGGAGAGGGCGGTGCTGCGCAGGCTCGTCGCCGCCGGCACCCGAATCGTCCAACTCGGTTACGCGGCCGACGGCGGGGACGTCGATGAGATCGTCAACTCCGCGCAGGCCGAGGTGTACGCCGTGACCGAACGCCGCACCAGCGAGGACTATGTCCCGCTCGGTGAGGTGATCGAAGGCACGATCGATGAGATCGAGGCCTCCGGGCACCGGGGCGAGGGCATGGTGGGGGTTCCCACGGGGTTCGCAGATCTGGACCGGCTCACCAACGGACTGCATCCAGGACAGATGATTGTGATCGCGGCTCGTCCCGCGATGGGCAAGTCGACGGTGGGCCTCGACATTGCGCGCTCTGCCTCGATCCGGAACAACCTGACATCGGTGATCTTCAGTCTTGAGATGAGCCGCAACGAGATCACCATGCGTCTGCTGTCGGCGGAAGCAAGGATCCCGCTGCAGAACATGCGCAAGGGAACCATGCGCGAGGAGGACTGGACCCGCTTGGCCCGGACCATGGGGGAGGTCAGCGAGGCCCCGCTCTACATCGACGACAGCCCGAACATGTCCCTCATGGAGATCCGCGCCAAGTGCCGCAGACTCAAGCAGCGGCACGGCCTGAAGCTGGTCATCGTGGACTACCTGCAGCTGATGACGTCGGGGCGCAGGGTGGAGAGCCGGCAGCAGGAGGTCAGCGAGTTCTCCCGGGCGCTCAAGCTCCTCGCCAAGGAACTGGAGCTCCCCGTCATCGCGATCAGCCAGCTGAACCGGGGGCCGGAACAGCGCACAGACAAGAAGCCCCAGATGTCGGACCTGCGTGAGTCTGGTTCGATCGAACAGGACGCCGACATGGTCATCCTGCTGCACCGGGAGGACGCTTACGAGCGGGAGAGCCCTCGGGCGGGAGAAGCCGATTTCATCGTGGCCAAGCACCGGAACGGCCCGACCGACACGATCACCGTCGCTTTCCAAGGGCACTACTCACGTTTCGTGGACATGGCCAACTGAGAGGTCGCTTCGGCTCATGTGGTTTCACAGGGGCCGGTTGACGGACGAAGTGTCACAAGGACACTAAAAAGCGATGTAAACCGCCGCTCTCGGCTTTTCGCGACATCATCGGGGGGTGATGGGCCTTCCCGCGAGAGAGAAAAGGCGTGTGGTGACGGTTATGTTTGACACAGAGTTGTCAAGCGACTACAGAGAGATATCGAGTGGTGGCCTGTCCGGTGGAGCCACTCTTTCCTCTCGGTAGGAGTTCGTGTGACTCTCTCACTTCCAGCGCCCGGGGTCCGGTGTTCCTCCGACCCCTGTTCCCTGGCCGAGGAGAGGGACGTCCTGCCCGGCAACCGTCCGGGGGCAGGGCGTCCGCCGGCGCCGGACCCGGAACCCTCCACTGCAAGGCTCCCGCTGAGGGCGCCCTCGGGCGCTCCTGCCCGCCGGCCCGACAGGAGTGCCCATCACCCTGACAGGAGTGCGATCGACGCCGTCAGGGAGTCCTTCTGGCTGTTGGGGAACGTGGCCGATCTCGAAGACCTCTTCGATCGACACCTGCTCCTGCTGGCTCCTCGCGCGGAGGGCGCCCTGAACAACCGTCGGCAGGAGGGCAGCGAACGTTTGGTGACAGCCCTGCTGCGTCCCATAGAGGCCGTGGGGGCGGCCGGGGAGTGTGATCAGGCCATCGAACAACTGCACGCGGTGGGGTCGGAACTGGCAGCCTCCGGGATGGCAACAGCCGATCTGACCGCTGTCGGGCATGCCCTGGCCCGCGCGGCCCGGGACACCTACACCGAGGAGTGGACCACTTGCCTGGGATCCTCCTGGTCGGCTGTCCAGGAGTGGGTCGTCGAACACCTCCTTCCGGGGGCGCGGAGTGTTCGACCCGCCCCGGGCCGCAGCGGAAGAGGGAGTGGCTGCGGGAACGATCGGGCGGAATTGTCAACGATTGATCTCACCGGGTTAAATAGCTATCACCCGCGGTGATGAGCTTCCGCGGGGAGTGGTCTCAATGCCCGAAAAATCCGCTCTTATCTGTGGATTGCCGTAGCGCTCGGCCTCCGCCCCGTGCACTATGAGTACCCGTGACGATGTGAGCGGTTCCGTACGGTGACGTAGAGTGAGAATCATGAGGGGAGCGTGTGCGGATACACCTGTGTGATTTCTCACCCTGAGCCATTTCTGCCCGGAGATCACAGATATCCGGTACCCGCTCGTTGACATCGGCCGGGTCTGGCACATCATTATGACTACACTTGCCGTGCCGAAGGTCTGGCGCCGGATCGCGCGGCCCCGCGGCCTGTAGGAGCCAAAAATGACCTTCAATCCCCCTGGCCCGACCCCTGGACACCAGGAGCCGGGGCACGGACAGCTGTATCCGCAGTCCTATCCCCACGGACAGCAATACCCCCACGGACAGCACGGACAGCAGTACCCGCAAGGACCGCAGTACCCGCAGGACCAGCCCTACTCGCAGGGACAGCCCTACTCGCAGAGCCAGCCGCTCCCGCAGGGACAACCCTCGTCGCAGCCAGGCCCTCCGGCCATGCCGGCCATTCCTCGTCCGGACCCCGCGACGATTCGGATCGTCCGGGACTCCTTCTGGCGCCTGGGCGACGTCGATCAGCTCGCGGACCGGTTCGACACCCATCTGATGGCGTTGACTCCCCGTGCGGACGAGGCCCTCGCCACCCATTTCCCCGCAGACGGCGAACGGTGCGTCACGGCCATCCTGCGTGCCGTGGAGGCCCTGGGCGCCGAGATGGAATCGCAGTCGGGGACCGATCCCGAGGGCCAGCTGAGGGCCCTCGGGATCGAGCTGTACCGTGCCGGGCTGGAGGAGGAGGACCAGTCCAACCTGGGCCACGCCCTGGTCCGGGCCGTTCGGGACTCCTACAGCGAGGACTGGTCCACCGAGCTGGGATCCTCGTGGACAGCCATCCAGGGCTGGATCGTCCCCCACCTGATCGCCGGTGCGGCGGCAGCCAGGTCGGCGGGCGAGGAGACCGGCCTGATCCGGCGTGTGGCAGTGGAGGAGCGGGAACGCTCCAGCGGCCCGAGCCGGTCCTACGAGGCCCTGGTCGATCGACTGTCCCCGAGCGGATGGTGGCGACGCAAGGGGACGCCGCGGGAGTGACGGCGCCGGCCGTTCCCGGACCTCACCGTTCCGCTGCCGCAGGTCGCCCCGGCGGTGCGGATCGCCCCGGTGATGCGGGTCCTTGCCGGATCGGGCACGATGGCGGCCTGACACCGGCGGAACAGGAGCACCCGATCCACGCCTTGGCGGCTCGCCCGGGGCAATGGTCTCGCACCGGCCCGTGGCTCATCTGGAGCATCGGCCTGACGGCTTACGTCCTGGCCGTGCTGCACCGCACCTCGTTCGGGGTGGCCGGGCTCGTCGCGATCGACCGGTACCATCTCTCCGCGGCGCTCCTGTCCGGATTCATGGTGCTCCAGCTGATCGTCTATGCCGGACTGCAGATCCCGGTCGGATTGCTGCTGGACCGCTACGGACCACGGCGTTTGATCGTGGCCGGCGGGGTGACCATGGCCTGCGGACAGATGCTGATGGCCGTGAGCACGACGGTGGCCCTGGCCTACGCGGGCAGGGCCCTGGTGGGCGCGGGGGACGCGATGACTTTCATCAGCGTCCTGCGGCTCGTGGTCCGCTGGTTCCCCAGCCGACACGTCCCGCTCGTCAGTCAACTGACAGGACTGATCGGCCAGGTGGGTCAGGTCCTGAGCGCGGTACCGTTCGCAGCGCTCCTGCGCGAACGAGGATGGACCAGTGCCTTCGGAGCCATCGCGGTCCTCGGGCTGCTCGTGGCGGTTCTGTCACTGGCAGGGCTCCCGACGGGGCGTCACTGGGCTGACCCCGACAACGGCCCTGTCACGCGGGCTCGGGTTCTGGGTGATCTTGTGGCTGCCTGGAGGCATCCCGGGACACGGCTGGGCCTGTGGACGCATTTCGTCACCCAGTTCCCGCCCGCGGCCTTCGCTCTGGCCTGGGGATACCCCTTCCTGATCCACGCGCAGGGAACCTCTGCGCAGGCGGCGGGCAGGCTGCTCAGCCTGTTGGCGTTGGCTGGGATCGTCTGTGGGCCGCTTCTGGGAGTGCTGGCCCAGCGGTTCCCCCGACGGCGTTCGCTGTTCGTTCTGCTCATCGTCGCGAGTACGACCCTGCTGTGGACCGCAGTGCTGGCGTGGCCGGGGCGGGCCCCGGTCTGGTTGCTGATCCTGCTGGTCCTGGGGCTCTCCGCGGGGGGCCCCGGGGCGATGATCGGGTTTGATTTCGCCCGCACCTACAACCCTCCGGCCCGTTTGGGGACCGCGACGGGGATCGTCAACGTCGGGGGATTCACCTCGACCTTCGTGACGATCTTTTTGATCGGCCTTCTCCTGGATCTCCGGGGAACGGGGGGAACCTCGGCCGAGGGCTTCCGGGCAGCCTTCGCCGCGCAGTACGTCCTGTGGGCGATCGGGATCGCCGGCGTCCTGCGGTCCCGGTCACTCCTCCGCCGTCGTGAATCCTCTGTCACCCTGGGTAGTTAAGACCGATTTGTCTGAGGATCTCATCAATGGTCAGCATGATCTCGACGCTCTCGTCCAGAGGCATGACCGGGCTCTCGCACAGGCCCTCCCTCAGACAGCGGGCGACCTCGGAGGCTTCGAAACACATTCCCTTCCCGCCGGGGGCTATCCCCGTGTGGTCCGCCTCGAACCGGACCGGGGGCTCGTCGTCCCGGTGCAGGGTGAACGAGGACAGGGTGTACCACACCGGGTCCAGCTCGATTCTCCCCTCCGTCCCGGCGATCCAGGCCCGACAAGGGGTGTTGCTCTCCAGCGCCGTGGTGAGGACCGCCTGAGCGCCGTCCCGGTAACGCAGGACGGCGGAGGTCTGGGAGTCCACCCCGGTGGAGGTCCGATGACTCACCGATTCGATCGATACGGGACGTCCCAGGACCATGGAGGCCAACGAGATCGGGTAGATGCCCAGATCCAGCAGGGCTCCTCCCCCCAACCGGGGCGAGAAGAGACGGTGCTCGGGGTCCTGGTCGAATTTTTGGCCGTGATCCGCCATCACTGTGATGATCTTGCCGATGGCTCCCTGGTGGAGCAGCTCCCGGATCCGGACCATGTGGGGCAGGAAACGGGTCCACATGGCCTCCATGCAGAAGACGCTCTCCTGCCGGGCCTCTGCCGCGATCTCGGCGGCGTCGGCGGCGTTCATGGTGAACGGCTTCTCGACCAGGACGTGCTTGCCGGACCGAATCGCTGCCAGTGCTCCGGCCGCATGAGCTGGATGAGGTGTGGCGATGTAGACGGCATCCACGTGCGGGTCTGCCACCAGGGCGTCGCGCGAGGAATGACGTCTCTCGATTCCGAACCGGTCACCGAACCCGTTCGCTGCCTGCTGCGTACGCGAACCGACGGCGACGGCGCGCGCATCGGGCAAGGATTTCAGATCCTGGACGAAGGTCGCCGCGATCTTGCCGGTCCCCAGGATGCCCCAGCGCAGGGGCCGCTGCTCCGATGTGATCAGCATGAAGAGAGCTTGCCACGGCACAGGAGGATGTGCCGGAGGGCTCGCCGTTCCGAACCCAGGACCTCGACGTCCTCGAATCACCCGAACAGAGCAACGCCGGACGAACTGAAGCATCACTGAACGGCGTACTCTGACACGAACAGTAGCGGGTGGGAAGGTGGGAGGCCGTGGACGACGGACCGGACCAGGGCATCCTCGGGAGCCGCACCACCGCTGCCCGCGCCGTCGGACCCGATTCGGGAGACGAACGTTTCCGGGCGTTCTTCGAACACGTTCCCGTGGGAGTCGCCCTGTGCTCCCCGGAGGGGCAGTTCCGCGACGTCAATCCCACAGCGAGGCGATTGCTTCGTGCCTCGGGGGTGGACCCGGACACGGGGGGACTGCTCGACCTGTGCAGGAATCTCCCGGCGGGAGAAGACAGAGCCCACCGCCGCGACCTGATGCGGGTAAGCCGGGGGGAAATGCCCGTGGCCCATTGGGACCTCGGGCCCGTCCGGGTGCCCGAGCCGGGAACCATCGACCTGAGGGAACCGGCCGACGGCGGTCCGGCTCCCGGGCTCCGCCGCGACCTGTCCCCAGCGGCGCAGGCCGGGCCCTGGCCCGTGCCCCCGGGGCGGTGGATGGGGATGACGGTGGTCCGGGTGGTGCTGGGGGAGCGCGGATGGCTCCTGGTCCACCTCGAGGACACGACGGGGCGACGTCTGGAGCGGGACCATCTGCTCCGTCTGGCCCTGCACGATCCTTTGACGGGACTGGCCAACAGGACCCTGGTGGCCCAGGAACTGGAGTCGGCCCTGGCCCGGTCCTGTGCCCGGGGCAGTGCTGTCGGAGTCCTCTACCTGGACCTCATCGGTTTCAAACAAGTGAACGACACCCACGGGCACCGGGCCGGGGACGAGATCCTCAGGGCGGTGGCGCAGCGGTTGGATGGATCGTTGCGGGCCAGTGACCTTGCGGGGCGCCTGGGCGGGGACGAATTTTTGGCGCTCCTGGGTGATGTGGCGGACGAAACGGCTCTGGGAGAGATTGCTCGTCGGGTTTCGGCCGCCGTCAACCGGCCGGTCACCGTGACAGGGGCCAGGGTTCCCGTGCAGGTGAGCCTGGGGGCCGTCCTGAGCCGCCCCGATGAGTCCCCCGCAGACCTCGTGGGGCGGGCAGACGCCGCGATGTACGCCGCGAAGCACTCGCAGGGGGCAGATCCCACAGTTCTGCGTTGATACGACACTCCCCGTCGGGAACGGTTGATTCCCCGCAGATGACAGGGGGTGTCCGAATGTCGTTCTTTCGGCGACGTCGTTATGTGATGATTTCTGTGAGCGAGGTGGCTCTTTGCCGATGCCGCCTCGACGGATATCGCGACGACGGGTGTCGAAGGGCGGATGTGATGGCTGCCGGCGATGTGGACCCAACCGTGCACCGACGCAGGTTGCGCAACGAGCTGCGTCAACTGCGGGAGACAGCTCATTTCACGCAGAGGGAAGTTGTCCGGGCAATGGACTGGTCGTTGTCCAAATTGATCAGGATCGAGTCGGGGACTGTCACGATCGCAACCAACGATCTTCGGGCCCTTCTGGCGCACTACGGGGTGACCGACAGGGAACGGGTCGAGGACCTGGTAGAGGTCGGCCGGTCCTCCCGCGAACGCTCCTGGTGGAGCGCGTACAAGGGCGTCGTCTCCCTGGAGTACCTGTGCTTTCTCGGCTTCGAGTCGTCTGCGTCGATCATTCGGAACTTTGAGCCCCTGCTGATCCCCGGCCTGCTGCAGACGGAGGAGTACGCGAGAATAGCGATCAGAGTTGTCCAGGAACCGGACCCCAGTCCTGC
>JAUPKJ010000098.1 GCA_030837505.1 Actinomycetota bacterium
CCGGCGCGGCCTGAGGTGCCGCCGGGGCAGGAGCCGCCGGGGCGGGAGCTGCCGGGGCCGGGGCTGAGGCTGCTGGGGCCGGGGCTGCTGGGGCGGGGACCGGAGCCGCCGGAGCGGATTCCGCAGCGGGCTTGGCCACGAGATCTGGCTTGGCCACGGGATCTGGCTTGGCCTGCGGGCCCGGTTTGGTCGCCGGTCCCGGCTTGACCTGCGGGCCCGGCTTCGTCTCTGCTCCGGGCCGGGCCTCGGCGGGACGGCGGTGCGACGCGGCGGACTGGCCGGCTCCGCCCCGCGGGCCCGGCGCTGCCGGGGGCGGAGGGGACGGCTGGTTGGGACGTGCCGGGCCGGGCTTGGCCGCCCCGGATTTGACTGAGGGAGCCGACGGGCGCGGGGCGGGCTTGGGTGCCGCCTTGGCGCCTGCCGACGATCCACCGGCTGGCATGGCCTCCCGCAACTTTCTGACAACCGGTGGTTCGACGGTCGACGACGCCGACCGCACGAACTCACCGAGTTCTTGGAGCTTGGCCATGACGGCCTTGCTCTCGACCCCGAGCTCCTTGGCGAGCTCGTAGACCCGGACCTTTGCCACGTCTCTCCTGTCTCGGTCCGGGCCTGACAGGCGCGGACCGTCGTTACAGCTGGAGGGTTCTCATAGCTGCGCGCTCATCGGGTGCTCATCAGCTTCTGACCCGCTTCCGGCTCGGACGGTTGTACTGGACTGGACATCGTGAACGGACCGTTGCGGGACGTGTGTCCCGTTAAGGTCCGACACGATCTTGGTGCGACCTGTTCTCACTGACGCGTCCCGCCTCGGCAACGTGGGTGCGTAGCACCGTGAGATCGAGCGGTTCACTCCGGCGCAGAGCCCGAGAGAACGCCCGACGGCGCTCGGCCGCGTCGAGACAGGCCTGATCGAGATGCAACGATGCGCCCCGGCCCGGCCTGACATGGTCAGGATCAGGAACGACGAACCACAGGCCGCCGGTCCGTTCCACGACCACTCTCAGCAGGATGGATCGGTCATCGCGGCCACGGCATCCCACGCATGTTCGCCAGGAAACCCGGGAACCAGCAGTTTCCGGGCATCCATCGGCAGGCGAAGAACTCCGGACCGCATCACCGACTCCGGTCAGTCTACCCCGCCGTTGTGACCGCTCGGGCACGGGCATGCTCGCCCGGCGCCAACCGGCGGTCACCAGGCGTCACCGTCATGCGTCCGGCGCAGAATCTTCACTCCCTGATTCCACTTCACTTCGTAGCGTCACTAAATGGTCGGAAGGTTGCGGCTCGACGCCACCCGCCACGTCCGGACGAATGTCGATCCGCCATCCGGTGAGTTTCGCGGCGAGTCTGGCGTTCTGCCCTTCTTTGCCGATCGCCAGTGAGAGTTGGTAGTCGGGCACTGTCACCCTCGCCGACCGGGCTTCGAGATCGATGACCTCCACCGAGTTGACCTTGGCCGGGGAGAGAGCCGCTGCGACGAAGGAAGCGGGATCCTCACTGTGATCGATTATATCGATCTTCTCTCCCTGCAGCTCCGTGACCACGGCCCGGACCCGCTGCCCCATGGGACCGATACAGGCCCCCTTGGCGTTCACCCCCGAACGGGTCGAACGCACCGCGACCTTCGAACGGTGGCCGGATTCCCGGGCCAGGGCGACGATCTCCACGGTGCCGTCGGCGATCTCGGGCACCTCCAGGGCGAAGAGCTTGCGGACCAAGTGCGGGTGGGTCCGGGACACCGTGATGGACGGGCCCTTGGGGCCCTTGCGGACTCCCACGACATAACAGCGCAGGCGGGTCCCGTGGGCGTAGTTCTCCTGAGGGACCTGCTCCTGCGGGGGCAGAACGGCCTCCACCGTGCCCAGATCGACGTGCACCATGCGCGGGTCGCCGCTCTGCTGCACGATCCCCGCCACGATGTCGCCCTCACGGCCCCGGAACTCCCCGAGTACCTGCTCGTCCTCGGCGTCCCGCAGCCTCTGCAGAATGGTCTGCCGGGCGGTCGTCGCGGCGATTCGGCCAAAACCGACCGGGGTGTCGTCCCACTCGCGCTGTACCGTCCCCGTCTCGTCCAGCTCCTGTGCCCAGACGACGACGTGTCCGGTGCGCCGGTCCAACTCGACCCTGGCGGTCTGCACCGCGCCCTCGGTCCGGTGGTAGGCCAGCAGCAATGCTTGTTCGATGGTGCGGACCAGCAGGTCGAAGGGAATCTCCTTCTCCCGTTCCAGGACCCGCAACGCAGCCATGTCGATGTCCATCAAATCTCACCGGTCCCCGTCCATCGGTCCTCGCCGGTCCCCTGGGCCGCGGTGTCGGACGGCGCGGAGAAATCGACCTCGACCTTGCCGCTCGCCACTCGGTCCCAGGCCAGCAGGTCTCCTTCGAGGAGGATGCCGTCCGAGTCCACATCCTCCAGCCGTCCCGTACGGCTCTCCCCGTCGGACAGTCCCACGGTCACCAGCCTGCCCCGGGCCCGTCTCCAGTGCCGTTGTTCGGTCAGGGGACGGTTCACTCCGGGGGAGGTCACCTCCAGCACGTACGGTGCCGAACCCAGGACGGTGCTGCCGTCCAGTGCGTGCGAGACCAGGGTCGAGACCTCGGCGATCTCGTCCAAGGTCACGCCCCCCGCTCTGTCCTGGGGAAGATCCACGACGATCCGTACGACGGTGCGTCGTCCGGCGGGTGCGATCGTCACGTCCTCCAGCACCAGTCCACAGCTGTCCAGGACCGGGGCCACCATCGCACGCACGCCGTCCACCTTCGACGACGCAACCATCAATTCCTCCTACGATTGTCGGGCCGCTCTGCTGTCCCTGTGGCCGCAGCCGAAGTCTCCAACAGTCGAAGCGGTGCCGTGCCACAGCCGAAAGCGGTGCAGTGCCACAGTCGAAACAGTGCAGTGCCACAGCCGAAACGGTGCACTTGTCACGGCAACGAACCATGGACAGTCCTTCAAGCCTACCGGTGCCTCGGCACCCCCAAGAGATCCGCAGCAGGCCCGAACCGCACAGCGTCGGGCCGCGCGGCGGCTCCGCCCCCTGCCATGGGATGATCCCGCGGTGATCGGGCTCGATGACATGACCATTTCCCCGCCCCGCCCAGGTGTCCCCCACGGGCCGGGTCCCCTGCGGCGCTCCGCTGCCCTGGTCGCCCTCCTGCTCATAGGACCGGCGATGGCAGGGTGTCAGTCGGACGGCGGAGGCGGGGCCGTCTCCGGTACGCCGACCCCGGGAGCCGACGAGATCGCCGTGGAGAGGACCATCGCCCGCTCCCGCGCACTGTTGGACGGTCTCGCGGCCGTCCACCGCTCCGGGGCACGCTGGACGGCCGCGGCGGAACGGGTCACGGCCGGGCACCGGGCCCAGCTGCTCCTGCTCAACGTCACCCAGACGGCCGAGTCCCCCGCTCCTTCCGAGGCCGGGACACCGGAGGGGTCGGCCTCGACGCCCCCGCAGACGACGACAGCGCCCGGTCCCACGACACCGCAGGAACTCGTCACCGCCCAACGGGACGCCGCCGTCGAGGCTCTCGTGGACCTGAGGACGACCAGTGCACCAGTGGCAGTGAAGCTCTCCAAGATCGCCGGTTCCCGAGCCGTCCAAGCGGATCTGTTGGCCAAGGCCGCGGGGCTGAAGGCCCCGGGGGAACTGCCCCTGCCCGACGCAGAGACGACCGACCCGGTCTCCCCGCAGATCTCTTCCCAGGCTCGGTCCGACGGGACAGGAACGGACGCTTCGCCCACCGGTACGACCGCGGAACTGCCGGAGACCACGCTGAAGGCCCTGTCCACCCTGCTGGCGGGGGAACACGCCGCAGTCTTCGCCTACGGGACGATCACGGCCCGTATCCCTTCCTCCTCCCGGGCGAGGGCCCAGAACCTGTGGAACGAACACCTGCGCAACCGCGAGGAACTCATTCGCCGGATCCGGGCCGGAGGCGGTCGGCCCCCGGCCGCCGAAGCCGCCTACGGGCTGGGGGACGAGGACCTGTCCACCGTCTCCGGGGTCAAGGCCCTCGCCGCGACCGTGGAGGACGGCCTGGCCTCGGTCGCGATCGAGGCCGTCGGCCAGGCTGAACCCGTGGACCGGGTCCGGATCGCTGCGACCCTCATCGGGGCGGCGCGCAACTCGGCCCGGTGGAGCGGCAACCCGGCGTCCCTGCCCGGCTGAGTCTGCCGGACAGACTCTCGCGGACCGGTACCCTCTCGCGGCCCGGTGCCCTCTCAGCCCCGTCCCGGGGCGGGGGCCGGGGGCAGTTCCCCGGTGTCGAGCAGCCCCAGCAGATCCCCGAGCCGGTGGAGCACGACGTCCGGTTCGACCGTTACGGGCACCTGTTGGTCGGCCGGAATATTCGAATGCGGCACCAGAGCCGCCCGCAGACCGGCCCTCTGCGCACCGTGGATGTCCTCGTAGAGCCGGTCCCCGACGTACAGGCAGGTCGCCGGGTCCTGAACGCCGACGGCGGCGACAGCGGCCCGGAAGGCCGCCCGGTGAGGTTTGGCATGATCGATCTGGGAGCTGTAGACCGCCCCGTCGATCAGATCGATCACGCCGTCCCGGGCGAAGACCCCCCGGTGGTACTCGGGCGACCAGATGGTGTTGCTCAGTACTCCGATCCGTACCCCCCGCTCGTGCAGTCCCTCGAAAAGCCCCGGTACCCGGGGATCCGTGAGGGTATGAGGCTCCCAGTACTCCTCGTAGGCCGCCTGCGCAGTGCAGTACCCGGGATGATCGCTCTCGACCCCGGCCTCGGCGAGGATCTCGGCCAGACGCGCGCTCGTCCCGTCGGACTGCATCCGCTGCCACGCCGTGGTCTCCGCGTGCAGGATCCGGGCGGTCAGATCGGCCACGGCCCCGGGACCCGGACGATCAAGATCTTGCCGCTTCCCGTCATCCCCCGAGCAGTAGCACTCGGAATACACGCGCCATTGCTCACTCAGATCGATCTCGTGCCAGGGGGTCAGGGTTCCCCCCCAATCGAAGATCACCGCCTTGATCTGACCGTGCCACGGAAAACGGGAACCGCCCACGACACCCTCACCCACGGACGAGGCCCACCAGCTGATCGACGACTTCCCCCACGGCGACGGCTTCCTTCGACCCGGTACGCCGGTCACGGACCTCCACCTGTCCGTCGGTCAGCCCTCTGCCCACGACCAGGATCGTGGGGACCCCGATCAGCTCGGCGTCCTTGAACTTGACCCCGGGGGAGACCTTGGGCCGATCGTCCAGAAGCACCCGTACCCCTGCCAGCTCCAGCTCCTGCGAGATCCGTTCCGCGGTGTCGAAGATCCCTCGGTCCTTGCCCGTCGCGACCACGTGGACGTCGGCCGGGGCGACCTCGCGTGGCCAGCACAGGCCCAGTTCGTCGTGGTTGTTCTCCGCCAGGGCCGCCATCGCCCGGCTGACCCCGATCCCGTAGGACCCCATGGTCACGGTGACGAGCTTGCCGTGCTCGTCCAGGACCCTCAGGTCCAGGGCTTGCGCGTACTTGCGCCCCAGCTGGAAGATGTGCCCGATCTCGATCCCGCGCGCCAGGACCAGCGTGCCGGAGCCGTCGGGCGCCGGGTCACCCTCACGGACCTCCGCGGCCTCGATCGTGCCGTCCGCCGTGAAATCCCGGCCCACCACGAAATCGAACACGTGTTTGCCGTTCTCGTTCGCCCCCGTGACCCACCGCGTGCCGGGGACGACCCGCGGATCCACCAGGTAACGGATGCCGCTGGGCCCCTTCTCCCCCAGAGCTCCCGGCCCGATGTACCCACGGACCAGTTCGGGGTGCGCCGCGAAATCCTCCTCGACGAACGGCACGGCCTCCGCCGGGGCCACCGAGGCCTCCAACCGCCGCAGGTCGATCTCCCTGTCCCCCGGCACACCGACCGCGAGGGGCTCGCGCCTCCCATCGGGATACACGAGGGTGAACAGGACGTTCTTCAACGTGTCCCCCGCCTGCCACGGCCGGTCGGAACGGGGAAGGAGCTCATCGGCCCTGGCCACGAGGGCCTCGATCGTCGGGGTGTCCGGAGTGTTCCTGACCTGGGCCGCCGGGAGGTCGTCCCAGGGACGGTCCTCGGGCACGGGCGTGACGACGGCCTCGACATTGGCCGCGTAGTCCCCCTGGGTACTGCGCACGAAGGTGTCTTCCCCGACTTCCGCAGG
The DNA here is from genome assembly GCA_030837505.1 of Actinomycetota bacterium. Lineage (GTDB taxonomy): Bacteria > Actinomycetota > Actinomycetes > Actinomycetales > Kineosporiaceae > JAUPKJ01. The sequence goes on from JAUPKJ010000098.1 coordinate 6,162, forward strand.
GCACAGGAACTCCTCGCTGCGGCTGCCCCCCATCGCACCGGAGGTCGCAGACACGATCACGAATTCCAAACCCAGCCGGGTGAACGCCGAGATGTAGGCGTCCCGATGCTTCTGGTACGAAACCGCGAGCCCGGCGTCGTCGACATCGAAGGAGTAGGAGTCCTTCATCACGAATTCACGGCCCCGCAGCAGGCCGGCCCGTGGACGGGCCTCGTCCCGGTACTTCGTCTGGATCTGGTAGATCGACAGGGGGAGGTCCTTGTAGGAGGAGCACAGGTCCTTCACCGCCAGGGTGAACATCTCCTCGTGCGTGGGGCCGAGGAGCATGTCGTTGCCGCGGCGGTCCTGCAGGCGGAAGAGGTTGTCCCCGTACTCGGTCCACCGGCCCGTCACCTCGTAGGGCTCGCGCGGCAGCAACGCGGGGAAATGCACTTCCTGGAACCCCGCGGCGTTCATCTCCTCGCGGATGACGCGCTCGACGTTCCGGAACGTCAGCCACCCCAACGGCAGCCACGTGAAGATCCCGGGGGCGGCGCGGCGGATGTACCCGGCCCGCACCAGCAACCGGTGGCCCGGGACCTCGGCGTCGGCAGGGTCCTCGCGCAGGGTGCGCAGGAAGAGCGACGACATCCGCAACAACACGGCAGACCTCCAGTGTTTCGTGAAGGAATCAGGCTACCGGGTGGCAGCGGGCCGGGCGCCGGGCGCTCAGAACAGGACGGTCGCGAAGGTACCCACCTGCGTGAAACCGACTCTCGCATAGGTCCGGACGGCACGGGTGTTGAAGCCGTTGACGTACAAGGAGACCAGGGGGGCGATCTCGGAGCGGACGAGGTCCACCACGGCAGCCATGCCGGGAGCTGCGATCCCCTGGCCCCTGTACTGCGGGTTCACCCACACTCCCTGGACCTGGACCGCGTGCGGCGTGACGGACCCCAGTTCGGCCTTGAAGACGATCCTGCGGTCCGGCCCCCGGCCGGCCGTTCTGACCAGGGAACGCCCTCCCGAGACCAGGGAAGCGATCTGAGCGCGGTAGATCGTCCCCCCGTCCGCGAGCACAGGAGAGTAACCGACCTCCTCGGTGAACATGGCGATGCAGGCGGGGATCAGCAGGTCGAGTTCGTCCTGGCGACCCCACCGCACCGAGGGATCGGCAGGCACTGCAGGAGGACCGTCCAGGACCATCAACGGCTGATCGGCGCGAATCTCCCGAGCGGGCCCCCAGGCGGACCGCAGTCTCTCCCAGAGGGCCAGGACCGCCTGAGCGGCACCGACGATCGAGGAACACTGCCGGCCCTGGCGTCGGGCCCGTGCGGCGAAGGCCTCCACGGCCAGGGCCGTCGCCTGGACGGGCACCAGGTTCGCCCCCGACCAGCACAGGGAACGCAATTCGCCGTCCTCGTACCATCCCCACAGTTCGCCCCCTGGGTTGCGCCCCCTCAGACCGGTCGCGAGCAGGCGGGAGGCCACGAAGAGGTTCGCGGGGGGGTCCCTGTCGCACACGGCCAGGGCTGTCCGGAGATCGGAGGGTCCCAGGACCCGCAGGCGGCAGGACAGGGGACGGTCCGGTTCCGTCTGCCCGACACGCACCGGCCCCCGTTCCCCTGCGGTCCGCGAGTGCAGGTCCACGGCCGGTCTCAGCCGACCGTGATCCGCGGTGCGGCGTCGGAGACCGGTTCCAGGTGTTCGGCCAGACGGTGGGCCTCGCGCAGGAGGGTCTCGACGATCTCCTCCTCCGGGACGGTCATCACGATCTCACCCCTGACGAAGATTTGTCCTTTGCCGTTGCCGGAGGCCACGCCGAGGTCGGCTTCCCTGGCCTCCCCCGGGCCGTTCACGATGCACCCCATGACGGCCACCCGCAGAGGGACCTTGAGGTCCTGCAGACCCTCGGTCACCTCCTCGGCGAGCCGATAGACGTCGACCTGGGCCCTGCCGCAGGAAGGGCACGAGATGATCTCCAGTCGACGCGGACGCAGGTTCAGCGACTGGAGGATCTGCACGCCCACCTTCACCTCCTCGACCGGGGGCGCGGACAGGGAGACCCGGATCGTGTCCCCGATCCCGCGGGACAGCAGCGCCCCGAAGGCCACGGCCGATTTGACGGTGCCCTGCAGGGTTGGGCCGGCCTCGGTGACTCCCAGGTGCAGGGGCCAGTCGCCCCGTTGCGCCAGTTCTTCGTAGGCCCGGACCATGACCACGGGGTCGTTGTGCTTGACCGAGATCTTGAAGTCGTGGAAGCCGTGTTCCTCGAAGAGGGACGCCTCCCACACTGCCGACTCGACCAGGGCCTGTGCCGTGGGACTGCCGAACTTCTCCAGCAGGCGCCGGTCCAGGGAACCGGCGTTGACACCGATCCTCAGGGAGATCCCTGCGTCCGTCGCGGCCCGGGCGATCTGCTTGATCTGGTCGTCGAAGCGGCGGATGTTCCCCGGGTTCACCCGGACGGCGGCACAGCCGGCGTCGATCGCCGCGAACACGTACCGCGGCTGGAAGTGGATGTCGGCGATGACCGGGATCTGGGAACGGCTCGTGATCTCGCTCAGGGCGTCGGCGTCGTCCTGGCTGGGGACGGCGACGCGGACGATGTCGCAGCCGGCGGAGGTCAGTTCGGCGATCTGCTGAAGGGTCGCGTCGACGTCGCTGGTCGGGGTCGTGGTCATCGACTGCACGGAAACCGGCGCGTCACCGCCGACCAGTACCCGGCCGACGCGGATCCGCCGGCTGCGACGGCGGGGGGCCAGCACGGGTGCGGGCCCGGCGGGGGTGCCCAGGTTCACGGTCATCGACGGTTCAGCCTTCGGTCGCAGGGGGAGAGGAGCCATTCGGTCGGCGAGATGCCGCCGACCGTCCGTCCGGGGCGGACGGGTGGTCACGACCAGTATCCCCGCCGGGGGTGACGGTGCCCACCCGAGGTGGACCGGGACAGGGCGGGGAACCCGACAGGCCCGGGCGGGCACCGTTCTCACGGGTCCGCCCGGGCCGGGGACAAGGGTGTTCTGCCGGGTGTCGGGCCGGGTCGGTCTGGGCCGGGCCGGTCAGCCCCCCAGGCGGATCGGACGCACGAGATCGGCGTAGATCAGCAGCACGGACATCCCGATGAGCAGGGAGGCCACGCCGTAGGCCAGGGGCAGGGCACGGGCGACGTCGACAGGACCGGGATCGGCGCGACGCAGCAACCGGGCGATCTGGCGGCGGACGCCCTCCCACAGGGCCCCCGCGGCATGTCCGCCGTCCAGGGGCAGCAGCGGGACGAGGTTGAACACGAACAGGGCGAGGTTGAGGGAGGCCACGAGCGACAGGAGGACCGCGAAGCGGTCCATCCAGCCGATCGGAAGGGCGGAGTCGCCCTCGGCCGTCGTGACCTCGCCGGCGAAACGTCCGATTCCGACCACGCTCACGGGGCCGTTCCGGTCCCGTTCGGCGTCCCCGAAGGCAGCCTGGGCAACACCGACCATCTTCTCGGGGATCTTCAACACGACCCCGGCCGTCCGCCACAGGGAGTCCCCCACGATCCCGGGCACGGTCGTGATCGGCTGGGGTACCAGTTCGGAGGTGGGGCTCACCCCCAGGAAGCCGACGTCGACGAGCGCGGGAGAGCCGTCGCTCCGCAGCACGACGTTGTCCTCGGAATCCAGCTGCGGACGGCGCTCGTGGACCGGCGTCACCGTCAGGTCGAGTCTGCGGCCGTCCCGTTCGACGGCGACGGGGACGGTCCGGCCACCGGCGGCCCGGATCCGTTCACGCAGCTGTCCCCAGGAGTCGATCGCCTCGCCGTCGAAGGCCACGATCTCGTCCCCGGGGCGCAGTCCGGCCTTGGCGGCCGGGGCCTGGGCGTACTTGCCCGAGGCGCAGATCTGGGAGTCGCTCTGCCCCGCGACCTCTTCGGCAACGTCGGCGGGGATCACACAGGCCGAGACGGAGGAGAGGGTTCGGGTCTCCTCCTGGACCCCGAAGCCGACGATGGCGACGGCGAGCAGCAGGACCGCGATGGCCAGGTTCATGAAGGGTCCGCCCAGCATGATCACAAGCCGTTGGGGAACCGAACGCTGATAGAAGAGGCGGTCGGAGTCCTCGGGCCCGATGTCGATCTGGGAGTCCTGTCTGGCTTGTTCGATCAGTCCGCTCCACCGGCCCGTGCTGTCGGCCCGGACCTGGCGCCCGTCGCGAGGGGGGAACATACCGAGCATCCGGACGTACCCACCCAGGGGAACGGCCTTGACGCCGTACTCGGTCTCACCCTTGCGACGCGACCAGATGGTGGGTCCGAAGCCCACCATGTACTGGGTGCACTTGACACCGAACCGTTTGGCGGCGAGCAGGTGTCCCATCTCGTGCAGGGCGATCGACACACCGACCCCCACCGCCATGAACAGCACACCCAGGGCGTACAGCAGAACGGTTGTCATCGGCCCGTCACCTCGTCGCGAGCTTGCATCACCGGTTGGGTCCTTCCTCGGCGGTCAGGCCCCTGTCGCAGGCCCCTGTCACAGGTCCCTGCCAGGATCTCCCCGGCCCTGCTCCGCGCCCAGGCGTCGGCGGCGAGGACGTCCTCCAGGCTCAACAGACCCGTTCTCCCCCTATGATCGTCCACGACCTGTTCGATCGTGTCGACAATCTGCAGGAAACCGATCCGACCGGTGAGGAACGCCTCGACGCACTCCTCGTTCGCCGCGTTGTACACCGCAGGATACGTTCCGCCGGCCGTTCCCACCCGCCGCGCCAGGCCCACGGCCGCGAAGGCCTCCTCGTCCACCGGCAGGAACTCCCAGGTGGAGGCTTTGGTCAGGTCGATCCCCTCGACAGCTCCCTCCACCCTGTCCGGCCAGCCCAGTCCCAGGGCGATCGGCAGACGCATGTCGGGCGGCGAACATTGGGCGATCATGGATCCATCGACGAACTCGACCATCGAATGGACCATCGACTGGGGGTGGACCACCACGTCGATCTGATCGATCGGAACATCGAACAGCAGATGTGCCTCGATGACCTCCAGCCCCTTGTTCACGAGGGTCGCGGAGTTCGTTGTGATCACCGGCCCCATGGACCAGGTCGGATGGTTCAGGGCCTGTTCCGGGGTGACGTCCGCGAGCTGGTCGCGCGTCAGTCCGCGGAAGGGGCCCCCGCTGGCGGTCAGGACCAGACGCCGCACCTCCCGGCGGGTTCCCGCCCGCAGGCACTGGGCGATGGCCGAGTGCTCCGAGTCCACCGGCACGATCTGTCCCGGGGCCGCGGCCTGCGCCACGAGCGGCCCACCGACGATCAAGGATTCCTTGTTGGCCAGGGCCAGCGTGCTGCCGGCCCGCAGCGCGGCCAGCGTGGGCCCCAGACCGATCGAACCCGTGATCGCATTGAGGACGACGTCGGCGCCGAGGACGGCGACGTCCTGCGCGGCCTGCGGGCCCACCAGGACCTCCACCGATTCCAGGCCCCTGTCCCGCAGGGCACTGCGGAGGGCCGGCTCGGCCTCGGGGTCGGCTGCGGCGAGGGTCCTCACCCCCAGGCGGGCGGCCTGATCGGCCAGGACTTCCGGCCGCCGGCCCTCTGCGGCCAGGGCCACTACCCGGAAACGGCCCGGGGCCCTCTCGATGACGTCCACGGCCTGTCGGCCGACGGATCCGGTCGATCCGAGGATCACGATGTCCCGAGGTTCGCGGGGCTCACGGACCTCGGAGGAGAAGTGGGGACAGGAAGGTTCTCGCACGAACAGGATTGTCCCCGACGAACAGTCCTCGTCCCACCGCCGGTCGGCCGATCGGCTCACACGACCTGATCGAACGGTCCGAACATTCCGGTTGGGACCCGTTTCGCCGTCCACCGGCGCAGTGGGAGCGGTCGGCATCGGCCGTTCGTAGGGTTGCTCCACCGAACGATGGGATCGACGTAATTCCCTCCGGGAGCATGACGTGTCCGTTCCGAGGACTTCGAAGGCAACGTCCCCGTAGGATCCGGACACAGGAATCGTTGTCTGCGCCACGGAAAGGGCACATGTCGATGTCGGGGATCGGACCGGACGACCGGTATACCGCCGACGGGAGAGAAGCACGTCCTCCGTCCGCCCCGGGCGGGCGTCCCCGACGGGTCGGTCGGAGCGCCCTGGCTCTGGGCGGAGTGCTGCTCCTGGTCCTCGCGGGTGGGGTCGCGGCGGTTCTGCACGGCTCGGACGGCCCCGCTGACACCGGGCGGGGCCTGTCGGCCCTCGCTTCCGCCCCCGTTCCCACGGGATCCTCCTCCGCGCCCCCACAGGGGATCCGAGAGCCCGGACCGTCGGCACAGCACTCCGTCGACGCGAGCACGACAGGACGGGCGCCGGACGGTCCCGGGGACGAGGGCAGCGGGAACTCCCAGCCCGATGGGCGGGCTGCCGCGGTCCCGAGGACACAGGACTCCGGGGTCCGGATCCCCGGTGCCACCACGTCCGAGCAGCAACGGCAGGTCCGCACGTACTGGACCGCCGAACGGATGCGCGGGGCCGAGCCCGTCAACGGACCGGTGACAGGCTCCGAGGGCTCGCTCAGACGCCCCGCGGCAGCAACCATGGACCAGCCCGTTCGGGACCTGCCCATCCAAACGTGGACAGGCACCCCCACCCGTCCGGGGGGTCTGGACGACGTGGACGACCGCATGCGTCTGACCCGCCCCAACGCTGCCACGGTCAAGACGGGGAAGACCTGGACGGACGGCGGTCCCATCGTGCGGACCACCGGGAAGATCTTTTTCACCCAGGGCTCGGGTGACTACGTGTGTTCAGGCAGCTCCGTGAGGAGTTCGAGCAAGTCGACGGTCATCACGGCCGCGCACTGTGCCTGGGACTCCGACCTGGGAACGACCGTCAAGAACTGGATCTTCGTCCCCGGGTACAAGGACGGCGTCGCCCCCTACGGCCTGTTCTCCGCGACGTATGTGGCCGTTCCCCTGGCTTGGAAGAAGGACAAGAACTTCGACTTCGATGTCGCCTTCGTCAACGTCGGAGTCAACTCCGTCGGCCGTCGTCTGACCGATGTCGTCGGTGGGCAGGGGATCGCGTTCTCGGCGGCTCGGGGCGCACAGACCCATCTCTTCGGCTACCCGAACGACCCGCCCTTCACCGGCCAGACCCTCATGTGGTGTGCGGGGATCCCCGCCGACGACACCCGGGGGACCTCGACCCAGGGCGTCGGGTGCACCATGACCCGCGGGTCGAGCGGTGGCCCCTGGTTCACCGGGTTCAATCCCGTGACCGGCCTGGGCACCATTACCTCCGTGACCAGCTTCTACTACGAGACCCTGCCGGACGCCCTGTGGGGCCCGTACCTGGGCCCTCAGATCAAAACCCTGTTCACGGAGGTCAGCACCCAACCCGCCCCGTGACGGGGC
>JAUPKJ010000099.1 GCA_030837505.1 Actinomycetota bacterium
CCCTCCGTGGTGCATGTGATCCTCCCCGCCCGCTCGTCCCGGGGCCCCTCATCGACCCCATGATCCCAGTGTCCCGGTAGGCCGTACCCGGGGTCCCGGGAAAGCCCACGAGCAGCCCGCCGGCACCGATGCCCCGGTGCCGGGGCCGTTCCCCACCCCCGACGCCGGAGCCGCCTACGCCAACGCCAACGTCTACTGGACCGCCGCCACTGTGCCCAACCCCAGCCGGGGCCGCGATGGGGCGGCACACCCCGCCCCGGGCACATCCGGCAGGACCCCGACGGGCAGCAGCCCCGCCTGCGCTGGTGAGCGTTGAGGGGCCGTCCACCAGCGCCCGAAGCGCCGGGGTCGGCAGGTCAGCTTGCGGCCCGGCAGCGCTCGGCGAAGCGCATCAGGGGCGTCGAGGCCCCGGTGTGCCCGGCCCGCCGGTACATCCCGCGCACGCTCTCACGGACGGTCGTCGCGTGGCGCACCAGTTGCGGCGCGATCGACTCGACCTCCAGCAGGCTCGCCAAGGCCGGTTCGTCGCGTCCGAGCATCGCCTGAGCGCGCCCCACATCGATCAACAGTGCCGCCTGCCGCTCCACGGGAAGAGCACGCGCGTCGATCCGCGGGCCGTGTTCGCAGACGAAGAGCAGGTCGCCGAGGTCCGTGGCCACGGCGATGCGGTGGACGGCCACGTTCGTCGGACCGAACGCCGTGCGCCACAGGTTCGTGTCCCGGCCCACGATGCGGGCTGCGGCGTCCGCGCGGTCGAGCAGGCCGGCAGCCGTGGAACGGTCGTTGTGCCGGGCCGCGGCCACCGCGGCGCGCAGGTGGAGCATCCCGGCCAAGGAGGCGGCCTCGGGATCGTCCGACGGACAGTTCCCTGCCAGCCAGCCGGCCGCCCGGTCACCGAGGCCGAGGGCGTCGTCGTACCGCCCGTTGGCCAGCAACGCGTGGGTGGCGGCCCGGGCCGCCGAGGCCAGCGACAACGGATCCCCCGAGGCTTCCGCCGCCCGCACGGCACGTTCGGCGGCCAGCCACGCGAGGTCGCTCTCACCGATCTTGCTCAGCGTCGTCGCCGCAAGGTGATGGACCCGCGCCGAGGTCTTCCACCCGTCCACGCTGTCTCCGCGCTCCAGCTCCCGTGCGGTGCCGAGCAGACCCGGCAGGGCCGCCAGGACCGAGCCGATCGCCCCCGCCTGGTATCCGCCCCACACGTGCTCGCAGTAACGGCCCGCCGCGCCGAGCGCAGCGCCGGAAGCGCCGGTCGCCGGATCGTCGGCGTACAGGACACGAGACAGACACTGCGGGGTCATCAGGGCATCGCGAACGGCGGGCACGTCGTCCTGCTCGGGCTCGGTCTCCGCCAGCACCGGCGCCCCGACCAGGTCCGGCAACGTCACCCGCAGCGCGGACGCGGTACGGGTGAGGACATCCAGGCGGCGCACCTCGCGGCGTCCGCACTCGATCGAGCTGACCCACTCCGTCGAGCGCCCCACCAACACCCCGAGCTGCTGCTGAGTCAGGCAACGCCGGACACGGTAGAAAGCAATTCGCTCACCCACCGTGAGAGCATCATCGACACCGCGCATCCCTGCAAAATACCGCAGAACGGCGCGTTTCCCCAGGTCAGATCTCGCGAACGGCCACACCCGCCCCTGGCTCCGAGCCAATATCCCCTGGCGTGCCGAAGCCCCGCCGCCGGCTCGGGACTGGGCGGCGGGGCTACAGATACACGGCCGGTTCAGATGACGGCGATCCTGTCGCGGGTGGGGATGGTGTGGGGTACGCGTCCGTCGGGTGGGACGAGCTGGAGCACAGGCGGGCGTGCAGGGCCGTCCACAGGGGCGCGAGTTCCTCCGCGGCCGGGGCCGGCCAGGGGTCTGATCCTCCGTCGCGCATGTGATCCTCCCCGCTCGCTCGTCCCGGGGCCCCTCATCGACCCCATGATCCCAGTGTCCCGGTAGGCCCTTCCCAGGGTCGCGGTCCCCCGACGGATCCGCGACGGATCGGCCGGGACCGGCTCTGCAGGGAGGTGGGGATCGGTGGAGCAGCGGGATCGGTGGGACGGCGGGAGCGGCGCGACCCCCACTGCTCATGCATAATGAGAATCATTATCGTTCAATCGACTAGCGGGCCTCCGGTCGGTCGGTCCTGCGGGGTCCGCAGGCGTCCGGACGGTCCGTCGATCGGAGGACCCGTGTCCGCACGCTGCCAGGTGACCGGGGCCGAGCCCGGGTTCGGCCGCAACGTCTCGCATTCCCACCGGCGTACCCCGCGCAGGTTCGATCCGAACATTCAGCGAAAGCAGTACTGGGTGCCGAGCCTGGGCCGGAAGGTCCGGCTGCGGGTCAGCGCCCGGGGGATCAAGGTCATCGACCGGCGCGGGATCGAGGCGGTCGTCCAGGAGATCCTCGCCCGGGGGGAGAAACTCTGATGGCCTCCCGTAGTACGGAACACAGGCCGATCATCAAGCTCCGTTCGACGGCCGGGACCGGGTACACCTACGTGACCCGCAAGAATCGGCGCAATGACCCCGGCCGCCTCGTGCTGCGCAAGTACGACCCGCGGGTCCGACGCCACGTCGACTTCCGCGAGGAACGCTGAGAACGCCCGTTCCGTTCGAACGGCCTGCCCCTCCCCCGGTCCCCGATCCGTAACTTGCGGGACCCCGGGGAAGGGCGAGCGGACCGATCGGCCGAGTCTGACGCGCGAAGAGTCCGATTCGCGGAGCGTTTCGTTCCTTCCTTTCCGAACAGACTCCTTGACCTGTTGGTCCGGGCTTCCTAGCGTTCGCCCGGAGAAATTTGTTCCCTCGTGAAATTTCTCCGGGCGAACGCGGTGGGAGGACCTGATGGTGACCGAACGCGAGGACCGGGCGCGGCCCGCGAGCGCAGCCCCCGGCGTCGGCAACGTTGTCCCCGTTCGGAATGCTCCCGGGCGCCGGTACGCACGCACGACGGCCGTGGCTGGGGCCTTCGCGACGGCGGTGGCCGGTCTTGTTCTGATCAGCCCTCCGGCCTCGGCCGAGACGCTCGCGCAGGTGGGGGCGGGCAGGGACATCAGCATCGGCACGGCAGCCACGCCGCGGACCATTGCCTCCACACGGTGGCGGACCGTGGTCGAGTCGCAGTTCAGTTCCCTGACCATGGGCAACGAGGGGAAGTGGGACACCACGGAGCCGGAGCAGGGCACCTTCAACTGGGCTCCGGCCGACGTCATCGCGCAGTACGCCCGGGCGGAGGGGCTGCGGTTGCGCGGCCACACCCTGGTCTGGCACCAGCAGCTGCCCTCGTGGGTCTCGCAGGAACGCAGCGCCGCCGAGCAGCGGCAGGTGCTGCTCGATCACGTCACGACCCAGGCCGAACACTTCGCAGGAAGTGTGGCCCAGTGGGACGTCGTGAACGAACCGTTGAACGAGGACGGAACCCTGCGCTCGTCGGTCTGGTACGACCGCCTCGGGGAGAGCTACCTCGCCGACGCCTTCCGGGCGGCCCACGAGGCCGACCCCCGGGCCCGGCTCTACGTCAACGACTACAACGTCGAGG
>JAUPKJ010000100.1 GCA_030837505.1 Actinomycetota bacterium
AGCGGGGGACGGCAGGGACGGCCGCAAAAACGGTGGCGAACGGCCGACCGGGCGGCCGCCGTCAGGCGTTCCGCGAGATGCCGTTGTACTTCTCGAAGATGTGGTAGAGGCCCATGCGTCTCCCCGCGTGCAATTCGGCCTCGTCCCCATAGCCCTGGTATCTGCGAAGAATCTGGAAGACCTCCGTCTCCGTGTAGTCCAGCGCCATGGTCCGCATGTCGGATTCCCCGGACTGCGGGTTGTTCCCCCCCGGTTTGCCGTCGGCGTCCCACAGGTGGATCAGCGCGACGGTCCGCAGGGCGAACTCCCTGTCGTCCTTGACCTGTTTCCACATGTCGTACAGGTCACCGTCGTTCTCGGGGTCGTAGATCCGGTTCTCAGGGTCGAGGGCCAGGATCGGCCCGGTGACGTAGCCACGGCTGATGCAGTGGTTCCAGGCCCGGACCGCCGCGTTGCCGGTGATCTGGGCTATCCCGGTCGACGAGTCTCGCACTCCGCCGGGAACGCCATCGTGGTACATCTTGACCCGGGTGTCCTGCAGCGCGTCCTCGGCCCCGATGTGCCGCATCTCCCAGTAGACCGTGGTCTGGATCAGCGCCTTGCGCATGTCGTGCCTGTGCGACAAATTCGTTATGAGGTCGTCGTGAAAGACGACGGTGTCGAAGCACTCCTGGTGCGAGTACTGTCTGAGCCCTCCGTCGTTCGGGAACCCGATCGACTCCATGTACTTGCCGATGTCGAGGCTGAGGGCCTCGACGAACGCATCGCCGAGGCGGGTGTCCGGACCGGAGGGGCGTGGCGGGTCGAACGAGTTCTGCCCCAGGTCACGACCCGAGGCGATGCAGTTGTCGATATTTATCGAGCCGTCCCCCGAACCGACGGTGCGGGTGACGAACTGGTCGAACGCCCAGCCCGGCGGGAGCGGGTACCCCAGGTTTCCCGAGTACTTCGAGCAGAGGTCGGCCACGAAACTCGCCGTCGAGTGCCCGGCCTCCGCGACCCGGGCACAGACGTTGCGTGGCCCATAGACACCGATCGCGTAATGGTCACCAGCGTCCGCCATCGAGTCATCGATCCCCTTGAAATGCGGGAGGATGTTCGAGGTGACCTCATTGTCGAGGGCGTCGAAGTCCACGGCGAAGTAGATCCGGGTCCCGTGCCTGAACCCGTGGTCCACGGCGGCGTTCATTGCCGCGTACCCGGCAGCCCTGCCCAGCGCGTAGGAGAAACAGGACGCGTCGTCACCGACGGTCTGGTAAATGGGGAAGCAGCGCAGTCCCTGTGACGCGATGGTCGCGAGTTCTCCCGGCTGGATCGACTTCTCGGGGAGCCGTGCGGGATTGACGCAGGTGAGATAGCGGCCCACCACCGAGATCCCGTCGGCCTTGAGTGCTGCCGCCCGCGCCGCGGTGATCTTCGTGACTCCGTCGCAGGCCGCCCCCTTCCTGTTCTGGTCACCGTAGGAGATGAGAAGCGACGCCCAGGTCGCGAAGTCACCGGTGCCGTTGACCGGGAGCTTGACGAACGCCTGGAAGGACATCACTTCGTCGGCGAGCGCGGACCCGAAGGAGCGGGTGAAGGTCACCGGTCGGCCGTTGAGGATCATCGCTGCGGAGAACAGGTTCACCCAGACGCCCAGCGACCCTTCGGAGACGGGACGCGCCATCAGCCCATTCCTGGTCGCCGGGCCGAACACACCGTTCGCGACGCCGTCCTTCATCCCCAGTTCGTACTGGATCGCCAGAAGCAGGGCCTTGGCCACGTCACGGGAATGGCGCCCGTCACACGGGATGGCGAAAAAGTCCCGACGGTCGATGTAACGGCCGTTCAACCACTGTTGGACGCTGCGGGTCAGCTCGGTCCCCGACCCGACGGTGATGTAGGCGTCCATGGTCAGCAGGGCCTTGAACACCTTGGGTGTCAGATTGCCGCCCGACTGGGCGGCCGCCACCCCCATCTCGGTCTTCAGCTTGAGTACCGATGTCTCGACCTGTTCTGAGTAGACCCCCTCGAAGTACCCGATGGGCTCGACCATGCCCGCTTCTTCGTCCACGATGAAATTTCCGCCCTTGTAGCCCTTGCAATACAGAGCGGCCTGGATGATGCGGCAGAAGTTCTTGGAGGGAACCGTCGTCCGGTTCAGCACCGGATACTTCGACGTCAGGGTGGACAGCGTCGACGGGCCGAAGTTGTCGGAGAGGGCAGTGATCCCCAATTCCCACTGGAGGGCGCGGGTGAGGGCGTGCATGGTGTTCCAGCCGGTAGACCCGTCCTCCTCGAGGGTCATGCCGATACGGCTTCCGTAGGTGGAGTTCACGAACCGCTGCGCTCGCATCACCATCAGGTCGGTCACTGGCATTCCTTTCTTCGAACGGGGTGCACCCCACTGGGGTGCACCCCGCTGTGGTGCGCCGACGTGCGGAGCCTGACTTCAGATCAGGACCGACTTCGTGTAGGTGATAGTGGCTGTGCCGCCTCTGGGGTTCAGCTTCCCGCGGACCTCGATGGTGTTGGCCGCGGTCCCCCCCACCATGTTCGTCCACTCCGTGGTGTTGTGAGCAGTGTCTTGGGTCGAGACGGTTATCCAGTACGCATCCCGGTACGGGGGCTTGACCAGCTTCTCGATGGAGATCTCGTCGGGCCCCGTACCTCGGTTGACGAAGGAGTACCTGACCCACGCGGCATCGCAGGCCGGGGAGTAGCGGAGCACGTACCTTACGTTGTTGGCAATGCGGTCATCGAGATTCTGGATTCCTTTGTCTTTGTCGCATCCGGCGTCATGCGGGTCGAGATTCTCACACGTGGCCCCGTTGCAGGTCGCGGCGTGGGCCGGCAGGGCCGACCCCGGACCGGCGAGCACGGCGGCGACGGCGAACGCCGCGGCGACCGCGGCACGACGGGATCTGGACATGGAAGGGCCGTCCTTTCGATGGTGGATGGCCACCTGGTGTCAAGCTCCGGCGGCCGAGCACCAGTCAAGACGGGCGGTCTGGCGAAAAGTTGACAGAAACCTTGCACCGCGGCCGACAGGTCAGGAACGGTCACTCTCCGCCAGCACCCCGCTGCGGTGCGCCGACGTGCGGATCCTGACCTCAGATCGGTGCCTCATTCGTGTAGTAGTAGCCGGTCGCGGCGCCGCCCTGGGTGTACAACTTCCCCCGGACCACGACGGTGTTGGCCGCGTTCCCCCCCACCATGTTCGTCCACCCCGAGTCGTTGTAAGCAGTGCTCTCGGTCGAGACGGTTGCCCAGTACGCATCCCGGTACGGGGGCTTGACCTTCTTCTGGACGGAGATATCCCCGGCCCCCGGACCTCGGTTGATGAAGGAGTACTTGACCCACGCGGCATCGCAGGCCGGGGAATAGCGGAGCACGTACCTCACGTTGTTGGCAGTGCGGTCATCGAGATTCTTGATGTTTTTGTCTGTGTCGCATCCGGCGTCATGCGGGTCGAGATTGTTACACGTGGCCCCGTTGCAGGTCGCGGCGTGGGCCGGCAGGGCCGACCCCGGACCGGCGAGCACGGCGGCGATGGCGAACGCCGCGGTGACCGTGGCACGACGGGATCTGGACATGGAAGGGCCGTCCTTTCGGTGATGGATGGCCACCTGGTGTCAAGCTCCGGCGGCCGAGCACCAGTCAAGACCGCCGGTCTGGCAAGAAGTTGGCAGAAACCTTGCACCTAGTGCGGTGGCCAGAGGCGTTTGCCGACAGGTCAGGAACGGGCACGTTCCGCCAGCACCTCACCGAGGGCGTTCGACGCCGTGACCAGCAGTTCCTGGTGACCGGTACGTTCCGCCAGTTCCACGGCCCCTTGCAAACCCCTGACTGCCAGGTCCAGTTCCCCGGCCCGTCGGTGGGCCCCGGCGAGGAGGATCGACGCCCTCAGCCTGGCGAGCACGTCCCCGCTCCCGGACTGGAGTGCGAGGACCGAGGTGAGCTGGTCGACCGCCTCGTCGACGCGGTCGGTGGCCATGTACACGCTCCCGAGATTCGTCCTGGCCGACACCTCGAGTTCGGTGTTGGCCAGGTCCAGGGCGAGCCTGAGTGCCTGTTGGAAACAGGACTCCGCCGCGGTGACGTCCTCGGCGGCCTGGTGGACTTTGCCGAGACTGTTCAACACCTTTCCCTCGTGGGTGCGGTGCCCCGAACTGCGGACGAAGCCGAGCGCTTCCCGGTGGAAGGCCACCGCGGAGGAGTACTCTCCCCGACGCATCTGGACCGCGCCGAGGCTGCCGAGCAGGATGCCCAACGTGCTGGGGTTGCCCACCTCGCGACACAGTTCCAGAGCCTCACGGAGATGGGTGTACGACTGGTCGAAGTCCCCGATGCGTTCGTAGATGTGCCCGATGTTGTTGAGCGCGATGACCTCACCGTCGCGGGACCCGGCGGCACGGTTCAGTTCGAGGGACCGGCGTAACGACGCGATGCCCTCGTGCGGTTGTCCGCCCAGCGCCTGGAGGGTGCCGAGGTTGCCGGCTGCCCTCGCCCTCGACCACGGGTCCGATGCCGACCCGCCCAGGTCCTCCGCCCGACGCAGGAAGTCCTCGGCGGTGTCGTAGTGCCCGTACTGCTGGTGGATGAGGGCGAGGTCGACGAGGCCGTGAGCCTGGGCGGGGAGGTTTCCCAGCTCACCTGCGGCCCGCACCGCGAGGTCGTGCATCTTCAAGGCGTCGGACAGGTGTCCGCCGCCCTCGAGATAGCGGGACAGGGCCATCGCCAACCGGACGACGTGCGTCGAGCGACCGCGGCGGGAGGCGAGCCCCGCGAGGCGGACGGACGCCGCCAGCCCGGCGTCGAACCAGGCGAGCGCCTCGTCGCGGTCCCGCGGGCACCAGGACTGTGACGGCGGCGTCCGCAGTTCGAGCCCGGGCAGGCGGCGAAGCTGGCCCTGACCGTGGAGGACCGCAGCCGCGACGTCGGCCATGGCGACCGAGACGTCCAGGAGCCGGTCGAGCGCGGCGTCCCGTTCCGGCGGGGGCTCCTGGCGCTCGGCGAGTTCCTTGGCGTAGGCACGGAGCAGGTCGTGCATGCCGGCCCGCCCGTGACCCGACTGCTGGACCAGGTGCGCCTCGGTGAGCAGACGGAGGGCCTCGTCCGCACGGTCGGGGTCGATCCCGGCAAGGGCAGCCGTGCCGTGGACGTCGATGTCGGGCCCGGGGTGCAGGCCGAGTAACCGGAACACCCGCGCGACCTGAGGTGTGAGGTTCCGGTAGGACCAGGAGACGACGGTACGGACCGCGGTCCGGTCGTCCACGTGCCGCCCCAACACGTTCAGGCGGTCGTGCTCGTCGCGCAATTCCGCCACCAGGTCGGACAGGCTCCGGTCCTCGTGTTCCCTCGCGAGTTCTGCCGCGACGCGGAGCGCCAACGGGAGGCGGGCGCAGTGGACGGCGAGGGCGTCGGCCTGGCCGGGGTCCTCGTCGACCCGTCGGCCGATGAGGGAACGCAGGAGGACGAGCGACTCGGGCGCGGACATCAGCCGGAGGTTCACCCGGTGGGCGCCTTCCCGTACCACCAGCCCGGTCAGCGTCTTCCGACTCGTGACGAGGACCATCGACGGCCCGCTGCCGGGCAGGAGGGGCCTGACCTGGTCCTCGGACGACGCGTTGTCCAGTACCACCAGCATGCGACGACGGGCGGCCTCCGTGCGGAACAGGGCGGCACGTTCGGCGGGGTCGGTGGGTATGTCCGGGTGGCGTATCCCCATCGCCCGCAGAAAGGCCTCGAGGACCTCGTTCGGGTCGACGGGATCCGCTGGGTCGAAACCACGCAGGTCGACGAAGAGCTGGCCGTCGGGGAAGGCACGCGCCGTCCGGTGTGCCCAACGGACGACGAGAGCCGTCTTGCCGACCCCGGCCGTCCCGGAGACGACGCACAGCGTGGCGCCCTCGTCCACGTCCGCATCGGTGCGGCTGGAGAGCACGTCGTCGAGAAGGGCGAGTTCGGCCTGACGGCCGGCGAAGATCCGCAGGTCGATGGGGAGCTGGGCCGGGACGACCGGAGCCGCCGGAGCTGCTGGAGCCGTTGGGACGACCGGAGCAGCCGGGACGGTCCCTGGGTCAGGCAGCGCCACGTCCGCCGGCGGGCGGGTGCGGCACACGACGTCGGCGAGGGTCCCCCGCAGCAACGACTCGTGGACCTCGCGCAGCCGAAGGCCGGGATCGACCCCCAGGTCCTCGGCGAGGCGGCTGCGGATCTCCACGAAGCAGTCCAACGCCTCCGGGACACGTCCGGTCACCGCGAGGCCGCGCATCAGGGCTGCCACGAGCGGTTCGGCCAGCGGATGGGCCTGGCGCAACGCGGTGAGTCGGGTGACTGCCTCGTCGGCGTGACCGAGATCGATGGCCACGTCGGCCCAGGCGAGGCAGGCCTCGAGCTGTTCCCGGACGAGCGTCCGGCGCATGTCCGCCGCCCAGCGCCCGGGCAGACCGTTGAGGGGTACGCCGTCGCACAGGCCGAGTGCCTCGTCGAGAACGGCATACCTGGCCCGGTTGTTCCCGACCCCTCGCGCCCGGGCCACGAGGCGCCTGAACTCGTGGACGTCGACCGCCGACTTGTCGAGGGTCACGACATACCCGCCCGTCCGTCGCCTGATGGTGGCCGGTGCGGAACCGACCGGGGTGCGAGCGGTGCGCAGCAGCCTGCGAAGTCTGGACACGTGGCTGTACAGGATCTCCGGGACGTCGCCAGGCGGCTCGTCGCCCCAGATCGCTTCGGCGAGGCTGCGGTCCGAGATCACCGTTCCGGCGTCCATCAACAACGCGGCCAGCATGATCTGAGGTTTCGGCCCACAGGGCAGCGGCCCGGGCCTGCCGGCGATCCCCAGCTCGCCCAGGAGCCTGAACCGATCCATGACCCTCCCACGCCACCGAACGCACGAAGGTCCGACATGAAGCGATAGACCGCATCCGAACCAGCAGAGACGAATGAGGTATGACGACGCGACGCCAGAAGTATGCACCAGAGGCATGAGTCGGTTCCAGGGAGATCGGGTTACGTCCCACAGGGTGGTCCACGGCGGGCCCGGGGCCGGTGAGGGAGATGGGGGTGGAGTCCCGCTGCACGGGCCGGTGACCGAACGCCCCCGTACCTGATCCGCCGGGACGTCGACGTACTCGCTGGGCATCGCTCACACGCAGCGGTCGATAACGGACCGGGGCTGCCGTCGGTGCCCTACCCTCATGCCGGGGGGACGGTCGGCGTCATTCGTGGACCAGGTGGTGGCCGGCAGGCCGCGCGTCCGTGTCAACCAGGTGGGTTACCTGGTGGGGAGCCCCCTGCGGGCGACGCGCGTAGGCGACGGGGCGGACCCGGTCACTCTGAACGTTCCAGAGCACGCCGCTTGCCGCTACAGCGTCTGGGGGTCAAGGGGTCGTGGGTTCAAATCCCGCCGTCCCGACGGTATCTATGCAGGTCAGGGGATGGTTCCCATCTCGGGAACCGGCCCCTGGCCTGCCCTCGTGGGTGCCCGAAACCCTGTAAATGCTGTGCGATCTGCGCATAAGGGTGGGTACCGTTCGATGTCTCTCGGGGCCGACAACGTCATGGTCGACGTGCGGTACGCCCCCGTGCTGCTGGACAAGCTGCACTGGTGTGGGGCCGTGCGTTGGGTCGAAGGCTCTCGGCCGTTCCACGTGTCGCTGTCTCGGGGGGCCAGAGACAGCGAGGCGAACGTGTTCGGTCTGCTCCTGAGGCCTGAGGCCTCGGAACTGGTGGTGGAGAGCACCCCTGACCTTGTGCTTCTTGCGGACGAGTTGCCGGCGTTGCCGGCTGAGAAGGGGTGTCGTACGTGACCATCTGGAGTTCGGGGGCCATGATGTTGCCGCGTATCCCGCAGGGCGTCGATTTCAGGCGTCTCCTGATCGCCCGTCTGGTGACCACGCTCGCCGGTGCCGGGACTCCGGTGCTGCTGACTCTCACCGTGCTCGCGCATGGTGGCTCGTTCCAGGTTCTCGGTTTGGTGCTGGGTGTCGGGTCGTTGCCGGGGATCGTCTCGGTGCTTGCGTCCGGATCCCTGTTCAGGAGGGTGTCTGCGACGAGGCTCATGTTCTGGCTCGATGTCACAGGATGCGGGGTGTGTGCGGTCCTGTGCGTGATGGATTTCGGCGGTGGGTTGCGTGTGCCGATGCTCACCGCCGCCTCTCTCGTCGTCGCGACGGCCCAGGGGCTGGCCTATCCCGCGTCGGGTCTGATCATGCCGAAGGTGCTGCCGCGGGAGGACCTTCAGGCAGGCAACGCCTTGCGCAGCCTCGTGGGATCGGTGGCAGGCATCGTCGGACCCGCCACGGTGACGGTGTTGCTCGCGGTGTCCGTCGAGTCTGTCGCCTGGGGTGTCGTGGCCGTCGCCTTCGGCGTGGGGGCCATGCTGATCCGGCGTGTGAGCGTGGTCGCCGTTGTGAGCGGCGACGGCGATGACGATCGTGTATGGCCTCAGCTGCGCGCCGGATGGTCGTACTTCTGGGGCAGACGGTGGATCGCCCAGGTCGTTGTCCTGGCCGGTGTCTGGCACGTCTTCGTCTGGGCCTTCGTCCTGGTGCTCGGACCTGTGGTGCTGCAGACCGATCACGGTGACGCGATCTCCTGGGGCGCTTTCGAGACCCTCTTGGGCGTCGGCGGCGTCCTGGGCGGGATCGTCGGCGGACGGTTACGCTGCCGCCGCCTGATCATGGCGTCCTTGGCCTGCCTGTTTCCCGGGGTGGCTGTGGGAGTGGCCTTGGCGGCCGGCGCTCCGATTGCCGTCGTTCTGCTGCTCTCGGGGTGTGTCGGCGCCTCCCTCGGCCTGGCGGGGATCTTCTGGCCGACGGCGATGCAGGCACTCGTGCCGGAGGACCGACTCGCGCAGATGTTCAGCTACGACTATCTCCTCAGCGAGGCCGTCATGCCGTTCGGTCTCCTGCTCGCACCGCTCGCCGCAGCCTGGTGCGGCCCACACCTGGCCCTGGCCATCGGCTGCCTGAGCACTGGAGTACTCATGGTGGCAAGCCTCGCATCACCACCCCTGCGGGTACCCGTAGTCCTTACGGAGACCACATGACAATGAATGTGATGCTTGGAGCGTGTATGTAAAAAATAAATATTCTTTGGCCACGGGCGTGGTCAGCATTAAACAAGACTGCATTGATAATGCTTGCACAGAAGGCATGATCTTTGACGCGAAGATGCTCCTGAGCTGCGAAATCAACTGTTGATCATCGAATTGAGGGTGGGTTTCGCGATCACGAAGAGCCTCGATACGTCCTCCGGCCACCCACTCCATGGTGTGCCCCCCTCGCCTGGCTCGAACTGTTTGAAGCCTGCGGCTTCGATCCCGACACCGCGATCCGGACCATCGTCTGGTTTCCCGCCCCAGACCAGGTCGTGATCGCCTTGGTCGGGTTCGACAAAGCCCGCCATAGCGATGTCTGGTGCACCAGCGCCACCATCCGGGCCGAAGCAAGGGTGGATCAAGGGCTCAGAGAACAGGGGAGGTCCTGATGGGCAGACCTGACGCCGGTACCGACCCGGTCGCCTCCGAGACCGATACGACGTTCGAGTCGGGCACCGAGCGACTGAAGGCCCTGCTGACCAGGTCGGATCTCGCCGAAGAGGTCGCCGTACGCCGTGAAGAACTGCGTCGGGCTTGACCGACAGCACGCCGGGGACTTGGCGATGATCCGGCAGGCTGCCGACCTCGCCCAGACCGAACTGGCCCAGGCACTGGGCGTTGGTCAGGCGCTGACGACGTCCAGTCCTCGGGTGAGGGCGGCCTTGATGAGGCGATCATCGAAGGAGGCCAGGCGCGCCTGCTGGTCCAGTGCGCTGAGCAGGATGCAACAGTCCGGCATCTTCAGCACCGTCTCGGCACGCAGTTGGGCCAGGGTCTCGGCCGCCCCGTCCGGGAACTGCAGCGTCTCCACCGCGAGGTCGGTGAGGATGCGCAGGACCGTGTCGCGTTGACCGGTCCGGGTCGGTGCGACCAGGATCTCGGCGAGGGTCAAGAGGTTGACGGCCAAGTCGTCGTCGATCTCGCGAGTGAGTAGGGCCGTGGCCCGGTCGTGGTGCGCGTCGCCGGCGTCGAGGTAGCCGATCAGGACGCTGGCGTCCAGGACGATCACTCGGGCCAGTCTTCCCGCAGATCCTCCAGATGGCCTCGCGGGTAGACGCCGGTCAAGGCGCCACTGTGTCGTCTGAGGGCCTCCAACCGATCACTGCGGTGCCGCCGCTGCCGGACGACGGCGGCCCGGTGCCCTTCCAACGCGAGCCGAGTGATCAGCTGACCGCGGCTGAGCTGAGGCCAGCGAGCGGCAGCCTCGTCGAGGGCTGCGGCCAGCTCGTCGGTCTCCGTGACCTGGTGACGGGGTCTGGTGGTCGGCATCTTTGAAGTGTACCACCACACTCCACGAGTGGTACACCAAGGCGCCTGCGGCTCGCCGACGGCGGGCGGGCGGCCTGTGGGGTGGCACTCGTGAGTCGCTCTGGTGAGGCGGAAGGGCTCAGCTCAGCGAATCGAGACAGTAGCCGGTGACCATCTCGAACGCTGTACGTGGATTTCGGTCGAATAGGCTCCGAACACGCCAGAACGACTCCCCGGCACCATGGGATCTGCTCACTATGCTCGCCGAGCATGGACAGGATCGCGATCCTCGGCTGCGGAGGCAGCGGCAAGACGCACCTGGCCAGGGCCTTGGCCCAACAGCTGGGCCTACCGCTGACGCACCTGGACGCCATCTACTACGACACGGACTGGAACCCGATGCCGCGTGATGAGTTCGCCGTGGCACAGCAACAACTGGTGGCCCAGCCGCGTTGGGTGATCGAGGGCAACTACGCCTCCACCCTGCCCGTGCGGCTGGCAGCTGCCGACGCCGTCGTTGTCTTGGATCTTCCCGCTCGGACCTGTCTGCGTGGTGTCGCCCAGCGGCGCCTACGTCACCGCGGCGGCCAGCACAAGGACATCGGCGTCTACGACCGGATCACCTGGAGCTTCATCCGGTACATCCTGGGCTACCGGCGACACAGGCTTCCCCAGGTCCATCGGTTGATCGGCAACCACGCACACACCGCCGAAGTGATCGTCCTGCGCAGCCGTTCCCAGATCCGGCGATTCCTCCGGGACATCGCAACCCAGCAGGCCGTGGCCGCGACGTAGGTGAGACAACGCGTGCGTTGATGCCCTGCGCCCGGTCGTGGGGATCCGCTCGCGAACAGGTGCTGTCCAGTACTGCGGGACACTCCTGATCCTCGATCCTGAGCTTGCCCTGTCGGTGGGGGGTGCTACGAGCCGATGGCCTCAACTCACCCTGGCAGGCGG
>JAUPKJ010000101.1 GCA_030837505.1 Actinomycetota bacterium
CAACACCACCCCCTCCCGGACCCCCGTACTCACCGCATCCGGGAACCCACACCGCCCCGGATCCCCCCCACAACCCCCCGACACCGACGGCGAAACACCCGGAGACGGAGACACACTCGGTGACGGTCCCAGGTCTGCGGGGGTGAACACGACGTCCACGAAGTAGTTGGTGCCCTGCCAGGCCAGGTCCGGTGCCTTCGTGCCCCGGGTGTCGTAGGTGTACAGGCCCGCGTCCGCAGTCAGGGGGCCGTTGTTCCGTACGGCGCCGCCGTCGAAGTACCCGTTGTCCGCGGCGTATCTGCCCCGGGGGGCGTCGTAGGCCGCGAGGTAGGTCCGCCCGGCCCGGACCTCGACCGGCGAGGGGAGACGGACCGAACGCCAACCGGCTGTCCCCGTTTTCGAGAGAGCCGTGGCCAAGGTGTTCCCGTTGCCGTCGAACATCCGTACCGTCCGGGGACCTGTGTTGGACGATGTCGCCCAGAACCTCACAGCGCTGACCAGCCCGTCCTCGGTGCTGCTGAAACGGACGGCCAGTCGAACCGCCGAGGTGTCCCGGTCGGCCGGTGACCGGGGCACCGAGGACCCGAAGATCGTGACAGGGGAGGTGAACGTCTGTTTCCCGGGAGGGCGGGGGCCGGCAGCATGCGCAGCGCCGAACCCCACGAGGGTCTCCGAACACGGTGCCGCCGAACACAGTGCTGCCGAACACAGTGCTGCCGAGCACAGCGCTGCCGAGCACAGGGCTGCCGTCAGCACCGTGGCGAGCGCGGTCCGGAACCGGGCGGCGGGAACCGGTCGGGACCCGGCGGGCAGAGGGCCGTCGTCCGGGTCGGAGTCGATGGGAGCCATTCTCCTGTGTCCTTCCCCTGCGCGGCGGATTGCCCTCGGTCGAACGGTGGACTGCGCTCTGTGATCGGGATTTCGACGTTTTTCAAGAGCGACTGAACGACGGAATCCGGCTGTTCGTCCCGTGCGGGCAGGACGTCCTGCCCGTGTCCGCCCCGGTGGCGCGTGCCAGGAGGAGGAAACGTCCTCCGGCCGTCCCTTTTCATGACAACAGGCACTGCGGAATATGCCTGCGCAAATACGTCGGCCATTGTCAGAATCGGGGTGTGAGCGAACAATTCACGTCGTCCCCGGACTCGCTGGGCGAGTCCTCCCTCCGGGGTCCGCGAGAGCGATGGTGATCGGAGGGGGTCGGCGTGATGGTTCGCGTCCCGTCGTGATTTTCGCGGCGACGGGTTGGGAAGGACCCTGGATGTCCGAACAACACCTCGCTGTGCACCTCGCCCGACGTCGGCCGGTGCTCTGGGTGGATCCTGCGATCTCCTGGCTGACTCCGCTCAGGTCCTCGTCCGTGGCGAGGACCCTGCGGGAGCCCCGGCTGCGTCCCGTGGCGGACAACCTGCTGCGGCTGACCCCGGTGACGGTTCCGGGGGTGAGCAGGCCGGGGCTGCGCAGGATCGCGCGCGCGCAGGTCGCCCGGGCCGCCTGCGGAGCACTGGGGCACTGGGGCGGTCCTCCCGCCGCTGCCACCGTGGTGGCCTCTCCCGACGACCTGCTGCGGGCCGTGCCCACCGAGCGGACCGTCTTCTACGGGACGGACGACTACCTGGCCGGGGCCGGTCTGATGGGACTGGGGAGCACCTGGCTGGCCGAACGCCAGAGCGCGCATCTGCGGGAGGCCGACATCGTGATCGCCGTTTCGGACGTCCTCGCCCGCGACTGGTCGCGATTGCGCCGGGACATCCATGTGATTCCCAACGGGTGCGACAGTGAGCGCTTCGCGTCCACGGACAGTGCCCCGTTGCCGTCGGACGTGCGTCTGCCCGGACCGATCGCGGGGTTCGTCGGGACCCTCAACGACAGGATCGACCTGGAGTTGCTGCACGCTGTCGCGGACCGGGGGGTGTCGCTCCTGCTCGTCGGCGGGTGCAGTCACACGTTTCGCCGGAGTCGGTTGGACGGTCTGTTGTCCCGGCCCTGTGTTCAGTGGGTCGGTCGCAAGGAGTTCGAGGAGATGCCTTCCTACCTTCGGGTCATCGATGTCGGTCTGACCCCGTACGGCGATTCTGCGTTCAACCGGGCGAGTTCTCCCCTCAAGACGTTGGAGTACTTGGCTGCGGGGCGCGCGGTGGTCGCGACCGATCTGCCGGCCGTGCGTGGGCTGGGCACGGATCTGGTGACGGTCGCCCGGACCCCGGTGGAGTTCGCCGACGCCGTGCAGTCCCTTCTGCTGGGCGGGAGAACCGACCGACAGGTCGCGGAGCGCCGGGGTTTCGCTGCCCGGCATTCCTGGGCCGAGAGAGCGGACCGGATCGGCGAACTGATCGGAATGCACGATGACGCGGCACCGGACGACATGAGGAGACCGGAACGATGATTCCTGTGATGAGACCTTGGCTGGGGGAGCGGGAGGCCGCTGCTGCGGCACAGACCGTTTTGTCCGGATGGGTGGCCCAGGGGCCGAAGGTCGCGGCTTTCGAGCAGGAGTTCGCCCGGCGGGTGGGGGCGGGGCATGGGGTCGCTCTTTCCTCCTGCACCACGGCGTTGCACCTGTCCCTGTACCTGTTGGGGGTCGGACGGGGGGACGAGGTGGTCGTTCCCTCGTTCTCGTTCATCGCGACAGCGAACGCGGCCCGGTACGTGGGCGCCGTCCCGGTGTTCGCCGATGTCGATCCGCTGACGGGCAATGTTTCGGCCGGGACCGTGCAGGAGGTGCTCACGGAGCGGACGAGGGCTGTGATCGTCGTGCATCAGGGCGGTGTCCCCGCGGATCTCGATCCTCTGCGGGCCCTGTGCGGGAGCCGGGGTGTGCCCCTGGTCGAGGACGCCGCCTGCGCGGTGGGGGCCCGGTACGGCCGGGCCCCTGTCGGCACCGGTGCGACCCTGGCCACCTGGTCCTTCCATCCCCGCAAGCTGCTGACGACGGGTGAGGGCGGCATGCTCACCACGGACGACGCCGCCGTCGCCGTGCGGGCCCGCAGGCTGCGGGAGCACGGCATGAGTGTGAGCGCTGCGGACCGGCATGCGGGCGGGCGTCCCGTGGTGGAGAGCTACCTGGAGACGGGGTTCAACTTCCGGATGACCGACGTGCAGGCCGCGATCGGGCTGGTGCAGTTGGACAAGCTCGACGAGATGATCGCCCGACGTCGTGAGCTGGCCGCCTGCTATCACGAACTGCTCGCCGACGTGCCAGGGGTCAGGGCTGTGCGGGACCCGGCGTGGGGGACGGGCAATTTCCAGTCCTTCTGGGTGGAGCTGGAGGCGTCGTACCCCCTGTCCCGCAACGAGTTGCTCGGGGTGTTGGCCGACGCCGGGGTGTCGGCCCGGGCCGGGATCATGGCGGCGCATCGACAGCCGGCCTACGCGGGGCATCCTCATGTTCCCCTGCCCGTGACCGAACGTCTGACCGACCGGTCGTTGATCCTGCCCCTTTACCACAGTCTGTCGAGCAGCGAGCAGCGGACGATTGTCGAGGTCCTGCGGGCCAAGGCGGTCTGAGTGCCGAGCCGGCGAATCCTTCCGTCACCGAGACCCCCGAGGAGCACCGCAGTGTCCGCTGTGCCATTGATCGATTTGTCTCTTCAGCACGCAGAGGTGGCCGACGAGGTCCAGGCCGGGTTCGCCGAGGTCCTCGCCAGGGGCGACTTCGTCGGGGGTCGGGCCGTGGCCGCCTTCGAATCGGAGTTCGCCCGGTTCAGCGAGGTCGCCCACTGCGTGGGGACCGGCAACGGCACCGACGCGCTCGAAATGGCGCTGAGGGCGCTCGGGGTGGGGCCGGGGCACGAGGTCGTGCTGCCCGCGAACACCTTCGTGGCGACGGCCGAGGCCGTCGTCCGGGCGGGGGCCAGGCCCGTGCTCGTCGACGTCGACGACGACACCCTGCTCATGCGGCCGGACCTCGCCGTGCAGGCTGTGGGGCCGAACACCCGGGCCGTCGTCCCGGTGCACCTGTTCGGGCAGGCGGCCGCGGTGGAGGGGCTGGAGCCCTGCACGCGCGACGGGAGGGTCGCGATCGTGGAGGATGCCGCGCAGGCCCAGGGCGCCAGCCGTTTCGGCGTACCCGTCGGCGGGCTCGGCACGATCGCGGGGACGAGTTTCTACCCGGGCAAGAACCTGGGGGCGTACGGTGACGCCGGCGCGGTTCTGACCGGGGACGGGGAACTGGCCGGGACCGTGCGGATGATGAGGGACCACGGCAGCGCCGTCAAGTACGAGCACACGATCCTGGGGTTCAACTCGCGCCTGGACACGTTGCAGGCCGTGGTCCTGAGGGCGAAACTGCGCAGGCTGGCGGAGTGGAACGCCCGACGGCGGGAGGCCGCCGACCGGTACACGGCCCTGCTGGCGGGTTCCGCGGCCGTCCGTACCCCGGTCACCCTTCCGGGCAACGAACACGTCTGGCACCTGTACGTGGTCCGGGTCCCCGAACGGGACAGAGTGCTCGAACACCTGCACGGCGAGGGCATTTTCGCGGGCATCCACTACCCGGTGCCGGTGCACCGGCAGCCGGCCTTCTCCTGGCTCGGGTACGGTCCGGGGGACTTCCCGGTGGCGCAGGCCGCGGCCGGGCAGATCCTCTCCCTGCCGATCTATCCGCAGATCACCGCGGCCCAGCAGGAACGGGTCGTGCAGGCCCTGCTCACGGCTGTGGGCGAAGCCACGGCCGCGCCGACCACGCGACCTGGTGGGGGCCTGTGACCGTCAGCCGCCGCAGGGCGGCCGTCGCCCCGAGCACGAGGAACATGAGGTTGGCGACCTGCGGGAACGAGAAGGCGTCGAACAGTCCGAAACTGCAGGCCCCCGCGGCCGCGGACGCCGCGAGCGCCTGGGCCAGGGACCGGAGGGCCGGGTCCTGGCAGCGGCGGTGCAGTCGCAGAGCCTCCCGCAGGCCCAGGACGAACAAGGTCAACAGTGCCGTCAGCCCCACGAACCCCAGCTCGATGAGGACTCCGAGGTACTGGTTGTCCAAGATCCGGTAACTGGGCAGGAAAGTGGAGAAGCCTCGGCCGAACACCGGGGCCCGGGTGATGAACTCCCAGGCCAGGGCGTAGCTTCCCGTCCTGGACTGCGCCGAGGAGTCCGATCCGACCGCGGTGAACAGTCCCGTGAGGGTGCCCAGGATCCCCGGGACGGTGACGAAGGCCGCGCCCAGGATCCCGACGATCCCCAGGTAGGCCACGCGGCGTTGGGGCCTGGGCCAGGTGGGCAGCAGGAAGGCCAGGGCGACGGCGACGCCGACGATCGCCGAGCGGGAGACGGACAGGGGCACGGCCGCCGCGATCGCCAGCACGGGGGCCCATCGGCGTACCCGGGAGCGGTGGACGTCGTGGAAGGCGAAGTGCAGGGCGAAGGGCAGCAGCATCGTCAGGGTCACGCCGAACTCGATGGGGTGCAGGGCCGTGCTCGCGGGCCGGTTGAAGCCGTCCCGGCCCGCGACGCTCGTCAGGATGCTGTTGGCCGTCAGCCCGGGGAACTGCAGGTAGTTGGTGAAGGCCCTCCCTGTGAAGAACTGTGCGACGCCGAGGGCAGCGATCAGTCCTCCCGCGATGGAGACCCTGCGCAGCAGGGCCTCCAGACGGGGCAGGGACGGCACCCCGTCGCACACGACCAGGAACAGTCCCAGCCAGGACATCAGTCCCAGCAGGCCCATGTCGGCGGACTGCAGTTCCCTCTGGCCTATGGGGCGGGTGGTGGCGGCGACGTAGCCGATGAGCACGGTGAGGCAGAAGAGCATCATCGCGCGTCGGACCGGTTGGCCCACGGGCTGCTGGGACGCTGGCTGCATCAGGCGGTGAGCTGCCCACCACAGGGCTCCGGCCAGTCCGAGGAGCTGGGCGGGGGAGCCGGCCCCTCCCAGGGGGCCGACGACGTACTTGGCCGGGATCGCGAACAGTAGTACCAGGAAGAAGGTCAGGAGGGTCACCGCATCGGCCCGCCGCGCCTGACGGCGGTCGGACCGGGTGGCCACGGGCAGTACCACGCCGGCTCAGCCGACCGGGAGGCTGCCGTCGGTCGATCGGGACGGCCCCGGGCAGTGGCGGGCCCCGCCGTTCTCCGGGTCCTTCCTCCGGCGTCTGCGGCGCTGGAGGAAGGAGTCCAGCAGGCAGGCCCCCATCACGGTCGCGGCCAGTCCCGCCGCAACGCCCGCGACGACGGCCCGCAGCTGGGTCTTGCGCAGGAGCTGCGCCCGGTCGTCCTCGGTGATCACGGTGGAGGTCACCATCCAACCGTCGGGGACCTGTGCCGAGGTCTGGATGTCCCGCAGTGCCACGGGGATCCGGTCGAGCACCAGGCCCAGGCTCCGCAGGGCGTCCTCGGGCGTGGAGTCCTCGACGCCGACCACGAGGACCGGACCTGCGCTCAGGGGGTCGGGGACAATGCTGTGGACCCCCGTGGCACCGTCCTCCAGCAGGGCCCGTCCGGTCACGGCGTCGGACATGGTGCGGGAGAGGACGTCCTGGATCCCGCTGAGCCCGTCGAGGTACAAGTAGGGGTTGCCTCCTTTGAGGACCGCCTTCTTGGGGGGCAGGAGCAGGACCTCCGCCTCGACCTTGTACTGGACGGGGACGAGCACGACGGCCGAGCAGCCCAGCCCGGCCGTCAACAGAAGCCCGAGGACCACCGCGTACCAACGCCGCAGCAGGACTCTCCAGTCAGAGAAGTACATGCGTCTTCCAGTTCCTCCCAGCGGGACATTCGCCGGTGCTGCCGCAGTTTCCGCACTTGGACTCGTTCCGGTCAGAGTATCCCCGTACGGCCGTTCGGGTGCGGTTCTGGGCAGGATCCCCCGCTGTGTGCGTTCCGGTCCCCTCTGTTCCGGCCCGCTCTGTTCGCCGGTGTGGGCCTTCGAGGCGGTCCCGGACGGTTACGATCGTCAACGGGGCGGCGCTACGTGAAGAACACGGGGAGGTCCGGCGGTGACGGTCTGGGAACTGATGGCGGTCCTGCGTCGTCGTTGGTACGTCACTGTCTCCGGGCTGATGGTGGTCCTCGTGATGGCGGGCGTGGTCCACAGCCTTCCGGGAACCTACAGCTCGCAGGTCGACGTCATCTTCCTGCAACCGGACGACGGCAACACGTACAGGGTCGTGACCCCGGGACTGATCGGGCTCGCCGGGATCGTGGGCCAAATGGCCAACGGGGGCCAGGACCAGGTGCAGACGGTCTCGGACGACGTCCTCCTCGCCGAGGAGGGAGTCGAACACGGCTACTCCGTTCGTCTGCCCAACTCCGGTGGACAGTGGGCCAACAATTTCGAACGCCCCCTGCTCGACGTGCAGGTGACGGGTGACAGTCCCCAGGAGGTGCACGCGAGGCTCGACACCGTTCTGGGGAAGATCGACGCCGACCTCGTGGACCTGCAGGACCGGGCGAAGGTCGATCCCCGCTACAGGGTGACCACGCGGCTCAGCCCCCTGAACCCGCCCGTCCTGCACAACGCCGGAAGCCGCGTGAGGGCCCTGGCCGGTTCCCTGCTCCTGGGGATCGTCCTGGCCCTGACCCTCGCCGTCGCCGTGGACACGTGGGCGCTGCGCCGGCGCACGGCCGCGTCCCTTCCCTGACAGGGGTCACGGATCCGCCGTCTCCGGGTGATCGTTTTCGCGGTCGGTCTTCGGAAGTTCGTAAAACGTCGTGGGGGACGTCGGCGTGTCGCTGAATTTTGGAAACCTCTCGATGAATACCATCGGTCGATCGGAGGATTCTCGCTTAACCGGACGATCCTCTCCCGTGTTCTCTGTGGAAATATTTCCCGTGTAATGACAGCCCCTTCCTCCTGTAATGACAATTCGAAACTTCCGACGCCGCCCGCAGGACCTGCGCCCGGGCCCCGGGGAGGTCTCCCGGGAGGGGCCGTGGGTTCTTGGAGCTGGCACCCGGCAGTTGTGATTTTGGGAGCTCGATCGGTCATGTGACTCTTCGTTCTGACACTCCCCGTGACGATTGTGGATTATCCACATGTTGTGTCACCTGCTGCAATGTGTCGATACCGGCATGATCCAGTACCAAACTTGGGATGGGAGAGCCTGGGCGCAGCTCCCCCGGGCGGATGATCAACTCTGATCGACCAGCGGGCGATGCCGTGGGTCCGAGCGGGAAGAAAGAGACTTCACTAATTCAAGGAAAATCAGGTTCTCTTCCGTGCCGCACACCTATATTGACGAAGGAGCAGAAGGCGGCCTGCTCCCCTCGTTCGGGCAACGAACTCAACTTGCGACCTGTTCGAGGAACGAGGGATCCCACCGTGCAGGAGGAACCCGCCGACGGGGCCGAGACGGGAGAATGACGTGACCGGAACGTCACAGGGGACGACTCCTTCGTCGTCCGCGCGGATTCAGCCAGGAACCGACAACAGACTGACGAACGGCCGTCCGCGGGTCGAGAGACTGCTCCGGGCGGACCCCTCCTGCGTCGACCTGGTGGAACGGTTGGTGCGCATCGCCGTCGACGGTCTGGGCACGATGCGTCTGCCCGACGGCGTGTTCGCCTACACCCGCAGGGGCGCGGTCGATCGCGGCCGGCCCACCACCCGGCTGGAGGGCCGCAGCCTGCGGTACAGCGGAATGGTCGCGATCGGCGCCCGTCACCTCGACGCCCCCGCGCAGCGCGAACTGCTCGGGGGATGCTGCGCCGACGAGGCCGCCGACCACTTCCTGGGGCGGCTGCCCCTGGACAGCGCCCTGGGCGACGTCGCGGTGGCGGCCTGGGCTGTCGCCTGCACGGGGGGCACCCAGCTGCCCGAGGCCCTGCGGATGCTGGACCGGGTGTTCGACCGGGACCGGAACCCCTACGTCGTGGACCTCTCCTGGGCCGTCTGCGCCTACGTCGCCGCCCGAGGACGGGCGGACGTCGAGCGACGGCTGGCCGTGGCCCGCGACAAGCTCCTGGCCTGCCGTCCGGGCGGTGACCTGTTCCCCCACGCCGCCGGGGCGGGGCGCGTGGCCGGATGGCGTTCCCACGTGGGTTGTTTCGCCGACCAGGTCTACCCGCTCCAGGCCCTGGCCCGCCTGCACGCCTCCGGTGACGACCCCGAGGCCCTCCGGGCCGCCCAGGACTGTGCCGATCGGCTCTGTGCCCTGCAGGGCCGGGCCGGACAGTGGTGGTGGCACTACGACGCCCGCAACCAGACCGTCGTCGAGGGCTACCCCGTCTATTCGGTCCATCAGCACGCCATGGCGCCCATGGCCCTGCTCGACCTCGCTCAGGCCGGGGGGCGGGTCGATGACGGAGCGATCACCCGGGGGCTGACCTGGCTGGTCAAACGCCCGGAGTGGGTCGAGCCCCTCCTGCGGGACGACCTGGGGCTCACGTGGCGCAAGGTGGCGCGCCGGGACCCTCGCAAGGTCGTGCGTGCCGTGCGGGCCCTGAGCACCAGGTTCCGGCCGCGGATGACCCTCTCCCTCATCGACAGCGTCCTCGGCCCCACGGCGGTCGACCGGGAGTGCCGGCCCTACGAACTGGGGTGGCTGTTGGAGGCCTGGATGCCGGCGCCGACCGTCGATCCTCCGCCGACCGTCCTGCCGGAGAGCGAACGCGCGGACGCGGGCCGGCTCGCCCCTCGCCCGCTCACGGAGCCCGCCGTCGCCCGCAGGACGGCGGAGGCGTCCGGCGATGTCCGATGACCAGAACGGAGCCGGACCTGTTGATCGAAACGATGCCCGACGGGAACTGTTCGGACTGCGCCTGGACGCGCTGACCCGGCCGGAGGCCGTGGACCGCTGCCTGCGCGCCGTCAAGGACGGCGAGCGCCTGGAGGTCGGGGTCCTCAACGCGGCGAAGGTCGTCTGGTTGCGCAGGGACGGGCGCCTGCGGGAGTGCTTGAACTCGTGCGGTCTGCTGCTGGCCGACGGACAGTCCGTGGTCTGGGCCAGTCGGATGCTGCGCCGTCCCCTGCCGGAGCGGGTCGCCGGGATCGACCTCTTCCAGGACCTCCTGGCCCAGGCCGCCTCCCGGAGGATCCCCGTGTACCTGTTGGGGGCCCGGTCCGCGGTCGTGGACCGGGCCGTCGAGGAGGCCCTGCGACGCTATCCGGGACTGGTGTTCGCCGGGTACCGGGACGGCTACTTCGCCGACCACCAGGCGGGGCCGATCGCAGACGAGATCCGGCGCAGCGGTGCCCAACTGCTGTTCCTGGGGATGTCCTCGCCCAAGAAGGAGGAGTTCTGCGCCCGCTACGCCGCGCGCACCGGCGCGGCGGTCGTCCACGGGGTCGGCGGCTCGATCGACATCCTCGCCGGTCTCACGCGGCGGGCGCCCGAGCGCTGGCAGCGCCTGGGCCTGGAGTGGCTGTACCGGACCGTGCAGGAGCCCCGTCGGATGGGCCCCCGCTACCTGACGACCAACCTCGCCTTCCTCGGCATCGTCGCCCAGGAGGTTCTGCGGGACCTCGGGGCGGGCCTCGTGCGGCGAGGCCGGGGCCGTCGCCGGCCCGAACCGGGCTGAGGGCACAGCCGGGGCGGCACCGTTACGGGGCGGAACAGCCCTGGTTCCTGTGCACGACAGCTCGGTCCTGTGCACGACAGCGTCCTGTGCACGACAGCGTCCTGTGCACGACAGCTCGGTCCTGTGCACGACAACCTGGTCCTGTGCACGAGGGAGAACCGGCCGCACCCACCCGGCGAACACCGGTGAGCGCGGCCGGTCCGGGCCGGAGGGGATCGTCAGCCGACCATGGCCCCTTCAGACAGGTTCCCTTCAGCCGACCAGGGCCTGCGCGGGGTGCGAGGGGGCCGGGCGCGGCCTTGCGCGGCCGGCGGGCACCTGCACCCCGGTCTCCAGCAGGGCCTGCAGGTAGGCTCCGTAACTGCTGCGGGCCATGCCCTCTGCCAGTCGGGACAGGTGCCGGTCGTCGATCCAGCCCCTGCGCCAGGCGACCTCCTCGACACAGCCGATCTTCTGCCCCTGCCGGGCTTCGATGACCTGGACGTACTCCGAGGCGTCCATCATCGACTGGACCGTGCCGGTGTCCAACCAGGCCGTGCCGCGTTCCAGGACCGTGACATGCAGCCGTCCCCGGTCCAGGTAGGTCCGGTGGACGTCGGTGATCTCCAGTTCCCCGCGGGGACTGGGGCGTACCGCGCGCGCGATGTCCACCACGTCGTTGTCGTAGAAGTACAGGCCCGGGACGGCGTAGTTGCTCCGGGGCCTGGCGGGTTTCTCCTCCAGGGAGGTGACGGTGCCGTCGGCGTCGAACTCCACGACCCCGTAGGCCTGGGGGTTGCTGACGTGGTAGGCGAAGACATGACCGCCGACGAGATCGGTGTGCTTCTCCAGGGTGTCGTCGAGGGCCGGTCCGTGGAAGATGTTGTCCCCCAGGGCCAGGGCCACGGGTTGATCGGCGATGAACCCGTCGCCGATCAGGAAAGCCTGGGCCAGGCCCTGCGGTTCGGCCTGGACGGCGTATTCGATCCGCATCCCCAGCCACTGCCCGTCCCCCAACAGACGCCGGAACTGTTCACAGTCCTGGGGAGTCGTGATGACGAGGATCTCGCGGATCCCCGCGGTCATCAGGGTCGACAGCGGATAATAAATCATTGGTTTGTCATGAATGGGCATCAGCTGTTTGCTGATTGCCAGGGTGATGGGATGCAGCCGCGTTCCGGTGCCCCCCGCCAGGATGATGCCGCGCATCATTCGCCTCTCCTGTGGGAACATCCCCAGCGGGAGGTGGATCCGCCGCACGGATCACCCGACGAGGGGACGCTCATGGCCGGTGACGTCCCCGGGGCCTCACCCCGTGGGACAGCAGTTCGAAAGTCGGTCGCGGAGCGTTCCGTACCAGGCCTGACAGTCCTCGTAGGACGGGAGCAGCCCGACCGCCGCGGCCTGGGCCAGGGTGGGGGCCGCTGCGTCCTTGGCCGACAGGCGGGGGACGATGTCAGCAGGCCAATCGATCCCCAACGCCGGGTCCAGGGGATGCACAGCGTGTTCCCTGCCCGGCCGGTACACCTCGCTGCACAGGTACGTCACCACCGAATCGTCGGCGAGAGAGAGGAACGCGTGTCCCAGTCCCTCGGCGAGGTAGACGACGTTCCGATCGACGTCGTCGAGCCGGACCAGTTCCACGACGCCGAAAGTGGGCGAGCCCACCCTCAGATCGACGACGGCGTCCAGGACGGCACCGTGCACACACGTGACGAGCTTGGCCTGGCTCGGGGGCACCTGCGCGAAGTGGACGCCGCGCAGCACCCCCCGCTGGGACACCGAACAGTTGGCCTGGGCCAACCCCAGGGGATGCCCGACCGCCTCAGTGAGTGCTTCCTGGCGATACCACTCCATGAACGTTCCCCGATCGTCGGGGAACTGCTGAACAGTGAAGACGAAGGAATCTCGAACGGACAGCTCTCGAACCCGCACTCGATGACAGTATCCGTTTTCTTTCTGACAGATACCCCTTTCACCCCCTGTTCCCACCCGTACCTCAACTATCGTTGCCCATCGGCAGGGACGCCCGTCGGAACCGCGCCGGTGCACCACCCGGCGCGGCTCCGACGTCCTGCACCGCATGGCCTCCCCACGACGCGACCTGCCAGGTCACAACGGGATTTCAGCTGAACTGCCCCTCGGAGGAGCGCAGGCATGACGTCTGCCGGTGATGAGGCTTCTGATCGATCACGAAGGGCGGTGGCGCAGTGCGCTGGCTGGTGACAGGAGCCGGGGGAATGCTCGGCCGCGATCTTCTGGCGGCCCTGGAGGGTCGCCCGGTCACGGCGGCCGACTTCGCGGCCCTGGACATCACCGACCCCCTCGCGGTTCCCGCGGCCGTCGCGGGACATGACGTCGTGGTCAACTGCGCGGCGTGGACGGCTGTCGACGCCGCACAGGCCCGCGAGGCCGAGGCCTTCGCAGTCAACGCCGTCGGACCCCAACTGCTGGCGAGGGCCTGCGCCGAAGACGGCGCCCGCCTCCTGCACCTGTCCACGGACTACGTGTTCTCGGGCCGGGCCGACCGGCCCTACCCCGAGGGCGCCCCCCTGGCCCCGGCCTCGGCCTACGGCCGGACCAAAGCTGCGGGGGAGTGGGCCGTCCGTACGGAACTGCCCGAACGTCATTGGGTGGTTCGAACTGCCTGGCTCTACGGCGAACACGGCAGGAACTTCGTGCGCACCGTCGCCCGGCTGGAACGGGAACGGCCCACGATCCAGGTCGTGAACGACCAGTGGGGACAACCGACCTGGTCCAAGGACCTGGCAGCCTGGCTCGTCGCCCTCGTGGACGCCGACGCGCCTCCGGGGACCTACCACGGGACGACCTCGGGCAGCACCACCTGGTACGGCCTGGCCCGAACCGTGTTCGAACTGTTGGGCGCAGACCCGAACAGGGTCAGACCCGTACCGACCGACCCCGGGACCGCGCCCCGCCCCCACTACTCCGTGCTGGCCCACAGCACGGGACCTGCGGCAGGTCTGCCGAACCTGCGCGACTGGCGGGAGGCCCTGCGCGCGGCGATCGACGAGGGGTGGGCCTGCACAGGAACCGAACAGGACCTCACCGGGATCTGCTCGGCCCCCGGCGCCCTGACACCGTGACGCCGTCGGCCCCGGCCGACCCACTGGAGAAGGAGCCCCGATGACCGTTCCGGCGACGATCCACGCCGACGCCGACGTCGACCCCACGGCCGACGTCGGCGAGGGCACCAAGGTCTGGCACCTGGCCCAGATCCGGCAGGACGCGAGGGTGGGGCGGGACTGCGTCCTGGGACGCGGTGCCTACGTGGGCCCGGGCGTCCGGATCGGAAACCAATGCAAGATCCAGAACTATGCCCTCGTCTACGAACCCGCCGTGCTCGAGGACGGCGTGTTCATCGGACCCGCGGCCGTTCTGACCAACGACCAGAACCCCCGGGCCGTCACCCCGGACGGCCGCCTGAAGGACGAGTCCGACTGGAACGCCGTGGCCGTGCTGGTCCGGCGGGGGGCCGCCGTGGGAGCCCGCGCCGTCTGCGTCGCGCCCGTGACGATCGGGCGATGGGCCCTGGTGGCGGCCGGGGCCGTCGTCACCCGCGACGTACCGGACTTCGCACTGGTCGCCGGGGTGCCGGCCCGCCGTATCGGCTGGGTGGGACACGCCGGGGTACGGCTGGTGCCGGCCGGGCCCGGACGCTGGAACTGCCCGGTCACCGGGCGACAGTACGCGCAGACCCCCGCCGGACTGACCGAGGACCACACCGTGACCGAGGACCACACCCTGACCGAGGACCACACCGTGACCGAGGACCACGCCGACGGCCTCGTGGGAGAGCACGGGCCCGGGACCGGGCAGTGCGACGATCAGCCGCGCAACCGTTCGAGCAGCGCCGAGTAGACCTTCTTGGGCCTCAGATCCTCGTCCCAGGGCAGGGCATTACCCGTCGGGAGCGGGTACTCACCAACCCCTGAGGTGGACCCGTACCGGTCGGTGAACCCCCACAGACCGAAGGTCGTGCAATTCGGCTCCTCGACACACACGTCGAGCTTGCCGACGAACTGACGAACCTGCACGTCCTGCGACTCCCCCTCGCCCAGGATCACGTCCATCTCCGAGATCCGAGCCTTCAACCCGATCGAGGCCAGCTTCCGCACATGCCGGCGGAAGGTCTCCGCTGCTGTCCGGTCGCCCTTCTCGTACTCGTGGTTCTGAAAACCGATGCCGTCGATGGGAACACCGCGGGCCTTGAGGCGCTGGGCCAGGGCCAGCAGGGCCTCCCAGCGCTCGCCGTCCTCCTCTGCCCCGTACTCGTTGAGGTAGAGGTCGGCGTCGGGGTCGGCCCGGTGGGCCGTGGTGAAGGCCAGGTCGATGTACTGCTCGCCGAGGGCCTGGAACCAGGGGTTGCGCCCGGCCCGCAGCCCGCGGTTCCCGTTGGTGTAGTCGGCGTCCTCATCGGACAGGGGTTCGTTGACCACGTCCCATTCGGTGACTTTGCCCCGGTAGTGGCCTGCGACGGTGTTGACATGGTCGACCATGGCCTTCTCGACGGCGTCGGGGGTTTTCAGGGCGCGCATCCAGGCGGGGAGGGCCTCGTGCCAGACGAGCGTGTGGGCGTGGACGCGGATGTTGTTGGCTTGTGCGAAACGGACCAGGGCGTCGCCTTCGTCGAAGGCGTAGGTGTCCGGTTGGGGGTGGAGGAACTGGGGTTTGAAGTCGTTCTCGGGAGTGATCATGGAGAACTGGGTGGCCGCAGTGGTGCGGTAGACGGTGTCGGTGAGCAGGGGGCCGGAGGCCAGAGCGGTCCCGATGCCGAAAGGACGGGTGAGTCCCGCGGCTGTGGTGCGCAGGGTCCCGTCGGTGTGCTCCACGGTCGGGGAGGGGGCCTGGTCGATCCGGAGGGCTGTGCCGTTCAGGGCTTGGGCGGTCAGGGACTTCAGGGTCCAGGGGCGGCCGGTCGTGCCGTCGAGGCCGAACAGGACGGTGCCGCTGTCGAGAATCCCCTGTGCCGGGACGGTACCGAGGTCGGCGGAGTTCGCACGGATCTTGATGGTGGTGCCGGTGACGGTGGCGGTGAGGGTCACCGTGTCGGAGAGTCCTGTTCCGAACCTCTTGGTGGTTCGGGCGGTGTCGGATCGACCGTCCCACACGTCCACGCGCACTCGGGAGCCTTCCACGCCCAGCCGCAGGCCGGGGGGCTCCTGGCGCCATTCGTCGTAGACGACCGGGGCCGAGTCGTACAAGTGCAGGTACCCGTCCGTGGAGCCCACACCCGCCATGGTCGCCGTGACCGAGAAGGAACCCTTCACCCGTAACCGGGGGCCGGACAGATTCACGGGAGGATTGGCCTGTCCCCCGGATCCGTCCTGCTGGACGATCCGGCGTCCCAGCCCGTTCACCCCGATCCCGTCGTTCGAGACCTTCGCCCCGGCCAGGTGGGACCAGTCCTGCCCGCTGAGCAGGTCGGTCCGGGAGCTGTTCCCCGAGGAGTCCCCGAGGGCGCCCGTCGCGTACAGGGCCGTGGCTCCGCACAGGAGTACCGAGGCGGCCGAGGCCATGGACAACAGGGCTTTTCGACGCACGAGCGCTCCCAGCAGGTCGAACGGTCGGATCCGTGCGGTGCCGGTGAGAGGTCCGCGCGGCGGGCCGGCGGCACCGGCGACCCGTTGTGAACAGGGGACGCCCGGGAGTGCGCCTGACGTTGCTCGTTCTCGGGGAACGGGATCGCTCTCAGGCGGTGACGTGCGCCGATGTGCGCGGCGGACCACCGAGCGAAGCTCCTCCTGCAGACCCGTTCTCATGACAGCTTTCGATGCTCCGACGTGCGTTCGTCGGATGTCCTCAGAATGTCCGTACGGATTATACGGGTCCCGTGAGAATTGGGAGGACCGAACCGTCGGAAGATGAAACCTCCACCGGTTTTTCCGGCGTTTTCCGTGAACCCCTCCCCCCTTCGCAGAGGTGATCCTATCCTGCTGATGTGACCAGTACTCTGCGTTCTCCCGATGGCCCCCGGGCTACGGCCCGGTCCGTTTTCGTGACCCTGGGTGCCCGTGTCCCGCGTGCCGTCCTGCGCGGGGCGGCGATGCTCTCGACACTCATCGTCACGACCGTCATGATCACAGGAATCCCCTCGGGGGGCTCCTCCGAGGCCGATGCGAGTACTACGGATCCGTGTCAGGAACCGACGAATCCGGTGGTGTGCGAGAACTCGAGAACCGGATCCTCCCGCAACACCTGGGACGTCTCGGGGGTCGGGGACCCCGGTATCCAGGGATTCAGCACGGACATCAGTGTGAACGCAGGTTCCCCCATATCTTTCAAGATCAAGACTTCGGTCTCCTACGAGATCGACATTTATCGTCTCGGCTGGTACCAGGGGAACGGCGCCCGCAAGATCGCCGACGTGACGCCGACGGCCCGCACCCAGCCGACCTGTTTGGAGGACGTCACCACCGGTCTGTTCGACTGCGGCAACTGGGCGGTCTCCGCAACGTGGGACACCCCGAGCACCCTGGTGTCCGGGGTCTACCTCGCCCTCTTGACCAGGGCGGACAACGGCGGCCGCAGTCACATCCCGTTCGTGGTGCGCAACGACGCCGGGCACTCGGACCTGGTCTTCAAGACCCAGGACGCCACCTGGCACGCCTACAACACCTACGGCGGCTCGGACCTCTACACCGGTTCCCCCGTCGGCCGCTCCTACAAGGTCAGCTACAACCGTCCCTTCGCGACCCGTGCCGACTGGGACGGTCGGGACTTCCTGTTCTCCAACGAATACCCCATGATCCGTTTTCTGGAGCGCAACGGATACGATGTGAGCTATATCACGGATGTCGATGCGGATCGGGCCGGGTCGCTCCTGACCAATCACGGGACCTTCCTGTCGGTCGGCCATGACGAGTACTGGTCCGGTCCTCAGCGCGAGCACGTGGAGAACGCCAGGGACGCCGGGGTCAATCTGGCCTTCTTCAGCGGCAACGAGTTGTACTGGAGAACTCGCTGGGAGAAGAGCATCGACACCTCCCGGACCGATCACAGGACCCTGGTCTGTTACAAGGAGACCTGGGCCGGGGACAAGATCGATCCCTCCTCCGAATGGACGGGGACCTTTCGGGACCTGCGTTACACCACCTCCTCCGAGGTGATCCCTGAGAACGCCCTCAGCGGCACGATCTACATGGCCAACCACGACGACCTGCCGATTCGTGTCCCGGCGGAGCAGGGAAAAGTCCGTTTCTGGAGGAATACGACCGTGGCGGAACAAAACCCCGGACAGGTCGCCGAACTGCAGGAACACACCGTCGGGTACGAGTCCGACGAGGACCTGGACAACGGCTACCGCCCGCCGGGACTGTTCCACCTCTCGACGACGACGGGCTCCACCCCCGAACGCGTCACGACCTACGGCCCGGACGTCGCCCCGGGCACGACCACGCATCACATGACGATGTACAAGGCTGCGAGTGGGGCGCTGGTCTTCTCCGCCGGCACCATCCAGTACGCCTGGGCCCTGGACCCTGTGCACGACGGCGGTGACGACACGACCGATCCCGCCCTGCGACAGGCGACGATCAATGTCCTGGCGGACATGGACGCCCAGCCCCTGACCATCATGTCCGGGATGGTGGCCACGAACCCCTCCACCGACACCACACCGCCCACCTCGCAGATCTCTTCTCCGGCCGCGGGCAGCAGCCACGGCAACGGTGGCGAGCTCACGGTCACGGGGACGGCGACCGACAGCGGCGGGGGCATCGTCGCGGGGGTCGAGGTGTCCATCGACGGGGGCGAGACCTGGCACCCGGCCACCGGGACGACCAGCTGGAGCTACACCGCGCCTGCGACGGGCAACGGCAGCGTCTCGCTGCGCAGCCGTGCCGTCGACGACAGCGGCAACTCCGAGACGGCCACGGCCGGTCGATCGGTGTCGGTCACCTGTCCGTGTTCCCTGTTCGGCTCACGTGCCCCGGAAAAGGCCGACAGCGGGGACGACAGCGACGTCCAGCTCGGGGTGCGTTTCCAACCCCTGACGAACGGCACGATCACAGGGGTTCGTTTCTACAAGAGCGCGCTGAACACCGGTACCCATACGGGGTTCCTGTGGTCGGCCGGAGGCACCGAGCTGGCCACGGGCACGTTCACGAACGAGACGTCCTCGGGGTGGCAGACCCTGAACTTCGCCTCGCCGGTCGCCGTGACCGCCGGCACCACCTATGTCGCCTCCTACCGGGCACCCCACGGGCACTACGCCGACTCGAGCCTGTTCTTCGACTACCGCGACCACGTCGCGGCCCCGCTCAAGGCCCTGCGTTCGAAGGGAACCTCGTACAACGGCGTCTGGGGGCTGCGGGAGGAGTTTCCCAACCGGACCTACAACCTGGACAACTACTGGGTCGATGTCCTGTTCACGACCAGTGGGGGGGACACGACCCCGCCCACCGTCTCCGGGACGGCCGCGACGACCGGGGCCACCACGGCCAGGGTGACATGGACCACGAACGAAACGG
Organism: Actinomycetota bacterium; assembly: GCA_030837505.1. Lineage (GTDB taxonomy): Bacteria > Actinomycetota > Actinomycetes > Actinomycetales > Kineosporiaceae > JAUPKJ01. The sequence continues at coordinate 18,918 of JAUPKJ010000101.1, forward strand.
CCGACTCGAGCGTCCTCTTCGGCACCAGCGCCTCCTCGTTGGACCGGACGGCGAGCGCCCCCGGGTCGCGCACCTCCCACGAGGTGGAGCTGTCCGATCTGGCCCCCGAAACGACCTACCACTACCGTGTGCGGTCCGCCGACCTGTCCGGCAATGTCACCACGCATCCCGCCACGGGGAGTCCGCCGCTGACCTTCACGACCGACGCCTCCGGGGGCGGTCCCGATTGCCCCTGCTCGGTGTTCAGTACGACCCAGATGCCTCAGACACCCGACTGCCAGGACTCCGGCGCGGTGGAGCTGGGGATGCGTTTCGTCCCTGCCGCGAACGGCACCGTGACGGGGGTCCGTTTCTTCAAGTCGGCGGCGAACACCGGTACTCACACCGGTTCGCTGTGGACGGTCGGGGGGACCCGTCTGGCCAAGGGGACGTTCACGAACGAGACGTCCTCGGGGTGGCAGACCCTGGCCTTCGCCTCCCCCGTGAGTATCAAGCAGGGCAGTACATATGTCGTGTCGTACTACGCGCCGCGGGGCCATTATTCGTCCGACACCAGCGCCTTCACGTCCGACATCGTCAGCGGGCCTCTGACGGCTCCGGTCGCGGGCAACGGGGTCTACCAGTACGGCGGGGGGTTCCCGACGAAGACCTGGTCGAGCAGTAACTATTGGGTCGATGTCGTGTTCGACACCGCGGCGGTTCCCGACACGAGCGCTCCGGCGATCACCGAGGTGGACGCGGTCGCTGCCGAGAGCACTGCGGCGACCGTTTCGTGGACGACCGACGAACTGGCCTCGTCCGAGGTGGCCTTCGGGACCTCCCCGGACGCCCTGGGGGACAACCCGGTCTCGACGTTCGGCACGACGACCGAGCACTCGGTGCCCCTGTCGGGCCTGCAGCCGCAGACCACCTACTACTACCGGGTGACCTCGCAGGACGGCACGGGGAACACGACCGTTCACCCGCCGTCGGGAAGTCCCCCGCTGTCTTTCACGACCCCCGGGACGTCGACGGGCCCCTACTCGTTGTTCACGGCCCAGGACGGGCCGGAGACCCTCGATTCCCAGGAGTCGACCAGGGTCGAGCTGGGGGTGCGTTTCGTGCCGTCGGTGAGCGGCTCCGTGACCGCGATCCGGTTCTACAAGGCCGTCGGGAACACGGGGGCGCACACGGGTACCCTCTGGTCGGCGTCGGGGACGGTCCTGGCCACGGGCACCTTCACCGACGAGACAGCCTCCGGGTGGCAGAACCTGACCCTGGCGGCCCCCGTGGCCCTCACAGCCGGGACCACCTACGTCGCCTCCTACCTGGCTCCCGACGGCCACTACTCGTTGACGGGACACGGGTTCGACACGGATCTCGTCAAGGGGCCGTTGACCGCGCCCGCCGAGGTCAACGGGGTTTACCGTTACGGCGGCGGGTTCCCGAACGAGACCTGGGCCGCGACCAATTACTGGGTCGATGTCGTGTTCGATCCGGCCTCGGACCCGGACACCACCGCACCGGTGATCTCCGGGGCGAACGCTTCCGCGGGTTCCGCGACCTCGGCGACGGTCACCTGGACGACCGACGAGTCGGCCACGGCGAAGGTGTTCCACGGGACGACCGCCGATCTGGGCCAGGAGACGACCGCCACGGGCCTGGGCACGGAGCACCAGGTGAGCCTGACCGGGCTGGCCGGGGGGACCACCTACTACTACCGGGTCTCGTCGCAGGACTCCGCGGGGAACAGCACGGTCTTCCCGCCGTTGTCGCAGCCTCCTTCGACCGTGATGACGCCGGCGCAGGGCTCCGCGTGTCCCTGCACGTTCTTCGGTTCCTCCCAGGTTCCGGGGACGGTGGATTCCGGGGACGGCGCAGCGGTCGAACTGGGGTTGCGGTTCCGGCCGTCCACCGACGGCACGATCACCGGGATCCGGTTCTACAAGGCCGCGGCCAACACCGGTGAGCACCTCGGGACCCTTTGGTCCTCGACCGGGGCGGTCCTGGCCGGTGGAACCTTCACGGGGGAGACGGAATCCGGGTGGCAGACCCTCACTTTCCCCACCCCGGTGCCCGTCACCGCCGGGACGGTGTACGTCGTTTCGTACTACGCGCCCACGGGGCACTACTCGGTGGACAACGACCACTTCACGGCCGATGTGACCGCCGGGCCGCTCGTGGCCCCCGGCTCGGCCAACGGGGTCTACCTCTACGGCGGGGGGTTCCCCACCCAGACCTGGGCGAGCAGCAATTACTGGGTGACCCCGGTGTTCACCGATTGAGTCGGTGTTCACCGTGAGCCGGTGTTCACCGATCGACGGCGACGGCGCGGGAGGGACAGCGGGCGATGCATGAGCATCCGGTCACACTCGGCGAATCACATCCATATCGGGGCCCTTCGCCGTAGGCTGGCACCGGTATCGCCTCCCGGATCGACCGGCCGCGGGTCCCGGACAGGCGTTTCGATCCCTGCTCGTCCCGTCGTTGTTCCCGCAACGCCCGCCCCACCGTGCCCGGATCCCGCAGCACCATGTCCGGGTTCCGCCCTGTCCGCCCGTCCCCGCCGATCTGTCGGTCGGCACCGTGTTCCCCCCAGAACAACACTGTGAAGGACGACGCCCATGAGCCAGGCGAACCCCGCAACCGACTCCGCCGCACCAGCAGACACCGCCGGAGGTGCCACGACCTCCTCGCGGTCGGCGCCCCGGCGGCGTTCCGGAGCCGCCGGGTCCCAGGGAACAACTGTGCAGGGAACCACTGTGCAGGGAACCACTGTGCAAGGAACCGCTGTGCAGGGAACAACTGTGCAGGGAACAACTGTGCAGGGAACAACTGTGCAGGGAACTACGGCGAAGGGGGCGGCGGGGGATCCGGCGGCGCCGGTGCGCATCGCCGTCGTCGGGGCGGGCTACTGGGGGCCCAACCTCGTGCGCAACGCCCGGTCCTGCGCGCACACCGAACTGCACGCCGTCGTGGACCTGGACGTCGAACGGGCTCGCCTGGTCGCCGGGGCTGACCCGACGGTGCGGGCGTGCGGGTCGGTCGACCAGGTCCTGTCCGACCCGGCGATCGAGGCCGTCGCGGTCGCGACCCCGGCGGCCACCCACCTGCCCGTGGCCCTGGCGGCCCTGCGGGCCGGCAAACACGTTCTGGTCGAGAAGCCACTGGCCTCCAGCTGGGCCGAGGGCCGGCGTCTGGTCGAGGAGGCCGACGCGCGGGGTCTGACCCTCATGTGCGATCACACGTACTGCTACACGCCGGCCGTCCAGCGGATCCGGCAGCTCGTGCTCGACGGGACCCTCGGCGACATCCAGTTCGTGGATTCGGTTCGGATCAACCTGGGGCTGGTGCAGCGGGACATCGACGTCCTGTGGGACCTGGCCCCCCACGATCTGTCGATCCTGGACTTCGTCCTGCCCGAGGGGTGCAGTCCGGTGGCGGTGGCGGCGCACGGCGCGGACCCGATCGGTTCGGGCCGGGCCTGCGTGGCCTACCTGACGCTGCAGCTGCCCGGGGGGGCCATAGCGCATTCCCATGTGAACTGGCTCAGCCCGACGAAGGTCCGTACCACGATCATCGGGGGTTCGCAGCGGACCCTCGTGTGGGATGACCTGAATCCCGTGCAGCGATTGTCGATCTACGACCGGGGGGTCGATCTGAAGGAGGCCGATTCCCTGGACGTCGACGACCGACGACAGATGACCATTTCGTACAGGTCGGGGGACATGGTGGCCCCGGCCCTGCAGGAGCGGGAGGCATTGCAACTCATGATGACGGAATTCGCCACGAGCATCCGCCAGGGCCGACGGCCCATCACCGACGGACTCGCGGGTCTGCGCGTCCTGGACGTGCTGGAGGCCGCCAGCCGCAGCCTGGAGTTCCAGGGCGCCGTCGTGCCGCTGAGGAACCAGCGGTGAGCGCGGCCGTGCCGCTGGAGGGCGGCAGACACCTGGTCACGGGCGGGGCCGGGACGATCGGCTCGACCATCGTCGATCAACTGCTGGCCGCGGGGGCCGAGCGCGTGGTGGTCCTGGACAACCTCGTGCGCGGCCGCCGGGAGAACCTCGCGCAGGCCCTGGCCACGGGCCGGGTCGAGTTCGTGGAGGGCGACATCCGGGACCGTGCGCTGGTCGGCCGGCTCATGCGCGGGATCGACGTCTGTTTCCACCAGGCCGCGATCCGGATCACCCAGTGCGCGCAGGAGCCACGGCTGGCGATGGAGGTGCTGGCCGACGGCACGTTCACCGTGGTCGAGGCGGCAGCCGACGCGCAGGTCCGCAAGGTGGTCGCGGCGTCCTCGGCGTCGGTGTACGGGCTGGCCGAGCAGTTCCCCACGCCCGAGACCCAACACCCGTACGCCAACGACACCTTCTACGGCGCGGCCAAGGCGTTCAATGAGGGGATCCTGCGCAGTTTCCACGCCATGCGGGGCCTGGACTACGTGGTTCTGCGGTACTTCAACGTGTACGGGCCCCGGATGGATGTCCACGGCCTGTACACCGAGGTGCTCGTGCGCTGGATGGAACGGATCGTCGAGGGTCGGCCTCCCCTGATTTTCGGAACGGGCGACCAGACGATGGACTTCGTCAACGTCACCGACATCGCGCGGGCCAATCTGCTGGCCGCGCAGGCCGACGTCACCGACGAGGTCTTCAACGTCGCCAGCGGCGCGGAGACGAGCCTGCGGGAACTGGCCCAGATCCTGCTGCGGGTCATGGACAGCGACCTGGGGATCGAGTTCGGACCCCAGCGGGCCGTCAACGGCGTGCAACGGCGTCTGGCCGACACGGGCAAGGCCCGGCGGATGCTGGGTTTCCGTGCCGAACTGGACCTGGCCGAAGGGCTGCGCGGGCTGGTCGACTGGTGGAGGACCCAGGCGGTCCGTCCGGTGGCGGGGAGCTGAGCGGCCACCATGAGCAGCATCGGCGTGGTGGTTCCCTGCTACCGGTACGGCCATTTCCTGGCCGAGTGCGTGTCCAGTCTGGTGGAGAACCAGCCGGGCGTGGACGTCCGGGTCCTGATCATCGACGACGCCTCGCCGGACGACAGCGCCGAGCTGGCCGGGGAACTGGCCCGTTCGGACCCGAGGGTCGAGGTCCGGGTCCACGCGGAGAACCGGGGCCACATCAGGACGTACAACGAGGGCCTGATGGAGTGGGCCGACACCGATTACGTGACCCTGGTCTCCGCGGACGACCTGGTGACCCCCGGGGCCCTGACCCGGGCCGTGGACTTCCTCGACGCCCATCCGTCGGCGGGTTTCGTCTACGGCCACCCGATCCATTTCGATCCGGCGGACCCGCTTCCGCCGGCCCGGACCCGGGGGAGGGGCTGCACCGTCTGGCCCGGGCACCGGTGGGTCGCGGGCCGGTTCCGCCAGGCCCACAACGTGATCACGACTCCGGAGGTCGTGGCGCGGACCTCGGTGCAGCGCCGTGCGGGCGGCTACCGGGAGGATCTCCCGCACGCGGGGGACCTGGAACTGTGGATGCGCCTGGCCTCCCACGCGGATGTCGGTTACCTCAAGGGGGTGGACCAGGCGTACTACCGGGTGCACGGGCAGAACATGTCCCGAACGGTTTTCGGCGCTCATCTGACCGACCTGGTGCAGCGCCGGGACGCTTTCCTCGCCGTGTTGAAAACCTGCGATCTGCCCGATCCGCAGGGTCTTCATCGGATGGTCAGCCGCAGGCTGGCCCACGAGGCCGTGTGGCGGGCCTCGCGCGCCTACGACCGGCGTCGCACCGACACCGTTCCCATCGCGGAACTGCTGGACTTCGCCCGGACGACCTACCCGGCGATCACCCGGTCCGCCGTGTACGCGGGGTATCGGATGCGCCGCGCGGTGGGCCCGGGAACCATGCCGTACCTGCAGCCGCTCATCTGGACCGCCGTCGCCTCCCACGCCCGCGACCGCCTCTGGTGGGCCTCCTGGCGCCGCCGCGGCGTCTGAACGGCGTGAGCCGGTAGTGCGCGTGGAAGTTGACCGGTGACAACGCGACGGGCCGCCATTCGCATCGTCGAGACCTGAAGCGCCCTGTCGCCGGGCGTCCTCCGCTCCGAGGTCCTCTGTAATCTCGGAGCATCGCCCGTCACGGGCGGGCTCCGGGCGGATGACGAACGACAGAGGGTTGGTAGTGAGCGCAGTCGAGCAGGTGTTTCTGGAGTGCGAACGCGCCCGGGCAGAGGGCGACCTGGTCGAACGGGTATCCGCCAGCGACAAGGAGTACCACTTCCAGAACTGGGTACAGGCCCGGATCGACGCCTGCGAACTGTCGTACGACGAGCCAGGCCGGAACACTCACCCGGACTTCCGACTCGTCCACCACCCTGAAGGCTATGAGGTCAAAGGCCTGGAGTTCCCGGGCCATGAGGCAGATTACGACTCCAACTCGCAGGTCCCCACAGGAAACCACGGCGGGCGCGAGGTCTTTTACGTGTTCGGCCGCTACCCGGAATCGGTGCTGGACGTCGATGAGTACCCGGTCGTGGACCTTGTGGTGTGCCACGGCGGTTTCCTCAATTCGGACACGGGATATGTCCACCGGAACAAGTCGTTCCGGGGCTTCGGCTCGTACGGCGACATACTGGTTCGCGACCGCAAGATGTATGTCGTACCGACCCCGTTCGCCCTGGTCTCGGGCACCGTGGGCCTGGCGACTTTGATCGTGCCCGCTGAATTTCAGCCACAGTCGGAGACACTTGTCCGGGTCGGTGAACTCGATCGCGTGGAAGTTGATTCGATCGTTGTGTCGTACGAGTTCAACCTCCAGACCAACGAAATGGAGACACACAAGGCGCCGAATCCGAATGCCGGTAGTGTCCGCAGATTCTGCGCCTATCGCTCGCGCGGTGCGGGTGACACCAAGACGGTCTCGCTCGCAGGGCCCCGGTCGTGAAAGCCCTGGTGCCGGAGAGCACCGGTCTGGAAGTGGCCTTCCCGGCTGCGATGTTGAGCGAGGTCGGTACGAAGGAGTCATAGCGCAAGGAGGTCCACCTCGCGTCGACGGGCACGACGCTGGACGGGGCGGTGGTCACGATGGTCGACACTCTGGCGACGCAGACCATCGCCACAATGTTCGGCCGGTGTTCCGAGTCGCTATTTTGAGGGGTGGATGTGCCGGTGTTCACTACGGGAAGGGCGGTACCGCGTGGGGGACGGCCTGTTGTTGGCGGTCGGCAGCAATCCTCCGCAGGGCACGAGCGGTGAACGCACGCGGGGCCGTCTGGAGCAGGCACGGGTGCTCCTCGGTTTCGAACTCGTGAGACTGGTCAATTTGTTCGCGCTGCCCACTTACCGCACGGGCGGGGTCGTCGAGGCCGGGCAGTCGCCCCAGGGCTGGCAGCAGGCCCGGCGTGAACTCGCTCCGGCCTTGGAAGAGGCGACGGCTGCGTTGCTGGCGTACGGGGTGCAGGCTCCGTCCGGGCCGGCTCGGGAACATCATCGCCGTCAGGTCGGGTGGTTGGAAGCCGAACTCGTCTCCCGGAAACTGCCCGTGTATTGGGTCGGCGGGGCACCTCGGCATCCGTCCCGCTGGCAGCGGCACACCTTCCGCCAGTATCCGGACCTCTGCTATGCCGAGGGGCTCAAGCTCTCGCTCACGTTGCGCCCGGACCCGGCGCCGCCGGACGAGCCCTCGCCGGACCTGTCCTCGTAGCCGGACCTGTCCTCGTAGCCGGACCTGTCCTCGTAGGGCGCCGGCCTTTACGCAGGTCAGCGTGGCCGTGTTGCCCGAGGGCCACCAAGATCTTGTTCGGTACAATTAGCCAGAGCCAAACCAAACAACTTCCGCTCCGTCCCATGCTCGAGGAGGTCCCATGCCCAGGGGCAGGCCGTCGCGCGCCACCGTCTACGCCCGCCTCGATGAGGCGATCAAGGACCTGCACGAGCGCTTCGGGGGTCTGCCCACTCCGGTGGAGTCGGTGGGTATCTGGGACGAATTGTGGCACCAGGAAGCGCATCACTCGACCGCGTTGGAGGGCAACACTTTGGTCCTGCGGCAGGTCCGCCTCCTGCTCGACGAGGGGCGCGCGGTCGGGTCCGGAGAACTGCGCGAGTACACGGAGGTCACGGGCTACGCCGACGCCGCGCGATGGGTCTACGGCCAGGCCCTGGAACCGGGGGACTGGAGCACCGGTGACCTGGTGTGTCTTCAGGAGGTCCGGTCGATTCACCACCGGGTTATGTCCCCGGTGTGGTCCGTCGCCCCGCACCCGCAGGCCGAGGACGGGGAAAGCCCCGGCAGCTTCCGCCGCCACGACATCAGACCCTTTGCACAGGGGACGACACCGCCGCCGTGGCCGGAGGTCCCCTCGCGGATGCGGGACTGGGTCGATCTGGTCAATACGACGAGGGACCTGAACGACCGACCTTTTCCGGAGATACTGGCGGAGATTCACAACCTTTTCGAGCAGATTCACCCTTTCCTCGACGGCAACGGTAGAACCGGACGTCTCCTGCTCAATCTTGTACTGGTTCGCCGGGGCTGTCCGCCGGCAATCATCCACAAGAACCAACGCCTTGCCCACCTCGCGGCCATGCACAAGGCCGACAACGGCGACCACGGTCCCCTGGGAGAGCTCATCGCGCGAGCTGTCACCGACAACCTGAACCGTTTCGTGGTTCCCGCCGTCGCCGGGCCCTCCCAGCTCGTTCCGTTGGCGAGTCTCGTCGGTTCCGCGTCGGGGATCAGCGCGAACGCCCTGAGGGTCGCGGCGCTCCGCGGACGCCTGCGGGCCCGCCGGGCACCGAACGGGAGCTGGCTCAGCTCCCGGCAATGGGTCGAGGAATACCTCGACTCCCGCCAGAAGCACACCTGACGCCCGGCTCCGGAACGCTCCCGGTCCCGCCGGGGTCGAGGTTCCACCGCCTGCACGACGCGCTGCGCACGGCGGCGGGGCGGGCCGGACCTCGATCACATCGGGGCGCCGCCCGGCCGGCGCCCCTGTCGGGCAAGATGGTCCGTATGCGTGTTCTGGTGCTGGGGGGGTCCTGGTTCGTCGGGTCCGGGGTGGTCCGCGCGGCCGTGGCTCGTGGTGACGAGGTGTGGGTGTTCAACCGGGGGGTGACTCCTGCGGTGTTCCCCGCCGGGGTCGAGGTCGTGCACGGCGACCGGACCCGGGGCGAGGACCTGGCCGCGCTGGCCGGGCACGGGCCGTGGGATGTGGTCGTGGACGTCGCCGGCGCCGTCCCCGCGCAGGTTCGTGATGCTGCTCTGGCGTTGTCCCCCGTGTGCTCGCGGTGGGTTTTCGTTTCGAGCGTTTCGGCGTACACGGGTTGGCCCGACGAGGCTGTCGATGAGACCTCTGCCGTGTACGCCGCGGATCCCGACGCCGAGGGCGCACCGGAGGGGGTGGACGGGCCCGTGGCGTACGGGATGCTCAAAGCGGGGTGCGAGGCTGCGGTTCGCCGGGAGTTCGGCCCCGGGCGCACGATCGTGCTGCGTCCCTCGGTGGTGCTCGGCCCGGGGGAGTACGTCGGACGGCTGCCGTGGTGGTTGGACCGGGCCCGTCGCGGGGGACGGATACTGGCCCCGGGGCGGCCCGACCGGGTGATCCAGCCGGTGGACGTGGACGATCTGGCCGCTTTCGCCCTGTGGGCGGGCGAGAACGCCCCGGGCGGGGTGTACGACGTTGCGATGCCCGAGGGCTGTGCGACGTTCGGTTCTCTTCTTCGAACGTGCCTGGAGGTGACGGGAAGCACCGGAGCGCTGGAATGGGTCGATGAGGGGTGGCTGCAGCGGCAGCCGGTGCGGCAGTGGACCGAGATCCCGCTGTGGCGGCCGCAGCCGGGCACGTGGGCCGTGGACACCAGCAGGGCCCGGGCCCAGGGCCTGGTCTGCAGGCCTGTCGAGGACACGGTCGCGCGCGTGTGGGACTGGCTCTCCTCCGGGGGACGGCCGGTGTCCCATCCGCGCCGGCGCGACCACGGCCTCGACCCGGCGAAGGAACACCGGCTGCTCGCCGCCTGGGACGCCCTGGCCGGCGCCTGACGCCTCCCCGGCGCGGTCAGCTCGGCAGCGTGGTTTCCCCCACCGTCGACGTCCCCGACGTGATCGCGGTTCCACCGCCCTCACGACGCACTGCGCACGTCGCGGGGTCGGCCGGACCTCGATCACATCGGGCGCAGGCCCCGCCGGCGCTCCACCTCGGCGAGCAGGGTCTGCACCTGGCCTCCCAGGGTCTGCACCTGCTCCGACAGGGCGTGCGCCTGGTCGACCAGGTCGCTCGTGCGCAGGCCGAAGGTCGCCTTCACCGAGGACACGACCCGGGTCGCGGGAACGGGGTGCCGTTCCCCCTCGGGGCGCAGGCGGACAAGGCGCAGCACGCCGTCGCCGGTCAGCACGTCCACGGTGCCCTCCGCGCGGTCCACGGCCACGACCCGGCCCGGGACCCGACCCTCCCACCGGGCGGCGTCCGGGGGGTCGGGCACGGCCTGCACCACGTGGATCCGGCGCAGGCCCAGCCAGGTGAAGGCCCCCGGGTACGGCGGGGCCAGGGCCCGGACCAGACGGTCCGCACACGCCGTCGGGGCCGTCCAGTCGATCTGGCCGTCCTCGGGCAGCCGGCTGCACCCGTACGTAGCCCGGGACGGGTCCTGTTCGCGGCCGGGGTCCCCCGCCAGCGCCGCCAGGAGGGCTTCGGGCAGTCTGCGGCGCTGCACCTCGTCGAGGGCCTCGTACACCGAGGTGACGGTGTCCCGGGGACCGATCGGAACGGATTCCTGCAACAGCAGCCCCCCGGAGTCCAGGGCGGGCACGAGCCGGTGCACCGAGATCCACGCCCGGTCCTCGCCGTGGAGGATCGCCCAGTTCACCGTGGCCCGGCCCCGCAGCCGGGGCAGGGGCGCGTAGTGCACGTTCACGAACGGGCAGGCCCCGACGACGTCGGCCGGCAGGATCCGGTGGAACGACGACACCGCCACGGCGTCCGGCCGCAGGCGTTCCAGGGCCGCCCCGACCCCGGCGACCGTGGCGTCCGGTACCACGGGGACGCCCAGCTCGCCGGCGCGGACCGTCGTGGGGTCCCCGCCGTCGCGGATCAGCCCGACCACCCGCAGCCGGTCGTCGGCGCACAGCCCCTCCAGGGCGCTCAGAGTCGTCGGCCCCAGGCCCACGAGCAGGACCCGCGGGGTCATGCGGCCCCTCCGCCCGACGCGCCCGCGCCCCACCGGCCTCCGGCCCGACCGGCGCCCTCCGGCACCCCCGACGCCGCTGCCGGCCCCGGCACCCCCGACGCCGCTGTCGGCCACGACCCACCGGAGCACTCGGGAACCTGGGGGTCGTCCAGCCACTGCCGGTCCGCCTCGGTCCACGTCCGGGGATCCTTCCGGAGCACGGACGCCACCTTGATCCCACCGGCCTGGAGCCGAACGATCGGCTCGGGTCCCACCGCCGAGGGCAGCACCCCCATGTGCCCCGGGGCCGGAGGCGCTGCGGGCGCGCACGGCAGACCGACCCGGGCGCACACCTCGCGGTCGAGGTCTCCCCAGAACTGGGCCAGGAGCACCCCCGGGCAGCGGTCCGCGAGACGTTCCAGCTCCTGCCGGCCCAGGACGGGTCGCCCCGTGGGCGACAGCGCCACCACGACGGCGTCCGGCTCGGCGCCGTCGGCCAGGCACCGGTCCAGGTCGTCGGGGGAGGAGGCCGCGCGGACCGTCGCGCCGGCCGCCACCAGCCCCGACTCCAGGTACGGCGCGAAAGGGTTGTCGCACAGCAGTGCGATCCGGCTGTGTCGCACGGCGGTCTGCGCGTCCTCCAGCAGCCGGACCGCCATCGCCCCCAGATACCCGAAGACGTCGACAGCGGGGTGCCGCTCGTCGGTCCCGGAGAACCGCACACCGCGCTCGCGCAGGGCCGCCAGATCGATGTCCTCGCGGCCCAGGTCGACCTCCCACGCCTCGAACATCAGCGGGACGACGGCGGTGGGCCTCAACGCGGCCACGGACGCGGCGTCCAGGGGCCGCAGATGCCCGCTGTTGGTGACGACGTCGGCCGCCCCCAGCAGTTCGAAACGGGTGGCGGGGTCGGGCTCGGCGTGCACCGTGATCCTGTCCGCTACGCCTGCGGCCTCGGCCAGGGACATCGTCCCCTTCATCACCTCGGCCGCGGACCCGTACCGGGTGGACCGGGTCACGGCGTACACGTGGTCGGCGCCCGCGAGGGCCGCGATGACCGGGGTGACGGCGTAGGCCCCTGTGGCGGCCTCCGTGAGGACCGTGGCGCCGCGCAGGTCCGGCGCTGTTTCGTCGAGGCTCCTGCGCATCAGGCGCAGGAGCCTCTCCGGCCTCAGCCCGGGCGGTCCGTCCCCTTCGAACATGGCTCCACCTCTCCGCTGCCCTCACCGGCCCTGCTGCAGCCAGTTGCTGCACCGGTCCGTCGGTCGGGCTGCTTCCGCCTGGTTTCGTTTCGAGCGGCAGCCGGGACCCGTGTCCCACGGGAAGCGAACCCGATCCGGACTGTAGGCGACCGGCACGTAGCCCTGCGTATATTTCTCAGGATCTGTCATGTCAGGGGGTATCCGTCATGATTCTGCGGGACCTGTCGGGGTCGGCCGCCCGGGGAACCTTCGGGGTCCGAGCCGGCCATCCCGCCGTCGAACCCTCCGCGACCAGCCCGGATACCACTGCGGCCCTCCCGGGGTCTGTACCGGCTCCCCGCCCCGGCCCCGGGCCCGATGTGAGCTACCTATCGTCGTGCCGCGCAACCTCCGTCACCGCGGTGGATAGTCTGGGCGTGTCCCTGCGTAGACATAGAAGCCTGGAGCACAGACGTGGCAACCATTGAGGCCGTCGTCGCTCGCGAGATCCTTGATTCTCGCGGCAACCCCACTGTCGAGGTCGAAGTCGCTCTGGACGACGGCACCGTCGCCAGAGCAGCGGTGCCGTCGGGCGCTTCGACCGGCGCCTTCGAAGCCGTCGAACGACGTGACGGAGACAAGGGCCGTTACCTGGGCAAGGGTGTGGAGAAGGCCGTCACCGCCGTCACAGAGCAGCTCGCCCCCGAGCTGCTGGGCCTGGACGCCGCCGACCAGCGCCTGGTCGACCAGGCCATGATCGACCTGGACGGCACCGACAACAAGGGCACGCTGGGCGCCAACGCCATCCTCGGCGTCTCCCTGGCCGTCGCCAAGGCCGCGGCCGAGGCCGCGGAGCTGCCGCTGTTCCGGTACGTCGGCGGCCCGAACGCCCACGTGCTGCCCGTCCCCATGATGAACATCCTCAACGGTGGGGCCCACGCCGACGGCGGGGTCGACATCCAGGAGTTCATGGTCGCCCCGATCGGTGCCCCCAGCTTCAAGGAGGCGCTGCGCTGGGGCGCCGAGGTCTACCACTCGCTGAAGTCGGTCCTCAAGGCCAAGGGCCTGCCCACGGGCCTGGGCGACGAGGGCGGCTTCGCCCCCAGCCTGCCCGCCAACCGCGAGGCCCTCGAACTCATCGTTTCGGCGATCGAGAAGGCCGGCTTCACCCCGGGCAGCGACATCGCCCTGGCCCTCGACGTCGCCGCCACGGAGTTCTGCTCCGACGGCAGCTACTCCTTCGAGGGTGCCAAGAAGAGCAGCACCGAGATGACCGAGTACTACGCCTCGCTCGTCGACGCCTTCCCGCTGGTCTCCATCGAGGACCCGCTGGACGAGGACGACTGGGAGGGCTGGAAGGCCATCACCACGGCCCTCGGCGACCGCGTGCAGCTGGTCGGCGACGACCTGTTCGTCACCAACCCCGTCCGGCTGCGCAAGGGCATCGACATGGGCGCCGCGAACGCCCTGCTGGTCAAGGTGAACCAGATCGGCACCCTCACCGAGACCCTCGACGCCGTGGATCTCGCCCACCGCAGCGGCTACCGCACCATGATGAGCCACCGCTCCGGTGAGACCGAGGACGTCACCATCGCCGACCTGGCCGTGGCCGTGGGCTCCGGCCAGATCAAGACCGGCGCCCCCGCCCGGTCCGAGCGCGTGGCCAAGTACAACCAGCTGCTGCGCATCGAGGAAGAGCTGGACGACGCCGCCGTGTACGCGGGGGCGGGCGCCTTCCCGCGTTTCACCCGCTGACAGCACAACAGCAGCGGGCCCGCACCCCTCACCGGGTGCGGGCCCGCTGCTGCCCATCATCCGTGCCTGTCATCACACCCGTGCATGTCATCAGGAGTTCTTCCGTCTCTTCTGGTAGGAAAGAGACAGACGGGGGAAGCTCTTCCCCCACGGCACGGGCGAGAACGACGGCACGGCCAAGCACGGCGGGCAGAGGGAGCACGACACGATGGTGGCTCGCAGACCCCGGAACTCAGGTCTACGCGGTCCCCTCGGCGGCCCGGCCCGCCCCGGCCCGGCCCGTCCTCGCACGACCTCTCGCTCCGAATCCGCTGAACCCGACGAACCCGACGAACCCAAGACCCCCCGGCAGTCCGAGGAGACCCGCGCGGCCCGCGGACGGTCCCCGGCCGTTCCGCACAGTGCAGCGCAACGGCCTCCGCACAGTGCAGCGCAACGGCCCACGACCCGTTCGGGAAACATCAGACCCACCGCGGCCCCGAGACCGGCCTCCTCCAGGCCGTCGAATCCGAGCAGGACCACCCCCTCGGGGGCCGGCGGCACCGACCCCGCCCGCGTCCGCCGCCCCCCCGTGATCCGTCCCGTCACCGTCCTGGCAGGGACCCTCGTGGTCCTGAGCCTGCTGCTGGCCCCCTATGTCAAACAGTGGATCGCGCAGCGGTCTCAGATCGAGGAGAAGGAAGCAGAGGTCGCGGCCCTCCGGGAAGAGGTCGACGAACTCGCGCAACGCCGTGACCGCTGGAAGGACAACCGTTTCGTCGAGACCCAGGCCAGGGAGAGGCTCCACTTCGTCCGGCCCGGGGAGACCGGGTACGTCGCGCTCGACGCCGCGGGCGCCGGCCGGGGCGCCGCCGTGGACCCCCGGCACCAGGCCGCCCTCACAGCGGGCGCCGAACGGGACGCCGGCGTGCCCTGGTACGGCTCGGTGTGGCAGTCCCTGCGGATCGCCGGCGACGACCAGCGGTGACGGAACCCGACCCGTCCCCAACACCCCCGGACGACCGTGCTCCACAATGGCTTTCCGTGACATCGTCCCCGCCACCCCGTGACATCACCGGGGAGCCCGCGACACCCGAGGACCTCGCGGCCCTGAGAACACAACTGGGCCGCCCGCCCCGAGGCGTGCTCGGCATCGCCCACCGCTGCCCCTGCGGAGCGCCCGACGTCGTGACCACCTCCCCCCGGCTCGACGACGGCACGCCCTTCCCGACGCTGTACTACCTCACCTGTCCTCGGGCCACGAGTGCCATCGGAACCCTGGAGGCCGACGGTCTCATGCGGGACATGAACCGCCGCCTGGCCGAGGACCCGGACCTCGCCGCCGCCCACGGCGCCGCCCACGAGGACTACCTGGCGCGGCGTTCGGCCCTGGGCCTGGACGTCCCGGAGATCGAACGGACCTCCGCGGGGGGCATGCCCGAACGGGTCAAATGCCTGCACGTCCTCGTCGCCCACGCGCTCGCGGCCGGTCCTGGCACCAACCCGTTGGGGGACGAGGCGCTCGCGGCTCTCGAGCCGTGGGGAACAGCCGGCAGCTGCCTGGACGCCTCGTGACCGGTCTGCCGACCGCCCCTCCCGTGCGGGTCGCAGCCCTGGACTGCGGCACCCACTCCCTGAGGCTGCTCATAGCGGACGTCGATCCCGCGACCGGCACCCTGACGGACGTCGAACGCACCATGGAGATCGTGCGCCTGGGGGAGGGCGTCGACACCACGGGCCGTCTGTCGCCGGAGGCCCTCGAACGGACCCTGACAGTCACGGCCCGGTACGCCGAACGCTGTGGGGATCTGGGGGCCCAGCACGTACGTTTCGTCGCGACCTCCGCCACGCGCGACGCGGAGAACCGGGAGGAACTCGTGCGCGGGGTGCGGCACCTGCTCGGCGTCGACCCGGAGGTGATCTCCGGGGAGGAGGAGGCTGCGCTGTCCTTCGACGGTGCCACCAGCGATTTGATCGCCAGGGGCGAGCTGGGACCGTTCCTCGTGGTGGACCTCGGCGGCGGGTCGACGGAACTGGTGCTCGGGGACGCCGTCCCGCGCGCCGTTTGTTCGATGCAGGTGGGCTGCGTACGCCTGACCGAACGGCATCTGGCCTCGGACCCACCGACCCCCGAACAGGTCCGGGCAGCCCTCGCCGACGCGGACAGGGCCCTGGACGCCGCCATGAGGATCGTCCCCTTTCAACAGGCCCGAACCCTGGTGGGCCTGTCGGGCACGGTGACGACGGCCACGGCCCTGGCCCTGGAACTGCCCCGCTACGACCCTGCGGCCATCCACGGTGCGCACGTGCCCGCAGAGCGGATGCGGCAGATTTGTCGGGACCTGTTGGCCATGACCCGGGCCGACCGGGTGGCCCTGCCCTGCCTGCACCCCGGACGGGTCGACGTCATAGCAGGCGGTGCCCTGCTGTGGGAACGGATCGTGGACCGGGTCCTGGCCGCCGGCGGTGTGGACCGCATCGTGACCAGCGAACGGGACATCCTCGACGGCCTGGCGCGGTCCCTGGCCCGTCCCCCGACCAGCCCACCGGCTCGGTGACTTCCGGGGGCGGGTCCGTTCCTCGACGCAGTCACGTGGCGTGGGAGCAGGAGGTTCCGGGGCTCTGCCCGGCGGACGCGGGACGACGGCGGAGTGGAGCCAGCCGAACGGGGACAGATCGTCTAGCCTGAGCGATGCCCCCGTAGCCCAACGGCAGAGGCAGACGCCTTAAAAGCGTTCGAGTGCGGGTTCGAGTCCCGTCGGGGGTACCGATCGCACCATCGCGCGAACCTCTGCCCTCTCGTCCGACGCGTCGCGGGGACACGAGACGGTCGCCGTCGATCGGCGCGTCTGGTCGACCCGCGGCAGGTGCAGGAGTCACTGCGGCGTTGCGGTTCCCGATGCCCGGCGTCGGACAAGGGGCAGGAAGATGTCGTCGACGATCTCCTCGATGACCTCCGTCGGTACGGCCTGCAGCGTTGTCAGTACCTCATGCCGGAAGAGGTCGAACGGAAGCGCGACGACCCGCGGAGTCAGCGCCGCCTCCTCGACCTCGCCGCGTGCGACCGCGCGCTCCAGCACCGTCTCCATCCGGGTTCGGCGCCCCTCCAGCTCCTGTGCGCGTAGTTGGGCGGGGCTCGTCCCCGCCTCGCGGTAGTACGACCCGAGCTGCACTGCTGCTGCCGCCATCAGATCGGCACTGGTCTGGTTGGCGAGGGTCATGGTCGCGATCAGATCACCGCGCAGCGACCCGGTGTCCGGCGGTTCGAATGCGCTGCGTGCGCTCGCATGTGCGACCGCGGCCTTCACCAACTGCGCTCTGTCCGCCCAGCGACGATAGAGCACCGGCGTGCTGGTGTTGGCCCGTTCGGCCACACCGTCCAGCGTGAAGTCCGCATACCCGCGTTCGGACAGCTCCGCCCACGCGGCGTCCAGCAGCGCCAACTCCAGCGCCTCTCCTCGTCGCCTCCGCATGTTCCCTCCTAAGATGCCCTTGCGCATCTTACGCGCTCGGTCTACTCTCTTTAAGAAGCCATACGGCATCTTACAGAGGGTGCGCAGAGGGCGTGCCGGTGGAGGGCGAGAATGAGTGACACGACAGCGGCGGTGACGATCCTGATCGAGATTCACGCGAAGCACGGTCAGGAGCAGGACGCGAGGGACGGGCTGGTGACCGCGATCACCACCTCGGTCAAGCCAGGGTTCCTCGGCTCGGAGGTCTTCGAGGATCTCAACGACCCCTGTGCGTTCTACTCGGTCCAGAGCTGGGAGAACGCGGCCGCCTTCCGCGCGCACATGGCCGAGGCCGCCGAAGGCATGGCGGAGGCCACCTCGATGCTCCGCGACGCGCCGAGAACCTCGGTCCTGCGTCGGATCGCGTAGGAACCACGCGTGGCGGCCTCGCGGGCTCTGGTTGCACTCCGATCGCATCATGGTGCGAACCGGCCACTCCTTGCTCCGGCCGCTGAACGGTCCGGCCGCTGAACGGTCCGGTGCTCTCCTGTGGACACCGGACCGTTCAGCCGGCGATTTCTTGGCCCTGAGCCAGGGACAGACTGTGTTCGTGGACCGCCGCGATCGCGCCGTTGATGTGCCGAGCAGTCCACCACACGGCCGAGCGATGCGTGTTCACCACTTCCCGCAGCGCCCGGGTGAGCAAATCCGCCTCAGGTCCCTCCTGCGTGCGTCGAACTTCCATCCGTACATGGGCCACGGTGAAGTCCCGGATCTGTTCGGCCTGCTCCACCTCGAACCAGCATCCGCCTCTCAGGCGTGGCAGACCGCGTCCCAGGGAACGTGACGTGGAGGACAGCAACGGCGGCATGAGGACTCCCGGGAGACTCGAAGCGGTCGGAGCCGTTCCGAGTGAACAAAGAGCGAAAGAACGGCCACGATCGAGTCAACACTGCTGGTACCAGCACTGGAACGGACATTCGACTATTTAGTCCTGAAACCGTCCCGACTGGGACCCCTGGAGGGTCCCCGACCGAACCGCCGCGCCGGGGACGATCGGTGGGCGCGGTCAACGCAGGGTGTAGGCGGCCAGAACGGTCTGATCGATCGCCGTGCCGTTCGAACCTGTGGCGACGAGCCGCAGGCCGACCCTGGTTCCGGCGGGGGCCCTCGGGTGGGTGAGAGTCACCCGGAAGGTGTTCGCGTCGACCCGACGGACGCAGCCCGCCTCCACCCGGGGGCCCTCGGTCCCTCCAGCGGTCCCGCCCTCGGCCCAGCTCCAGACCCTCAGGGAATCCAACCCGCTCTGTTCGACACCGACGAGCCCACCGTCGACGTCGAACGAGACCACCGAACCGGCCCGGACCGTGCCCCGGCTGTCCACCGGGACTTTCGGATCGACACCGAGCATGGGGATGATCTTCCCCGCCTGTGGATCGTCGGGATCGCCCCCCTCGTCCTCCGGTTCGAGGGGGAACGTCCAGACGGTGCTCACCTCGACGGCGGCCGTCCCCGATGTCGGGGGCTCCGTGGCGGTTGAGGGCCTGGCGACGTCGTAGGAGAGACGGTAGAGGTGCTCACCGTCCAGGGCCGACCCCCACACGCCGTCGCTCGTGCCCGAGCCCCTTTCCTCGCCCTCGGACGTGATCTGCCACGTGCCCTTCTCCTGCCGGCCGGGGGAGGAGGGGTGGCCCGCGCGGTCGGTCCAGTAGGACGTGAACCCGACGATGTACTTCCCGACCGATCGGACGACCCAGTCGTTGTTGTCGTCCATCAGGACCGAGGACCGCTGCACGGGCCCTCCCCATTCCTGGGTGGACACCTGCCCGACCGGGAACTGCCGCGGTCTCACCGAGTACCAGGCCCCGCGTTCCCAGTCGGAGACACACCGGAAGACGCTGTCCTCCCACAGGAAGTCCGGTGTCACGTAGTCGGTACGGGTCGTTCCGAACTTGACGAACCGGTCGGTGTCGAACGCCACGCCCAGGGCGGACATCCGGACGTCCCGCCCCAGCGCCACGTCGGGCTGGGGGTGGAAAACCTGCCGCACCCGGGCCAGTTGCGACGTCGGGTGGGTGACGTCGAGGTCGGCCGGTATCCGACCGACCACGTGCCTGCCCAGGTTGGCCCCGGGATGGTTCCACTGGTCAACGGTGATCCTCCCGTCGAGCGGCCCGGTGCCGACCACTGCCGCGAGCCCGGCCCCGTCCACGGGCGTCAGAGCCGGGATCGCCGGCGTGCCCTGCGGACGGAGCCTGCGATCCTCACCTGCGGCGGACCACAGGATCGCGCCTCGGGCACCCCGCGATCGCGCGGCGGCGAGCGCGTCGTCCCCCGAGACGAACCCCGCTGTGCCCCCGACCCGGGCCAGGGCCAGGGACCCGACCGGCAGGCGTGCGTCGGTGGCGTCGGAGGGGCCGGTGGTGTCGGAGGGGCCGACGGGCAGTAGCCGGACGGCGTTCGTGCCCTGGATGCTCTCGTCGGGGAGCAGTATGTCCAGGTCGAAGACTGTTCGGCCTCGGGCGTTCGACACGGTCAGGGCGGCGTCGGACCGACGGCGCGAGACCACCTGGGTGAAGGTGAGCCCCTCCTCGGCGACGGACGTGGCAGGGGTCAGGTAGACGTCGGTGCGCTCGTCGGCCACCACGTAGGAGGAGGCCGTCGCGAACTCTCGGCTCCAGGAGAACCCGTGCACGGATCCCCGATCGTGTGTTCTGCCGAGCCCTGCGACGTCGAGTCGGGCACGAACCGTCTCCCGCCCGTCGAGGACGAGGCTCAGTGGCGCCTGCTCCTCGCGGGGGAGGTCGGCGGAGGGGGTCTGGATCCGAACGCCTGTCCTGAGGAACTGAACGATTTCCTGCCGGTCGCCGTTCGTGGTGTAGATCTCCCCGTAGAAGATCCAGATCCCGGCCGCGAGGTGGAACCGCGCCACCCCGTCGGCATCGGGCTGGGTCGTCACGCACTGCGTGTAGTCCCCGCCGACCCTCAGGGCCGAGAAGTCCCAGAACTTTTTGGCCTGTCGGCCCTGTCGGTCGAGGAGCGTGACCTCGACGCTCCGGAGGGTCTCGCCCTTGGCGGTCCTCGCCGTTCCGTTCGAACTGGTGGCCAGGGGTTTCGAACTGGTGGCCGAGGGTGGGAAGGCCGATCCGTCCGGAGAGGTGATGTGGCTGGGTCCGTCGGACAACGACGAGGCCCTTGCCCTCGCCGAGGGGCCCGTGACCTCGAACGCCTCTCGGTCGAGTCCGTCCGGGGCACGGCCGGGGGACTCCTGTTCGGAGGGTGTGCGGAACGGGTGCACGTAGATCTTGTCCCCGATCCCGTGCACGGCTCCTGCCCAGGGTCCGTCCGTTCCGTCGAGTCTGACCCGCACCTTGCTTCCCCGGCCCGCCACCTCGACGGATTCCCCGGTCGGGAGGGTCACGCGGGAACCTCCGTGGGGCAACTGAGCCGGGTCGACCGTGGCGAACGCCTTTCCGGACCGGGGAGGTATCGTCCCGGTCGTACCGGCAGCCCCGGCCGGACAGGGCGGCGCGAGGAGTCCGCAGGCCAGAAGGGCCGTGGCCGCTACGAGGCACCAGACCCGGCTCCGAACCCGTGCCGGTGGGCGCAAAGGGGAACGGACGTGTCCCCGGCAGTCATTCATGTGAACCCCCGAAGCCATCGAAGATCATGAACGCCGGATGTCGGCGATGCAAAGCAATCAGTAAATCGGAAAGTGCGAGATATGTATAATCTATGTTTTTGTCGGCATCGAGCGTATTATGCCCGTCTTTCGTCCTGCTCCCGCCCTGTCGGGACCTTCTCCCGACGCTCTCCCGGTCCCGACCCCGGCCACGGCCACGGCGTCCCCCAGTCACTGCGTCCCCGGACTGCCGCGGGCCGAAGCCCCCACGAGCGGACCCTCTAAGCTGAAAGATCTTCTGGGATGTGGGAGGCGAGGGGTATGAGCGAGCCGGTCGAGAGTTCTTCGGTCGAGGTGGGGGCTCGTCGGACTCGGCAGCGAACCGAAGTGATCGCGCTGTTGGAGGAGACCCGTGAGTTCAGCACGGCCCAGCAACTGCATGCCCGGCTGCGCGAGCGCGGGTCCAGGATCGGCCTGGCCACGGTGTACCGCACGCTGAGGCTGCTGACGGACTCCGGCGAGATCGGGGCGCTGCGGCTGGACTCGGGCGAGCAGCTCTTCCGCCGGTGCGATTCTGCCCGGCGGCATCACCACCACCTGGTCTGCCGGTCCTGCGGACACACCGTGGAGATCCACGGGCCCGCAGTGGAATCCTGGATGCTCCAGGTGGCCGAGGACAACGGTTTTCGTGACATCAGCCATGTCCTGGAGGTCTTCGGGTGCTGCGCACGCTGCGCCGAGGGGGCCGATTCGCCGTCCGGTCCGACGGACGACGCCGGTTCCTCACCCGCCTGCTGACTCGTCGACCGGCTCGACTGTTTCAACCGGCTCGACTGTTTCAACCGGCTCGACCGGTTCGACCAACATGCTCAGCAGCTTTCCCATCAGTTCCCGGGGCACCGTTCCCTCCATGGGAGCCTGCTCGATGAACAGCCCGTTGGCGAGCGCGAGCACCGAGACGACCACGTGGTCGACGGGAAGGAGGCAGCGGGCTCCTCTGCGAGCCGTCTCCTTCCGGATGAAATCGGCTATGTGCCGGTGGATCACGGTCCGGACGGCGGTGTAGCGGCGGCGTGCCTCCGGTTCGCGTACTGCTCTGCCCCAGAACTCCAGGAACAGGATCTGCCAGTCCGAGTCCGTGGTGAGGGCGTCGTACAGGGCATCACCCAGGGCCTCTATCTGCTCGGCAGCAGTTCCTTTTACGGGTACGTCCAGGGCCAGAAGGGTCTTGATCCGGTCCATGACCCGCTCTTCCAACAATGCGAAGAACAAATCGTTCTTGTTCTTGAAACGGGAGTAGACAGCTCCTTTGGTGAATCCGGCGGCGGCTGCCACCTCGTCGAGGCTGGCGCCCTCGACGCCTTTTCGGGCCCAGGTGTGCAGCGCTGCATCCAGGATCCGTGAGCGGACCTGGGCAGGGGGGACTCGGTTCGTAGGGCTTCGTTGACTCTCCGTGTCCGGTTGTCCGGGAAAGTTCACATTCCGCTCCGTCCCGACTTTATTCGTTCTTTATAACAGGGCTGTCACGCAGGTCTGGCTTCTACCGATTGACACAGAAGGGGGCGAATTCGATACTGTGCGGTATCGGGTTCTCGTTCGGTTCTCATCGTCGCCCTGCCGGTGTCCTGCGTACGACGAACCCCGTCCGGGCTCCGACGGCCCCGGGGAGGCGGAGTGCTCGACGACACAGAGCATGGTTCGGTGCCGTCCGGACCGGGGGGAAGGACAACCACCGTGGACAACGTCGTTGTCCGTGCCGGGCGAGGTTGGACCCTCGGGCTCGTCTGCGTGGTCATCTTCATGCTGGTGCTCGACACCACCGTGGTCATGGTGGCCCTGCCCGAGATCCAACACAGTCTCGACGCGGGGTTGGGCAACATTCAATGGGTTGTGGACGCCTACACCCTCACCCTGGCGAGCCTGCTGTTGGGGGCGGCCACCCTGGGGGACAGTATCGGCCGCCGTCCGATGTTCCTGTCGGGGGTCGGGCTCTTCACCGCCGCGTCCCTCGCCTGCGGGCTCGCGGGTGATCCCGTGGTCCTCGACGTGTGCCGGGGCGTCCAAGGGATCGGAGGGGCCGTGCTGTTCGGGATCGGAGTTCCTCTGATCGCGGACTCCTATCCCCAGGGGCGGAGCCGGGACCTGGCGATCGGTCTGTTCGGAGCTGTGTCGGGCAGCGCCGTGGCGGTGGGTCCGCTCCTGGGGGGACTCCTGACCGAACTGGTCGGGTGGAGATCCATCTTCCTGATCAATGTCCCCGTCGGCATCGTCGTCCTCGTGCTGGCGCGTATTCATCTCGTGCCTCGCCCGGGATCCCGGTCCCGCCGGATCGACCTCGCCGGCAGTCTGATGGTGACCTTGTCGCTGTTCTGTTTCCTGCTGGGGTGTATCGAAGGTCCCCGGGAGGGGTGGACGGAACCCTGGATTCTCGGGGCCTTCGCCGGGAGTGGCCTGGCGGGGGCCTGGTTCGTCCTGCTCCAGATCCGGTCGGCGAGCCCTCTGGTGGATCCGGTGCTCTTCCGCAGTCGGCAGTACACGGCGAGCGGGATCGTCGGGGTGGTCCTGCAGGGAACTGTGGTGGCCTCGACCACCTTCCTGGCCCTCTACGCCCAGAACGTCGCCGGCTTCGGTCCCCTGGAGACCGGGTTGCGTTTTCTCCCGTTCAGTCTGGCCGCTTTCGTCTCCGCCGCTGCGGTGGCTCCTCTGATGACCAGGTTCGATTCCCTTCTGATGCCGGTCACCATGGTGGTGGCTGCTCTGGGGCTTGCCTGGCTGACCCGGCTGGGGGTCTCGCCGGATCCTCTGGTCATGGTCCCGGGATTCGTCGTCGGGGGGACGGCCGTCGGGATCGGTGCCACCGTCATCAACAGGTTCGCGATTTCGGACGTCCCGGCGGACAAGCTCGGAATGTCCTCCGGGACCTCGACGGCCCTGCGTCAGCTCGGGATGGCCTGTGGGGTCGCTCTCCTGGGGATCGTCCACCAGCGGGGGGTGTACGCAGACGCCGTGGAGAAGTTTCGAACGGTTCCGGGTCTGAGCACCCACCAGGCCGAGAAACTGGCGGAGCTCGCGTCGACGACGTCCCCGGCCGCCGTGGAACGCGTCGCTCCGCCGCAGATGGCCGAGGAGATCGGACGAATGTCCCTGGAGGCGACGACTCACGGACTGGGGACGACCTTGTCCGTGGCTGCGGGGACCGCAGCTGTGGCGACTTTGGTGACCGGCTGCGTCCTGCTGACGGGCAGAAGACGCGAGCATCACGCGGACCGGAGCGTGTGATGACCCGTGCGATCATGAAGAATTCGCACAAGCACCACTGCTGCTCATGTTCTGCCGGGTCATGTCCCGCGGCGTGGGCGCTGTTCTGTTGAATCGTCTGCAGTCCATGGCGAACGAGGCCGGAGCCCGTCTGGAAGCGGATTTCGTGCCGACCGATCGAAACAGGATCATGTATGTGACCTATAAATTCTCGGGTTTCCGCGACCGGACGACGTCGAACGGGTCCGTCTCGCAGGACCCCTCGGACGGACCTTCTGGACAGAACGGGGCCACGATCCTGTACTGGGATCGCGAACCCGTGTCGGAGCCGCCGGACCACCTGACGGTGGTCGTCGAGGTCTGACCGGCGCCCGGCGCCGGACGGCTCGTTTCGGCGACATCCGCCGCGCGCCTCACCCCGGCAGGGAGGTCCTGCTGGACGGGACGGCGTCGTCCGACCCGGGCGCCGGGTCGCCGGTGGGCTGCCGGTCGGTCCACGACTGTCGGGACTGCAACCAGGCGAGCATCTGCGCGCCGGGCATGGGCCGCGCCAAGTGGAAGCCCTGGCCGATGTCGCAGCCCAGTTCTGCCAGCAGCTGCTCGGTGTCTGCGTCCTCGATCCCCTCGGCCACGAGCCGCAGGCCCAGGGAATGGGCCAGGTCCACCGTCGTGCGGATGATCGTGGCCGAGGCCGGGTCCGTCGTCAGGTTCGCGATGAACCCGCGGTCGAGCTTGAGCTCGTCGACCGACAGCTCCTGCAGGTACGACAGGGACGAGTATCCCGTGCCGTAGTCGTCGATGGAGGCCCCCACCCCGATCCTGCGGATGCGGTCCAGGACCGAGCGGGCGCGGCGCGGGTCCACCATGAGCAGGTCCTCGGTCATCTCCACGACCAGGGCCCGCCCGGGCAGGCGGTGCCGTCGCAGAACTGCCTGGATCCTCTCGGGCAGGAGGCGGTCCTCGATCTCCGCTGCGGACAGGTTGACCGAAACGGGGATCTCATGTCCCTGGGACCACCAGTCCCGGCAGACCCCCAGCGACAGATCCAGCACCGTTTCGGCCAGCAGCGACCGCAGCCCCGCCATCTCGATCAGCGGCAGGAAGCTGCCGGGGGGCAACAGCCCCCGCGCGGGGTGTTCCCATCGGACGAGGGCCTCGACCCCGGTGATCTCGCCCCTCCGGTCCGCCGGGAAGAGCCGGACCTGCGGCTGCAGGTGCATGACGAGGTTGCCGTTGCGGGAGCGGTCCTCCCCCCGCAGCGCCCCCCGCAGCTCCTCGACCGTCCGCAGCTGCTCCAGGGTGGTGGCCGATCCGGCCTGGCCGTCGAAGGCGACCACGCCCAGGTGCTCCCTCTTGGCCCGGTACATCGCGATGTCCGCGAACCGCAACAGCTCCGAGTGGCTCTCCATCGGTTCGACGACCGTGGCGACGCCGACGCTCGCATCCAGGTGCAGCCGGATCCCGCCGGCCACCAGGGGCGGGGCGATCGCGCCCCTGACGGCCCTGCCCAGCATGAGCGCTTCCTCCCCGGACCGGTCCGGGAGCAGGGCCGCGAATTCGTCCCCGCCCAACCGGGCCAGGTAACAGTTCGAGGGCAGGACGCCCCGGAGCCTCTCCGCGATCTGGATCAGCAGGGTGTCCCCGCAGCTGTGCCCCAGCGAGTCGTTGATGTCCTTGAACCGGTCGACGTCCAACAGCAGTAACGACACAGGATGTTCCGAACAAGCCCGTTCGACCAGTTCCCGGCAACGGGCGGACATCGCCCTGCGATTGGGCAGACCCGTCAGCTCGTCCGTGAAAGCCTGACGCCGGGCCTCCTCCAAGGCCCTGACCTCTCTGTGCCGCACGACCGACAGGAGCAACAGAACCCGAGCCACCGCCCCGACCAGACACAGATCCGCCATGATCGTCGAGACGGGTTCCACGGAACCCACCTGCCCCGCAGCGAGAACCACGAGCGCCCCCAGCGTGAAGACCCCCGGGAGAACCAGGGACCGCAGGGCGCTTCTCAGAGGGATCACGCCCGGTTGCCCCGGATCGGCGAGCGGACGACCGGTGACCTCGGTGGCTGCGGTGGCTGCGGTGACTGCGGGGCCCCGGAAAACGTTCGACACGGCGTGGCCCGCGGTGGGGGAACCGGCCGTCACCTGTTCCTCGGAATCCTCCCGACGTGCGGAGGCCGGGGAGATCTCTGCCGCTGCCACCATGCACAGGATCCCCAGCAGCCAGCACAGGTCCAGCAGGCCGCCCTCCTGATACCTGCCCTCGGCGTCCTGCATCAGGTACAACGAGTCGGCCAGCACATAGAGGAACAGCCCCAGCCCCAACAGTCCCATGATCCGGTCGGGACGCCGTCCCAGGACGGTGCTGGACGCCACCAGGACGAGGATCAACAGGAGATCACCCACGGGATAGGCGAGATTGATACTCGTCTGGACGACAGACCCCTCCGTCAGGGAGATCAAGTCGTCGAGCACGAACGCACTGACGATCGAAGCCGTTCCGCAACCGGCCACCAGGCCGTCCATCCACAGTGCCGTGTGCAGACGAGGACCCTTGGAACGCAGGAACTGCATCAGGCTGAGGTACACCAGTGGGAACCACAGAAGATAGAGGAAATCGGCAGGGGAGGGGATGGGGGGATCGTCCAACGGGGCGAGAACCAGCGAAAAGTACACATCCCCCAGGGCAACGCTGAGCGTGCCCAGCCCCAGGAGTCTCCACGCCCAGATCTCCCCGCCGGCCCGAGCCCGGTTGGCGATCATGAGGACGCCCCCCAGGGCGTACACCGCGACGTAGCAGCCGACATCGAGCCAGAGCACCTGCTCGCGTTCGGACCCGCGTATCACGAAGCCCACGGCGAACACCCCGACCAAGGCCACCATCAGAAGATGGAGCCCCCGCCGTGCTGAGTGCCGCCACGAACCCGGAGCCGACACCATCCCTCCCTGACGATCGGACGCGCTCGTCCCGACCGGGCACCGCCTCACCCGTGAG
>JAUPKJ010000011.1 GCA_030837505.1 Actinomycetota bacterium
GGGATCATCAATCGCGACGAGGTCTCGAAATACGGATACGAAGCTCCCCCGGACTGGGCGGGAAAGAACTCCGGAGAGAAATGGCGCCCCACTGAGATGGAGAAGGCCGTCGTCACGGGGGAGGAAGGGGACGGCATCCACGACAGGAACGGCAGACCTCTGCCGGGCGGAGGGTGCATCGGGGAGGCGGACCACGAACTCGACGGCGGATCGAGAGCCGACGTACTCCTGCCCGAAAAACTTGCCAACACCGCCTACGAAAGATCGCTGGGTGCCGCACTGGTGAAGAATGCTTTCTCTGCGTGGAGTTCCTGCATGCGCGAGAAGGGCTACACCTACTCCGATCCCGTCTCGGCGACCAATGACGTGTCGAAGAGCGGGAAGGAACGGCTCTCCCGCGCGCAGGTCGATCGCTCCTGTCGGGAGCGCGAGAACACCGTGGGCATCTGGATGAGTGTTGAAGCAGCTTTCCAGGAGGAACTCGCAGAAGAGAACAGGAAAAGTCTGGAAGCCGTCCGGGGACTCCTGGACACCAGGCTGCGCAACGCCAGGCGCGTCCTCGCCCGACGGTGAGAACCGCGTGTATCTGTTCGGACCGGGTCGTGCGGATGGCGTGGTGTCCGGAGATGAGGCTCCTGGCGGTCGTGGAGTCGTCAAGACGGCACGAGCCACCAGGAGCCTCGATGGGTCAGGGCGACCGGGGGGAGCGCGAAGCCAGCTCCAGCACGGTGCGGCGCGTGGGGCGCTGGTCGATCTCCATCCAGCGGTGGGACGCCTGAAGTTCCTCGAAGCCACAGCGCCGGTAGACCTCGTGCGCGTCCACGGTGGCCAGAACGATGCGTTGCACGCCCTCTGCGGCCAGATCGTCCACCATGCAGCCGACCATCCAGGTGCCCAGGCCCCGACCCCGGTGGGCGGAGTCGACGAAGACGTCGCAGATCCAGGCGAACGTCGCACCGTCGGTGACGGTCCGGGCGAACGCCCATTGCTCGCCGTCGCGGTGCACCGAATAGGGCCGGGAACCCTCGATCGACCGGGCGACCACGTCGCGTTCCCGACCGTCGGCCCAGTAGGTCTCGGTCGACAGCCAGGTGTGGACGCGGTCGAGGTCGACCTGAGCCGGATCGGTGGTGAGACTGTAGCCGTCGTGCGTGCGGAGTTCCATGGCCGAATTCTGGCCCCGGTCCGGCCCTCGCTCCACTGAATAGGTGCGTCGCTGCGAGCGGTTGGGGCTCTGCGTCACCTGTTCGCGCCCGGCGTCCACATGACGTCGCCGGCCTCGCGGTTCGTCCAGCGGCACAGGACGAACAACAGATCGCTGAGGCGGTTCAGGTAACGGGCCGCCCAGGGGTTCACGCCGCCCTCGGACTGCGTTCCGTACAGTTCCAGGGCAGCCCAGACGGAGCGTTCGGCCCTGCGGGTGACGGCCCGGGCCAGGTGCAGTCGGGCGGCGACGGGCGACCCACCGGGGAGCACGAAGGAGCGCAGGGGGGCGAGGTCCGAGTTGAACTCGTCGCAGGCCTTCTCCAAACGGGTGATGTAGTCCTCGGTGATCCGCAGCGGGGGGTGCTTCGGCGCGGACGCCCACGGCGTGCACAGGTCCGCCCCGACGTCGAACAAGTCGTTCTGGATGCTCACGAGGAGCTCGCCGACGGGTTCCTGCGGCGGGGGGTCGAGAGCGATCACCAGGCCGAGCAGGCTGTTGGCCTCGTCGACGTCGGCATAGGCGACCAGGCGCGGATCTGTCTTGCGCGTGCGGCTCAGGTCTCCCAGGGCCGTGGTTCCGTCGTCACCGGTACGCGTGTAGATCCTGGTCAGGTTCACCATGAGGGCACACCAACTCCCGATTTATGATCATGAACGGGTTAGGCCGTTCGGTGGTCGCGGGTTCGAGACTGCCATGTCCCCGACCGGCCCGCGCGCGGTGAGGGGCCCCGGAGGCCGGCCGGCCGCGCCGAGCCACAATGTCACCAGCAGGGCATATGAGGTGTTCGGTACCCTCTGTTCGAACCCAGGGGGTCGATCAGTAAGGTAAGCCTTACCTTGGCGTTGTCGTCAGTGGTCTTCGCCCGGAGCGACAGCGGGGTGAAGGAACCGCGTCGGCCTACGCCCGACCTCATGAGACTCCCGGAGGGTCGCATGCCTGACGAACGAAAATCGGGCAACCTGGCGGTTGTGCAACCGGTTGTCACCCTGGCCACCGCAGCGGATCTGGCCCAGGCCGAGTCCGCCATGCAGGAGGTCCTGCAGCAGGATCTCGGGGGCCATCGGCCGCCCTGGCACGGCGACCTCGATGATCTGGAGCAGTCGTACCTGAGGACCCCGGGGTGCGCGCTGTTCGTCGCACGAGGGGCCGACGAGGTCCTGGGGACCGCCGCCGTCAGACCCTGCCGGCTGGCCAGCCCCCCGAACCCCGCCTGGATCGCACAGGAGTACAACCGGCCCGAGGTCTGCCAGCTCGTACGGGTCTGGGTCCGCGGGAAGGCCCGCCGCAGCGGGGTCGGCCGTGCGCTCGTGCGACAGGCCGTCGCCTGGAGCGTGGGGCCCGGCGGCTACAGCAGGGTCTACCTGCACACCGACGCCGGGGTCCCCGGCGCGGAGACCTTCTGGAGGTCCCTGCCGGTCCGCCTGATCCACGACTGCCGTCCGGAC
>JAUPKJ010000102.1 GCA_030837505.1 Actinomycetota bacterium
GCTGGACCAGCACACACCTCACAGGTCTCCCCGGGAACGTGCCGCGTGTTGTGGAAGAACCCACCGACTCGATCCCGTAACAGAGTTTGCAGGTGTCTTGGTGTCTCGGCGGTCATGTCCCTGCGCAGGAGAGTAAACGGGTGACGGCTCGTTCGGTCTGCAGAATGTGATCGACGGCGAGGGCGGCTTCCCGGCGGGAGCCGACGACGCAGACCCCGGGATCGTCCTGGACGAGGGCGACGCCCTCTCTCACCCACGGACAGCCGACAGAAGCCGGGACACGCCCCGGCGCGGGGGCAGGAGCGAGACCTCCCCGATCGCTGCCGGCTGATCGGAGTTCCTCGTCTCTTGTCCCGGGTGTCCCGCCGCCACCCTGGAACCTTCGAGGTTCTCCCGGGGCGCATCGTGCGCCAGTCTCGGACGGGGGACTTGCCGAGAGGACGGGGCGGGGCGAGTTCCCCGGGACCGGACAGACGCCGCCCCTCGACCGTCGTAGCGAACAAGGGGTACGCATGCGCAAGAGACTCATGACCGCCTGCGCGCTCGTCCTGTCCCTGGCGTCGACGTTTTTCGTCGCGCAAGCACCGGCGTGGGCGAGTTCGTGCACTCAGACAGGCGAGAAATGCCTGGCAGCCTTTCCCGGATCCGTTCCCGACACCGGCTCGGCCCGTCTGGTCATCGACTCCGGTCTGGGAAACTGCCCGGCCGGTTACCTCTGCGCCTGGCAGTACAGCAACTATCAGGGCCGGGGCGTCGCGTTCTACAACAGCGAGGCCGACTGGGCACAGACCGGGGACACCTCCTTCATGAACAACTTCGCGTATTCCTTCTACAACAACGGGTACGCCGGTTCCGTCGGTGACGTGCGGCTCTTCGACGCCGCGGGCCTCACCGGCCGCAACATCGTGCTGTGCAACCGGGAGAGCATCGCGTACCTGCCCACTGCAGCCCAGGCCCGCACCACCTGGCTCGACACCATGAGCTCGCACCAATGGGGGAGTTACTGCTGATGCCCGAGATGAGCGGAACAATTCGAATCGCCCGCGGGCGGAACGCCGCCCGGAGAAGCCCGGGACAACCGCGCCGGTCCGTCCTCGTCGTCGGTGCGGGGGCCACGGCGATCCTGGCCTCGTTGGGCCCGATCGCCTGGAACGCTGCGAGCGCGAACCCCAGCACCCCCGTGCCGGCCCCCGCTGCGAGTGCCCCCGCCACAGCACCGGTCGCACCGACCGTGCAGGACGCGGCCGCGGCCTTCCTCATGGGCGAGTTCGGGATACCGCGGGCCGAGGCACAACGCCGCCTGGCGTTGCAGGCCCGGCAGCCCGGGATCGAGGCCGGGTTGGCGAAGCGGTACCCCGACGAGTTCGCCGGGACCTGGGTGGACCAGGCTCACGGCGGAGTCCTCGTGGTCCAGTCCACGAACCCCGAGCGGATGCGCTCCCACCTGGCCGGGCTGCCGGAGGCTCGGCACCTCCGGACCGAGCGGGCCGCCTGGTCCCTGCGCAGTTTGGAACGTGATCGGCAGGTTGTGGAGAAGAGGCTCGGCCGGGTGGGCGAGGTGTACTCGGTGGACGTCGACCGGGACGCCAACGCCCTGCGGGTCGTCTACGCCCGTGGCAGCAAGGGCCAGCTCGCACAGCGGTCCCGGCGGGCTGCGGAGGCGATCGCGGACGTGACGGTCCCGGTGACGGCCAGGGCCGCCGCCCCGGCGACCGGGCAGGGGCTCAAGTCCTGTACTTCGACGAACTGCGATCCTCCCCTGAGGGGCGGGATCCGGCTCGACATCAAGAGATCCCGGGCCGGATCCGACAGGGACCCCTGGTGGGGCTCGTGCACCCTCGGGTTCGTGCTGCGCGGCAGCGACAACCGCCGCTACGTCGTCACCGCGGGGCACTGCGTGAGCGGACCCAACCACGAGGGCAACGACCACGCGTTCCACAACGGGTTGCCGGTCGGGAACGAAGCGGGGATGCTCACCTACGACCAGTACCCGACGGACTACGCGATCATGCCGGTCGGGGGCCCCTCCCTGCCCAACGACGCTTTCTGGTCCGGGTACTGGGTAGCCAACCGGCGGGGCGTCGGTACCGTGCTGATCAACTGTGCTCCTCAGCCCTTCGGCCCCGGTTGCGGACCGGCCTCCGGCAGCTCGCACACGACCGGCTCGGACTTCCACCTCCAAGGAGTGGCAGGGGCCATTCCGCAGCAGGGACGGGTCGTGTGCACCACGGGAGCCGGCGACAACGCCAGCTATCGCGCCAACGACGGTTACACCCCCGGCACCCGGTGCGGCCTCACGGGAGCCCCCTACGACCAGGACCGGGCCCGGCAGCCCGTGCCCGGCTGGCACTACCAGGAGGGCGGGATCACGGTGGACGTCTGTGCCCGCGAGGGCGACAGCGGCAGCCCGCTGTTCGACCCGTCCACCGGGCTCGCCCTGGGCATTCTCACCGGCGGTCCCGAGACGAGCGGGGCCTGTTCGTCGAGCAGCCTCGAGTGGAACCAGTACTCGCCGCTCTACAAGATCCTCGACCACGCCCGGACCCAGTCCGGGATCACCTTCAGCCTGATCACCTCCTAGAGGGTCTGTTTCGGAATTTTGTCGGTGCTGTGCGTGGTCCGGTTGAGTGCTCTGGAAGGCCGCAGGAGGGGCCGATAGTGGTTCCTATCGGCCCCGACGAGAACGCCCCAGAGCGCCAACCGGGCCGGGCACAGCACCGGGCAAGAGTTCCGAAACAGACCCTAGGGATAACAGCGCGTCGGAGGGGGATTGCGTATCTTTTCCCCCCGCGATGCGCGGATCCCCGGGCGACGGGTCTCGCCCCCGGGGGATCCGGGCACTGGTTCAGATCGAACGGTCGGTTCGGATCGAACGGTCGGTTCGGATCGAACGGTCGGTTCGGATCGAACGGTCGGTACGGGTGGCCGACGTGGTTCGGAACGGTCAGGTGGTCGTGCGACCGATGCCCCGGTTCACGGCCGAGATCACTGCTTTGAACGAGGCCCTGACGATGTTGGAGTCGATCCCCACACCCCACAGGACCCGGTCCCCCACGGCGCACTCGACGTAGGAGGCCGCGTTGGCGTCGCCGCCGGCGCTCATGGCGTGCTCCTGGTAGTCGAGGACCCGGACCTCGATCCCCAACCCGGCCAGCGCGTCGATGAGGGCCGCGATGGGGCCGTTGCCCCGACCCTGATGCGTGCTCGTCACGCCGCGATCGACCAGCTCCACGGTGAGCACGTCCAGTCCGTTCTCGTCGCTGACCTGTTGCAGCCCCCTCAGGGCCAGCCTGCCCCAGGGAGCCTGCGGGTCCGGCAGGTACTCGTCGCTGAAGATCCTCCAGATCTGCGCCGGGCTGAGTTCCCCGCCCTCCGTGTCAGCGTGCTGCTGGACGACCTGGCTGAACTCGATCTGCAACCGGCGGGGCAGGTCCAGGTGATACTCGTGTTTGAGCAGGTAGGAGACCCCGCCCTTGCCGGACTGGCTGTTCACGCGGATGACGGCCTCGTAGCTGCGACCGACGTCCTTGGGGTCGATCGGCAGGTACGGCACGGCCCAGGTCAGGTCGCGCACGTCGGTGCCGTCCGCGGCGGCCCGGCGCTCCATAGCCTCGAAGCCCTTCTTGATGGCGTCCTGGTGGGAGCCGGAGAAGGCCGTGTAGACGAGGTCGCCGCCGTAGGGGTGTCGCTCGGGGACCCGCAGCTGGTTGCAGTGTTCGATCGTGCGGCGGATGTCGTCGATGTCCGAGAAATCGATCTGCGGATCGACCCCCTGGGTCAGCAGGTTCAGTCCCAGGGTCACCAGGCACACGTTGCCGGTGCGCTCACCGTTTCCGAACAGGCAGCCCTCGATGCGGTCGGCGCCGGCCAGGTAGCCCAGCTCTGCCGCCGCGACGGCGCTGCCCCGGTCGTTGTGGGGGTGCAGGGACAGGATCACGTTCTCGCGGTGGGCCAGGTTCCGGCTCATCCACTCGATGGAGTCGGCGTAGAGGTTCGGGGTGGCCATCTCGACCGTGGCCGGCAGGTTGATGATGACGTTGCGGTCCGGGGTCGGGGCGAGGACCTCCAGCACCTCGTTGCAGATCCGAGCGGCGAACGGCAGTTCGGTTCCGGTGAAGGACTCCGGGGAGTACTCGAAGTAGATCTCGGTGTCGCCCACGGTGTCGGCCAGTTTGCGGCACAGCCGGGCGCCTTCGAGGGCGATCTCGACGATGCCGTCGGTTTCCTGTTTGAACACGACCTCCCGTTGGAGGGTCGAGGTCGAGTTGTACAGGTGGACGACGGCCTGCTTGGCCCCGCGCAGGGCCTCGTAGGTCTGGGCGATCAGGTGCTCGCGGGACTGCGTCAGGACCTGGATGACGACGTCGTCGGGGATCAGGTCGTCTTCGATGAGCATCCGGACGAAGTCGAAGTCCGTGCGGCTCGCCGCGGGGAAACCGACCTCGATCTCCTTGTAGCCCAGGCGGACCAGGAGTTCGAACAGCCGCCGCTTGCGCTCGACGTCCATGGGGTCGATGAGGGCCTGGTTGCCGTCGCGCAGGTCCACCGCGCACCAGCGGGGGGCTGTGGTGATCGTGCGGTCCGGCCAGGTGCGGTCCGGCAGGTCGATGGTGATCTGGTCCCGGAAGGGCCGGTAGCGGTGGGCCGGCAGGCCCGAGGGCCGTTGGTTGTTCTTCACGCTCGCCTCACGAGGGTCGGATGCCTGGATCAGATGGTTCTGAGGACAACCGTCCGGAACAGCGGGCGAGGGGCTGTCTGCTGCATCGGG
The DNA here is from genome assembly GCA_030837505.1 of Actinomycetota bacterium. Taxonomy (GTDB): domain Bacteria; phylum Actinomycetota; class Actinomycetes; order Actinomycetales; family Kineosporiaceae; genus JAUPKJ01. The sequence goes on from JAUPKJ010000102.1 coordinate 4,769, forward strand.
GATCGTCCTCACAACGGATCTGCTGAGGTCGGCCGGAACGCCAGAACACCGCAGCGAGAGGACCGGCCTAAAGGGCCTCGCTGCGGCGGCGAAGGAGCAGCTGAACCGCGCGCACGACGTCACCCTACACCCGAGAGGTGATCATGACCGGTCGACACGAGGCCCTCGGAAGGCCCTGCGGAACACGGGACCGTGCCCCTCAGAAGCCCAGGCGACGCAGCTGTTTGGGGTCTCTCTGCCACTCCTTGGCGACCTTGACCCGCAGCTCCAGGTGGATCCGGCGGCCGAGCAGGGCCTCGATCTGCCGGCGGGACCGGATCCCCACGTCGCGGATCCTGGTTCCTCCCCGGCCGATGACGATCGCCTTCTGGCTCTCGCGCTCCACGTAGAGCAGGACCCGCACGTCCAGGAGGGGATCGTCGGGGTGGCGGCCGGGCCGGTCCTCGATCTCGTCCAGGACGACGGCCAGGCTGTGGGGAAGTTCCTCGCGCACCCCTTCGAGCGCGGCCTCCCGGACCAGCTCGGCGATCATGACGTGTTCTGGTTCGTCGGTCAGTTCCCCGTCCGGGTACAGGGCAGGTCCGGGGGGCAGATGGGACACCAGAACATCGGCGAGGACGTCCACCTGGTAGCCGTCGACCCCGGAGGTGGGGACGATGTCGTCGGCCGGCAGGAGCCGGGAGACCGCGAGGAGCTGCTCGGTCAGGGCAGCGCGGTCGACCGTGTCGGCCTTCGTGACGACGGCCACGAGGGGGGTGCCCTTGCGGCCCCGGCGCAGGTGCTGGAGTTCCTCGGCGATGAAGCGGTCCCCCGGGCCGATCCGCGCGTCGGCCGGCAGGCAGAAGCCGATGACGTCGACCTCCAGCAGGGTCTGGCGCACCAGGTCGTTCAGGCGTTCGCCCAGCAGGGTGCGGGGCCGGTGCAGCCCGGGGGTGTCCACGAGGATCAGCTGGGCGTCCGGACGGTGCACGATCCCCCGGATGGTGTGCCGGGTCGTCTGGGGCCGGTTCGAGGTGATCGCGACCTTGTCGCCGACGAGGGCGTTGGTCAGGGTCGATTTGCCCACGTTGGGCCGTCCGACCAGGCAGGCGAAGCCCGACCGGAAGGGAGCGGTTTCGGTGCTCTCGTCGCTCATGCCGCGTCCTCCTGGCCGTCGGAGGGGTCCGGTTCGCGGCGAACGAGCACGGTCGCCAGTTGGTTACGGCGCCCTTCGAAACGGTCCGCCGTCAAGCTCAGCCCCGAGACCCGGGCCTGGGCCCCGGCGATCGGCACTCGCCCGAGTGCCTTGGCCAGCAACCCACCCACGGTGTCCACCTCTTCGTCCTCCAGTTCCATGTCGAACAGGTCTCCCACCTGTCCCAGATGCAGTCGGGAACGCACCCGGAACACCCCGTCGCCGAGGTCCTCCCACTCCGTCTCGTCCCGGTCGTACTCGTCGGAGATCTCTCCCACGATCTCCTCGACGAGGTCCTCCAGGGTCACGATGCCGGCCACCCCGCCGTACTCGTCCACGACGACGGCGACGTGCCCGGCCGTGCGCTGCATCTCCCGCAGCAGTTCGTCCACGGGTTTGCTGTCCGGGACGAACACGGCCTCGCGCATCGCCTCCGTGACCGGCCGGTCGGCCTGGCGAGGAGTCTCGTGCAGTGTCCTGGCCACGTCCTTGACGTAGAGCATGCCCAGGACGTCGTCCAGGCCCTCCCCCGTCACGGGCACCCGGGAGAAACCCGAACGCAGGAACAGCGACATGGCGGATCGGAGGGACTTGCCCTTTTCGATCGAGACCAGCGCCGTCCGGGGGACCATGACCTCGCGGGTCAGGGTGTCACCGAACTCGAAGACCGAGTGGATCATCTCCCGTTCGTCGGCCTCGATCACCTGGTTCTCCCCGGCCATGTCCACCAGTTCGCGCAGCTCGGCCTCTGAGGCGAAGGGACCGTCGCGGTACCCGGGGCCGGGGGTGATGGCGTTGCCCAGGAAGACCAGCAGCCGGGCCAGAGGGCCCAGGACCCGGGTGAGGGCCAGGGCCACGGGGGCCATGACCAGCCCCAGCCGTTCCGAATGCTGCCGTCCGAGGGTCCGGGGGCCCACTCCCACCGCGACGAACGACAGGGTGCTCATGATCCCGGCCGCGGCCAGGGCCCCGTACCACCAGGGCGAGAACGCCTCGAACAGGAGGACGGTCACGCAGACCGCCGCCCCGGTCTCTGCGATGATCCGCAGGAAGGTGACGACGGACAGGACGGGGGCCGGGTCCTGCGCCACGGCGGCCAGCCGGGACGCGCCGCGGCGACCGCTCTCGGTCAGTTCCGCGGCCCGGGCCCTGGTGACGCGGGCCAGGGCCGCCTCGGTGGCGGCGAAGGCCCCCGCCAGGGCCACCAGGACCCCGACGGTGACCAGCAACTGCACCACGGGGAGGGTCACGGACGGCCCCGGGCGGACAGGAAGGTGAGCAGGAGGTTGCGCTGAAGTTCGAACATCTGCTGTTCCTGCTGGGGCTCGGCGTGGTCGTACCCGAGCAGGTGCAGGAGCCCGTGCACGGTGAGCAGGAGCAGCTCCTCGTCCCGGGTGTGCCCGGCGTCCTGGGCCTGCCGGTCCGCCACCTGCGGGCACAGCACGACGTCGCCGAGCAGCCCCTCGGGGGGGTCGTCGTCCTCTGTCCCCGGGCGCAGCTCGTCCATGGGGAAGGACAGGACGTCGGTCGGGCCCGGCTCGTCCATCCATTGCAGGTGCAGTTTCTCCATGGCCTGTTCGTCGACCAGGAGCACGCACAGTTCGGCCCGGGGGTGGACCCTCAGCTGCTCGAGGACGTGACGGGCCAGGGCGACGATCTCGGTCTCGTCGACCGGGATCCCGCTCTCGTTGTTGACCTCGATCGACACGATCTCAATCCTCTCGAAGGGTCGGGGCGGCCGTCGTGACCGACGCCCGTCCCGGCCCGTTTCACCGGGAACGACGGCCGCGGCCGTGCCCGTTCTGCGTCCGGGCGACCGCGGAGGGCAACTGTGCCGAACGGGTCGCGTCCCAGCGGCTGTACGCGTTCACGATGTCGCTGACCAACCGGTGACGGACGACGTCGTGGCTGTTCAGCTCGCAGAAGTGGATGTCGTCCAGGTCGTCGAGGATGCTCCGGACGACCTGCAGGCCCGAGTCGGTCCCCGAGGGCAGGTCCACCTGGGTGACGTCGCCGGTGACCACCATGCGGGAACCGAACCCGAGTCTGGTCAGGAACATCTTCATCTGTTCCGGTGAGGTGTTCTGGGCCTCGTCCAGGATGATGAAGGCGTCGTTGAGGGTCCGGCCGCGCATGTAGGCCAGAGGGGCCACCTCGATCGTGCCCGCAGCCATGAGACGCGGGATCGTCTCCGGGTCGATCATGTCGTGGAGGGCGTCGTAGAGGGGCCGAAGGTAGGGGTCGATCTTGTCGTTGAGCGTGCCGGGCAGGAAGCCCAGGCGCTCCCCGGCCTCGACGGCCGGCCTGGTCAGGATGATCCGGTTGACCTTCTTGGTCTGCAGGCTCTGCACGGCCTTGGCCATGGCCAGGTACGTCTTGCCCGTCCCGGCCGGGCCGATCCCGAACACGACCGTGTGTTCGTCGATCGCATCGACGTACCGCTTCTGGTTGAGGGTCTTGGGCCTGATCGTCCGGCCGCGCGTGGACAGGATGTTCAGGGTGAGGACCTCGGCGGGGTGTTCGGTGGACTGCTTGCGCAGCATTCCGATCGCCCGCTCCACGGCATCCGGGGAGAGGGGCTGCCCGCTGCCGACCACCGTGAGGAGCTCCTCGAAGAGCCGCTCCAGCAGGACGATCTCGGCGGGGTCCCCCGTCAGAGTGATCTCATTGCCCCGGACGTGGATGTCCGAACGCGAGAAGGACCGCTCGACCGTCCGCAGGATCTCGTCCCGCGCGCCGAGCAACGTGACCATGACGGTCTCGGGTGGCACCACGATCCGATGAACCACCTGCATACCGTCGGCCTGGGTCGCTGTTTGATCTGTCATCGGCTGGGCTGGCCGGCCACCTTCCGGTCTGGGGGGATCCGGCCGACCGGAGCGGTCCCGGTCCGGAAGGATCCGTAGCTGACGAGGTCCGGCACCGTACCGGGCCGAATCGGTTGGCCCATCGTATCGATCCCCCGCCCCGCCCGCTTCCGGGATTTCCCGGCGCGGACACAGCCCCTCCCGGCCTACCGGAAGATCTCTGCCGATCCGCCGGAAGGGGGAGGAACGGGCGAGTCAGCCAGGAGGCCAGGTGAGGTCGCGGCCGGCCAGGACGTGCCCATGGGCATGCATCACGGTCTGACCTGCGCTCGGGCCGGTGTTGAAGACCAGACGGTACTGGCCGTCCGCCTGGTCACGGGCCACCTCCGCCGCGACCGCGACGAGTTCGGCAAGGGCCCGGGGGTCGGCTGCCGCGAGCGCCCCGACGTCCTGGTGGTGGTCCTTGGGGATCACCAGGACATGGGTGGGGGCCTGTGGGGAGAGGTCCTGGAAAGCGATCACCCGTTCGCCCTCGTGCACGAGGGTCGCGGGGATCCGTCCGTCCACTATCCGGCAGAAGACGCAGTCCACGGTCGGCTCCTGATGAGTTCTGGGAGTGGGCCGTCCGGCGCACTCTCCGGTGCCGGTCCGGCACCGGGACGATCCTGCCAGATCCGAGGTCCGCCGGGTCGCGGCACGGGGTCGGCGGCAGGGCCCGGCCTGCTACCAGCGTCCGAGCAGGACCGACAGGACGGCGAGGGCCGCCGGGCCGGCTGTGGAGGTGCGCAGGATCTCCGGGCCCAGGCGGACGGCGATCCCACCGGCCTCGGTGAGCCGCGAGAGTTCCGCCTGCCCGATGCCGCCCTCGGGCCCGACGAGGACGAGCAGGTCGCCCCCAGGGCCCCCAGAGCTTCCAGAGCCCCCAGAGCTTCCAGAGCCTCCAGTACTTCCAGAGCCCGACGGGTCGCGCAGGGGCACGACGGCGTCGGCGAGGACCTCGGACAGGCGGCGGTCGGCGTCCTCGTGCAGGACGAGGGCCAGGGCTGCTGCCGGGAGGCGCTCACGGGCCAGGCGGGGGGTGTCGAGGGGTTCGGTGATCACAGGCAGGGTGGCGCGGCGGGATTGTTTGGTCGCCTCCCTCGCGGTGCCGCGCCAACGGCGCAGGCCGCGTTCGCCCCGGTCGGCCGACCAGCGTGCCACGCAGCGCTCGGCCTGCCAGGGGATGATTTCGTCGACGCCGAGTTCCGTGGCGGCCTGGACCGCGAGTTCGTCCCTGCCGCCCTTGGCGAGGGCCTGGACCAGGACCAGCCGCGGCGTGCGGGGCGGGGTCCGGCGGACTTCGAGCACGGTGAGTTCCAAACGGCTCTCCGTGACGGCCGCGACCCGGCAGCGGGCCACGCGCCCGCTGCCGTCCGCGACGTCCGTCTGTTCACCGGGGCGCAGCCTGCGCACGTCTGCGGCGTGGCGCCCCTCGTCGCCCGTCAGGGCGAGGTCGTGGCCCGGTTCGACGCCGTGGAGGGCGCCGTCGGGCAGGAGGAAGACCGGGAGGGTCACCGCCCGGCGAACCGGTCGCGCAATTTGGAGAAGACTCCCTGGTGGGCGGGGGTCATCCGACCCGAGGGTCGCTCCTCGTCGCGCAGCTGGGCCAGCCGACGCAGCAGGTCTTCCTGTTCTTCGTCGAGTTTGGTCGGGGTCTGGATCGAGAGGTGGATGATGAGTTCGCCTCGACCGTTGCCCCGCAGATGGGTGACTCCTCTGCTGCGCAGGATCACGGTCTCGCCGCTCTGGGTGCCGGGTCTGATGTCGATCCCCTCCTCACCGTCGAGGGAGTTCAAGGTGAGGGTCGTGCCCAGGGCCGCAGCCGTCATGGGGATCTCGATGGTGCAGTGGATGTTGTCGCCCTGCCGCGTGAAGGTCGGGTGGGGGCGCTGGACGATCTCGATGTACAGGTCGCCGGGGGGTCCTCCCGCGGGGCCGACCTCGGCCAGGCCCGACAGGTGGATCCGGGTTCCGGTGTCGACGCCCGGGGGGACCTTGATGGTCATCGTGCGGCGCGTGCGGACCCGGCCCTCCCCCGAACATTCCAGGCAGGGTTCGGGAATGACGGAGCCGAACCCCTGGCAGGCTGCGCAGGGCTGCGTCGTCATGACCTGTCCGAGGAAGGAACGGGCCACGCGCTGGACCTGCCCGCGACCGTGACAGGCGTCGCAGGTCCGGGGGTGTGTCCCCGGGCGGCAGCAGCTTCCTTTGCAGGTCGGGCAGACGACGAACGTCTCGAGAGGCATTTCCCGCTCGGTGCCGAAGGTGCTCTCGTGCAGTTCCACTTCCATCCGCACGAGGGCGTCCTGTCCCCGGCGCTGGCGGGGGGCCGGTCCTCTGGACCCCGCTGCCGCTCCGAAGAAGGTCTCGAAGATGTCGCTGAAACCGAAGCCGGGGCCGAATCCTCCGCCGCTGGCACTGGGATCGGCACCCCTGTCGAACATCTGACGCTTCTCCGGGTTGGAGAGCACATCGTAGGCGCGGCCGACTTCCTTGAAGCGTTCCTCGGCGTCCGAACCGGGGTTGACGTCAGGGTGAAGTTGGCGGGCGAGTTTCCGATAGGCCTTCTTGATGTCCTCGGGCGAGGCATCACGTTGCACCCCGAGGACCTCGTAGTAGTCGCTCACCACACTCCGTTGCTCTCTCATGAGGCCAAGATCCGTGATACATATCGGGCCACCGCGCGTACGGCGGCAATGGATGTGGGGTAGTCCATCCGGGTGGGGCCGAGCACGCCGAGCCGCGCGACGACCTCTCCTGGGGAACCGTAGCCGCTGGCGACCACTGCGGTCTCACTCAGCCCCGCGTGTGCCGTCTCGTGCCCGATCCTGACACCGACGATACCGGCATCGATGGACATCTCGGAGAGCAGCTTCAACAGCACGACTTGCTCCTCGAGCGCTTCGAGGACCGTGCTGATCGAACCCTGGAAATCGATGCCGGCTCTGGCGAGGTTCGCCGTGCCCGCCAGGACGATCCGCTCCTCCCTGTCGATCTTGAGGGAGTCCTCCAGGGCTTCCAGGACGCTGCGGGCCACGGGCCGGTCCTCGGGGGCGAGGGTCTCCGGGACCCCCGCGAGGGCCGCTGAGACCTGCGAGAGCCTGCGGCCGCAGGCCGCGGCGTTGAGTCGGGCCCGGATCTCTCCCAGCAGGGCCTCGGAGGGGTCCTCCCCGACATCGACGACGCGCTGTTCGACCCTGCCCGTGTTGGTGATCAGAACGACAAGGAGCCGGCCGGCCGACAGGGGGACCAGTTCGACGTGTCGGACGGTCGACCGGGTCAGGGAGGGGTACTGCACGACAGCGACCTGTCGGGTGAGCTGGGCCAGCAGTCGCACGGTGCGGTTGACGACGTCGTCGAGGTCGACGGCGTCGTCGAGCAGCAGGTGGATCGCGCGCCGTTCGGCCATGGACAGGGGTTTGACCGTGCTCAAGCGGTCGACGAACATCCGGTAGCCCTTGTCCGTGGGCACCCGGCCGGCGCTCGTGTGGGGTTGGGCGATGTAGCCCTCGTCCTCCAGGGCCGCCATGTCGTTGCGAATGGTGGCCGGGGAGACGCCCAAGGCGTGCCTCTCGGCGAGGGCCTTGGAGCCGACGGGCTCACGGCTGTGGACGTAGTCCTCGACGATGGCGCGCAGCACTGCCAGGCGACGGTCCTCAGTACTCAAAGTGGTCACCTCCTGTCAGGCCACGGTTACTGCCACGCGTTCGGTCGACGGCACGTCCTCGGTCCTGTCGTATCAGGATTCCCGTCGTGTCAGGAACTGTCCTGCCACGTCAGAGGTGGTCCCGACACGTCGGGGAGCTGTCGTGGCAAGGATTCGGACGGTGCCGGACCCCTGGCACTCCAGTGACGCGAGTGCCAGTTTACGTGTTCCCGCGCTGATCGGCCCCGTGCCGTCGGAGGCCGACCCCGGATCATCGCTCCGGCTCGGGCACCGGGAGTGCTCCGGAAAGGTGTCCGGGAGCGACGCCGGAGGGTCTGACGGTGTGTCCGAGATCACAATCCGCTCAGTCGGCGGCGTTCGGACAGCTGCCGGGCGAAGACGTAGGAACGGATCTGGTCGGCGACGGCTCCGGGCACGTCGAGGAAGTGCATTCCGATCTTGCATCTCCCCTGATCGTCCCGTGCCAACCACCGGATGTAGGCCCGGACGGTGACACGGCCGTCCACGTCGGGCAGCACCATCGTGAAGTCCTGGGTCGGGGTCCTGATCCAATCGGAGGGGACGACTGCCCTGGCCCCGCCCTCGCTGAGATCGGACAGGAAGCCCTTGGCCGGGGGGCGGCCGTCGTCGCTGAGCAGTTCCACCTGCATCGTCATACCGGCTCGAACGAATCTGCGCCTCTGGGTCGTTTCGGCCGCCCCCGTCGTCTCCAGGTGCCATGCCCCGGGCGGGTCGTCCAGGACCGTCACGAACCGTGTGGGCACCTGCAGGGGCTGGTCGCGGTGCACCCAGACCACGAAAATCTCCTGGCCCTCTGGCGGTGTTTCCTCCGGCGGCGTCTCCTCCGGCAGCGTGTCCTCCGGCAGTGTGTCCTCCGACGGCGTTCCCTCCGGCAGGTCCTGTCCTTCGAGGGGCCCGGGGCACCGGACGACGAGGCCCCCTGCGGTGATGGCGCTGACGGTGGTCTGGCGTTCCTCGCCCCCGGAGGGCATCCGCAGCCAGACCCTGGCGCCCGACGCCGGCAGGTCCCTCGACATGATCATTCTCCTCCGCGCCGGACCGGTCCGGGACCGATCCCGTCCCCCCATCTCTGTCGGACCTTCGAGGTCCGCTCTTGAGAGGCGTGAGGTCATCTCTTTTCTTCGAGGCTTGTTCGGAACGCCCGGGCGCGTCCCGGGACTGCGCCCGGATGGGACGGATATCGTCCTCGGATGCGCAACGCCGGGGACCGCTACAGCATTGATCCGTTGCAGGCAGCGCCGAAACGCGAACTGCCGCGGGTGTCCGCCGACCGGGGTCTGGTCGTGGAGGACGTGGGGTCCGGGTGGTGCGGGGCCGTGGTGCACACCGAGAAGAGCGGTGGGATCCACGTGGTGGTGCTCGAGGACCGGCGGGGCCGGACCCGGTCCTTCCCGCTGGGGCCGGGTTTCTGGATCGACGGCGACCCCGTGGTCCTCGTGCCGCCCTCGGCGCCGGCTCCGGCCCGGCCCCACCGCACGGCCAGCGGTTCCGTGGCGGTCGATGGCGTCCGGGCCAGGACGGCGCGCGCGGGCAGGATCCTGGTGGAGGGCCGCCACGACGCCGAGCTGGTGGAACGGGTGTGGGGGGACGACCTGCGGATCGAGGGCGTCGTCGTGGAGATGCTCCACGGCGTGGACGATCTCGCGGCGGCCGTGCGCGAGTACTCCCCCGGCCCCGGACGGCGTCTGGGCGTCCTCGTGGATCACCTGGTGGAGGGCAGCAAGGAATGGCACGAGGCCACGGCCGTGGCCCGCTGCGGGGGCACCCTGCGCGAGCACGTGCTGGTCGTGGGACACCCGTACGTGGACATCTGGCAGGCGGTGCGCCCGAACCGCCTCGGACTGAAGGAGTGGCCCACAGTCCCGCGCGGCACCGAATGGAAACGCGGGATCCTCACGGCCCTGGGATGGCCCGGCACGACCCCCGCCGACGTCGCCAGAGGCTGGCGCCGGATCCTCACCTCGGTCCGCGACTACACGGACCTGGAGCCCGACCTGCTGGGCCGCGTCGAGGAACTCATCGACTTCGTCACGGGCGACACCCAGGACCGCTGACGATTTCTCACCTCAGGA
>JAUPKJ010000103.1 GCA_030837505.1 Actinomycetota bacterium
AGGCGCCCGGATCCGGGCGACAGGGCTCCGGCCGTGGCGGCCAGCGGCCCGGCAGCGGGCCGCGTCCGGGTCCCCGCACACAGTCCTCGGGCGGTCGGCCGGACTCCGGTGGCCAGGGCCAGGAGCGCGGTGGCAGGTCCCGCCAGGGCGGCGGTTCGCCGCGTCCGGGTAACAACCCCTTTGCCCCCAGCCAGGGCATGCCCCGCCCGGGTGGTGGTTCGCCGCGTCCGGGTAACAACCCCTTTGCTCCCAGCCAGGGCATGCCCCGCCCGGGTGGCAGCTCCCGTACCGGTGGCGCCGGCGGTGCCGGCGGGCCCGGTGGCCCTCGTCCGCAGTCCGGCGATCGTCCGGGCGGACCCCGCCCCGGTGGCCCGCGTCCGGGCGGTTCCCGTCCGAACCCCGGAATGATGCCCGCCAAGGCGAACCCGGGGATGATGCCCGGTCGTTCCTCGACCGGCCGGCCCGGTGCCGGAGGCGGCGCCGGACGTCCGGGGGGACCGGCGCGCAGCGGTGGTGGCGGTCGCGGTGGTTACAGCGGTCGGCCCGGAGGTCCCGGGGGTGGCCCCGGTGGCGGCTTCGGCAAGGGCCGGGGCGGCAGAGGCGGAACCCAGGGCGCCTTCGGGCGTGCAGGGGGCCGTCCGGTCCGCGGGCGCAAGTCGCGCAAGCAGAGGCGCCAAGAGTTCGACAACATGCAGGCGCCCATGGCCGGTGGGGTGCAGATCCCACGCGGCAACGGCAGAACGGTCGTGCGTCTGCGCCGCGGTGCCTCGTTGACCGACTTCTCCGAGAAGATCAACGCCAACCCCGCCAGCCTTGTCACGGTGCTGTTCCACCTCGGTGAGATGGCCACGGCGACCCAGTCCCTCGACGAGGACACCTTCCGCATGCTGGGCTCCGAGCTCGGCTACGACATCCAGGTGGTCTCCCCCGAGGACGAGGACCGCGAGCTGCTGGAGTCCTTCGACATCGACCTGGCCGGGGAACTGGCCCAGGACGAGGACCACATGGCCTCCCGGCCTCCGGTCGTCACGGTCATGGGTCACGTCGATCACGGGAAGACCAAGCTCCTGGACGCGATCCGGCACGCCAACGTCGTGGCGGGCGAGGCGGGCGGCATCACGCAGCACATCGGTGCCTACCAGGTCCACTACGAGTTCGAGGGCATCGACCGGGCCATCACCTTCATCGACACCCCCGGGCACGAGGCCTTCACGGCCATGCGGGCCAGAGGTGCCAAGGTCACCGACATCGCGGTGCTGGTCGTGGCAGCCGATGACGGCGTCATGCCCCAGACGATCGAGGCCCTCAACCACGCCCAGGCCGCGGGTGTGCCCGTGGTCGTCGCGGTCAACAAGGTCGACAAGGAGGGGGCCGACCCCTCCAAGATCCGCCAGCAGCTCACCGAGTACAACCTGGTGGCCGAGGAGTACGGCGGCGAGACAATGTTCGTCGACGTCTCGGCGAAGCAGAGGATCAACATCGAGGGAGTCCTCGAGGCGATCCTGCTGACGGCGGACGCAGCCCTGGAGTTGCAGGCCAACCCGAACAAGAACGCCCGCGGCGTGGCCATCGAGGCCAACCTGGACAAGGGCCGGGGACCGGTGGCCACCGTCCTGGTGGAGGCCGGGACCCTCGAGGTCGGCGACGCCATCGTCGCCGGCACGGCCTACGGACGGGTCAGGGCCCTGCTCGACGAGAACGGCGACACCCTCCACACCGCGCCGCCCTCGCGGCCGGTGCAGGTCCTGGGTCTGACGTCGGTCCCGCGGGCGGGAGATTCCTTCCTCGTGGCACCCGACGACCGCACCGCGCGTCAGATCGCCGAGAAGCGTGCGGCCGTCGAGCGTGCGGCCGTCCTGGCCAAGCGTCGCAAGCGGATCAGCCTGGAGGACTTCACCAAGGCCCTGGAACAGGGCAAGGTCCAGACCCTCAACCTGATCCTCAAGGGCGATGTCGCCGGTTCGGTCGAGGCCCTGGAAGATGCCCTGCTGCAGATCGACGTCGGCGACGAGGTCGAGCTTCAGATCATCGACCGCGGGGTCGGCGCGATCACGATGAACAACGTGAACCTGGCAGTGGCCTCCAATGCCATCATCGTCGGGTTCAATGTGCGCCCGGCGGAGAAGGTCGGGGACCTGGCGGAGCGCGAGGGTGTCGACATCCGGCACTACTCGGTCATCTACCAGGCCATCGATGAGGTCGAGGCCGCTCTCAAGGGCATGCTCAAGCCGGAGTACGAGGAGATCCAGCTCGGCTCCGCCCAGATCCGGGAGGTCTACCGCTCCAGCAAGTTCGGCAACATCGCCGGCTGTCTGGTGCGCTCCGGGGAGATCCGCCGCAACGCCAAGGCCCGCTTGGTCCGCGACGGAAATGTGGTGTCCGAAAGCCTGAACATCGAGTCGCTGCGTCGTTTCAAGGAGGACGCCACCGAGGTCCGCGAGGGCTACGAGTGCGGTATCGGGCTCGGGTCCTTCAACGACATCAGGGTGGACGACATCATCGAGACCTTCGAGATGCAGGAGAAGCAGCGCGGCTGAGCCCTGGTCGCGGGCGCACCGTTCACGGTGCGCCC
>JAUPKJ010000104.1 GCA_030837505.1 Actinomycetota bacterium
GGATGGTCACAGGTCCGGTCACGATCTTGGCTTGGTCCTTCGTCCGGCAGGACCAGCCGCTCGAACAGACGGCTCGGCAGATCGCCCTCGCCCTGCGCGACGAGATCCACGATTTGGAGGCCGCCGGGATCACCGTCATCCAGGTCGATGAACCCGCCCTGCGCGAGCTCCTCCCGTCGCGTCGCCGTGACCACCCGGGATACCTCGACTGGGCGGTGTCAGCGTTCCACCTGGCCACCAGCGGCGTGTCGCCCGCGACACAAATCCACACCCACCTGTGCTACTCGGAGTTCGGCCAGGTCCTGTCCGCGATCGACGCCCTCGATGCCGACGTCACGAGCATCGAGGCCTCACGATCCAAGATGGAGATCCTCGACGATCTGCGGGAAGCCGGCTTCGTCCGAGGAATCGGCCCCGGGGTGTACGACATCCATTCCCCGCGTGTTCCGAGCACCCGGGAGATGGCCGAGGCACTGCAGGCCGCCCTCAAAGTTCTCCCTGCCGATCGTCTGTGGGGCAACCCCGACTGCGGTCTGAAGACCCGGACCTGGGAAGAGGTCGAGGCGTCTCTGGCGAACATGGTCCGGGCAGCTCACGAGGTGAGGTCCTCCCTGTCCTGAGGGTTTCCCGACCCTGCTCCGCCGCCGTCCCGACCGGGAGATCCGGTCGGGACGGCGGCGGAGCGGTCCGGACCGCGCGGCTGGATCATTCCCGCAGGACGAGAGCTCGGAAACTGCCCCGCCACCGGTCCAACAGTGCAGCAGACAAATCGCTCGGACGGCGCAGGACGGTTCTCCCGTCCTGCGAACGCAGGGCCTGCAGCGTGAAGGCCGTGACGCCTTCGGCCAGAAGCTCCTCCGCCAGCTCGAACAGGGACTCCTCGTCCAGGCGGAGGTCGAGGGTGGTTCTGACCTCGTGGTCGGCCCCGGAACCTCGCAGCAGTCGCAGGGACTCGAACGCGCGGTCCGCTGCGGTGTCCGAACCGGTGAGCTGTCGGTACAGCCGCCGGGGAGCCTTGATGTCCAGGCCGACCCAGTCCAGAGCACCCAGCGCGGCCTCCAACCGTCCGGGCAGGGCCCCACCGGTGTGCAGACCGACGCCGGTCCCCAGATCCTTCAGTTCTCGCGCGGCCGTGGGGAACTGCGGGTGCACCGTGGGCTCTCCGCCCGACAGGACGACGCCGTCCAGCAGCCCCCGACGCCGTCGTACCAGGTCCGTCAGGTCCGACCAGGGGACCGTTGCCGGCGCCCGGGGATCGCGCAGAGCCGGGTTGTGACAGTACGGACAGGACCAGGGGCATCCTTGGCAGAAGGCCGTGGCCACGAGCCGTCCGGGCCAGTCGCACGTGGAGAACTCCACGAGCCCGGCCAGGGGCAGGCGCGTACCCGTGCGGGTGCTCGCACCGGCACCTCTGCCGGAACAAGCGGTGTCCCCGGGGTCACGGTCACAGGAGAGGTTCACAGTCACAGGAGAGGCTCGTGGAAGGCCCTGCGCTCACTGAACTCACCCTTCTTGCCCGTGTTGAACGAGGACGTCGGTCGGTGGTAGCCCATGACCCGCGTCCACACCTCGCACAGTTGTTCCACACCCTGCCCGCAGCACACCGGACAGGTGTGCTGTTCCCCCGACAGGTACCCGTGGGTGGGGCACACCGAGAACGTGGGAGTGATGGTCAGGTAGGGCACGCGGAAGTTCTCCAGGCTCCGACGCACCAGGGCCGCGCATGTCTGGGGAGAAGACACCTGTTCGGCCAGGTACAGGTGGACGACGGTGCCCCCGGTGTACCGAACCTGGAGTTCCTCCTGGTGGTCCAGGGCCTCGAACGGGTCCTCGGTGTGGGCGACCGGCAGCTGCGTCGAGTTCGTGTAGTACGGCTGTTCAGCGGTGCCCGCGTGCAGGATCCCCGGATGGCGTTCCCTGTCGCACCGGGCGAACCGGTACGTCGCGCCCTCGGCCGGAGTGGCCTCCACGTTGTACAGGTGTCCCGTCTCCTGTTGGTAGCGCACGATCCGGTCCCGCACATGGTTCAGCAGCCGCACGGCGAGGGCCTTCCCCCAGGCCGTGGTGATGTCCTGCTCGTCGGCCGTGAAGTTGCGGATCAGTTCGTTGACGCCGTTGATCCCCAAGGTCGAGAAATGGTTGCGCAGATCCCCGAGATAGCGCTTGGTATAGGGGAACAGACCGGCGTCGATGTGCCGCTGGATCACTTCCCGTTTGATCTCCAAGGCAGCGCTTCCCAGGTCCATCAGGTCGTCCAGGTGGGAGAGCAACGCGGGCTCGTCCCCCGGATGCAGGTGCCCCAACCGTGCACAGTTGATGGTGACGACACCGATCGAGCCGGTCTGCTCGGCGCTGCCGAACAGACCGTTGCCGCGCTCGAGCAACTCCGTGAGGTCCAGTCGCAGCCGGCAACACATGGAACGCACCTGGTGGGGTTCCAGGTTCGAGTTGATGAAGTTCTGGAAGTACGGCAGCCCGTACTTGGCTGTCATCGCGAACAACAACCGCGAGTTCGGGCTGTCCCAGTCGAACTCCGGGGTGATGTTGTACGTCGGGATGGGGAAGGTGAATACCCGTCCCAGAGCGTCCCCCGTGGTCATGACCTCGATGAAGGCCCGGTTGATGAGGTCCATCTCCCGTTGGAGGTCCCCGTAGGCGAAGGGCATCTCCTCCCCGGCGATGACCGGGACCTGCTCACGCAGGTCCACCGGGCAGGTCCAGTCGAACGTCAGGTTCGTGAACGGGGTCTGCGTCCCCCACCGGGACGGCACGTTGAGGTTGTGGACAAGCTCCTGGATCGCCTGCCGGACCTGGTCGTACCCCAGGCAGTCCACCCGTACGAAGGGTGCCAGGTACGTGTCGAACGAGCTGAAGGCCTGAGCCCCGGCCCACTCGTTCTGCAAGGTGCCCAGGAAATTCACGATCTGCCCGACGGCACTGGACAGGTGTCGGGGCGGGGCTGCGTCGTTCCTTCCTGGAACGCCGTTGAGGCCCTCGACCAGCAACGTCCTCAGCGACCACCCCGCGCAGTACCCCGACAGCATGTCCAGGTCATGGATGTGCAGATCCCCCTCGCGGTGGGCGCGACCGATCTCAGCCGGATACACGTGGGAGAGCCAGTAGTTGGCGGTCACCTTCCCTGAGACATTGAGGATCAGACCGCCCAGCGAGTACCCCTGGTTCGCGTTGGCGTTGACCCTCCAGTCCTGTCGGGCCAGGTACTCCTCGATCGAGGCACCGACGTCCACGACCGTGCGGTCCACAGCCTCGCTGTTCGCAACAGGTCGGTCGATCGCCGGGGGAGACCCCTTACCGAGGGAAGGTGCACCGGCCTGGAACTGACCGACATCGAGCGGGGACATGGGACTCCTCCGTGAACGGAACCGACGGGCGCAGCCCGAACAGGGAGAACGACCCCTTCGACGCGGTCCGACAGACCGTGGTCGACAAGTCGTCCAGCCCACCCGCGAGGCCGCGACCCACCGCACACCCGTGTGTGCGGTACAGCCGGCAGGTCTTCGGACTCGTGGGCGCGGGCGCCGGGGGCGCTCTCCTACTAGCCGTCGCTTCCCGGGCCGTGTCGGCCCAGTGCTTCGTGACGGCGGTCGTTCCCACTCACCGCTGCGGGGCAGTCCCGGACTTGCACCGGGTTCCCTCTTGCGTCCCGCGACCCGGGGGGATCGCAGAAACCAGCTGCACGGCCAACCCTACATCTGTGAAGGGGTGCCCCTGAGGCACCCACATGTAGTGGTCCCTGTGTTCTCGATCACGCTGGCGGACCCCAACCTGATCGAGAGCTCCCCTTCCCGAGAACCGGCCCCCCACGTCGGCCCGGCGGCCGAACCTCGACCAGCCCCGGCCTGTGGTCGGTCAGAGCCAGCGGCGCACTCGTCGGACATAGCCGTCGTAGGCCTTGCCGAACACCGCGTGGAGACGTCCCTCCTCGAACGGGATGTTCCATCGGTCAATGATCAGGAAGAACACCAACGGGCCGACGAACGCTGCCGGAGAACCCACCGCGACCGCTGTTCCGATCAACGTGACCAGGAAACCGAGATACATGGGATTACGCGTGCGGGAGTACAAGCCCGTCGTGACCAGGACCGTAGGATCCTCGAACGGCAAGGTGTTCGTTCCGACCACCGCGAACTTCCGGGAACCCACAGCGGACAGGGCCAGCCCCCCCAAGACGATCAGACACCCGGCCACGACGACCGGCCACCCGGCCCAGCGCCGCACGGGTGCCATCACCCCGACCAGGTAACTCGTCACGACGAGAACGATGAACAAATACAGGGGGGGCACGCGAAAGCTCCTCATCCGCCCAGGGAGCCACCTCGACGTGGGTTGAGGTCAAGGTCCCTGCGGTCGTCCTTCCCCACGGGCAACACCCCGTCGAGCTCCCGTTCGAAGACGGGACACTCCAACGGGGAAGGCTCCGGACAATCCAAGGCATGCCGGATCCCGTCGATCGCCTGGTCCAAACGCCGACGGCGTTCGAGCAACTCCTCGAGCTTGCGCGACAGCACCTGCTTGCCGTCGTCGAAAGCCCCCGGTTCCAACACCCTGGCGATCTCCGCGAGAGTGAAACCGTTCCGACGGCACAGGACGACGACGGCGATCCTGCGGATGACGTCCTGCCCGTACTGGCGCCGCAACCCGATCCTGCCCACCGGGGCAATCAACCCACGACGTTCCCACACGTGCAGCGTGGATACCGGCACCCCGGTGCGCCGCACGACCTCACCGATATCGATCAGACCGGTCATGCCTCGATCAAACACCGGGCAGCTGGGAGCATGCTACTGGCGGACCCTCTGCCCCGCCGTCCTCCCGTCCACCACCGGAACGATCACCGTTCAGGAGTTTGCGGTCCAACCGCAGCAGGACCGCCACGGTGACCGCCTGGACGAGTCCGACCGCCGTCAACAGGACCAGATGCCCGGGAGAGAAGCGATCGAACACCTCCGTTCTGATCAGACCCCAGTGGATGAAGAACATCGCCAGTACCGAGAGGGCAACCCCCGGGCAGATCAGACCGTAGGAGGCGATGCTGCGCTCGCTGCCCAGCACGAAGCGCGTGAAGTACCCCTGCCTACTCATGATCGTCCACCCGAAGAGCCCCATGACCAGCTGCGTTGCGAACAGCAGGCCCAGGACGACGAACGGGAGGACCGGGGTCAGCTGTGTTCCCAGGAGGTTGTGGGAGATTCCGGAGGCCACGCGCACGAAGGCGATCCCGAACAGCGTGAGGATCGGGATACCGATCCACAGGGTCGGGCCGGCTTCGGGGGCCATCCCATGACGGAGCATGGCCGAGAAGCTCACGGGGAGCTTGACCGCCATCCAGGCGAGGGCGGCGGTGAGGAAGAGGAAGGTTCCGAACACTCCGATGACCGAGGTGATGCGGATCGTGCTCATCGCGGCGGAGGAGGAGAACCCGACTGCGACCATCGCGAAGGCAAAGCTGGGCAGGGCCTGGCTGAAGTGGTTGGTGTCGTCGATGTCGAAGCCCCGGTGGCTGAGGATACGGCCGAGGTAACGGCCGAACACTGCGAGGGCGTACGCACCGATGGCCGTCATTGCCAGCAGCGCCACGGGGAACAGGTATTCCACCGCGTTCCACAGACCCGGAACGCCCAGCGCGCCCAGGACGAACGCCACGTTCACGCTCATGGCGAGGGCGAGGGGAACTGCCAGGAGCGTCACTTCCGCGTTCGAGCTGCGCAGATCCCGGTACTGGGGTGTGTGCAGGAACCTGCGGTAGGCGCGGATGTTCGCGACCATGAGCTGGACATGACGGGCGGCGAAGAGCGTGATCGCCGTGAGCGTGAGGGTGACGCCGGCCACGGCGACCGGGGTACCGGTGCGGTAGACGGCGGCGAGGTCGTCGAAGGTCGGGACGGGCCGACCCGGGTGATCGACCAGGAACATCAGGTACAGGAAGAAGGAGACCGAGAGCCCCCCGGCACCCAACGCCGACAGGAAATACAGGGGCCGGTAGTCCTGCGTGAATCTGGCGGACAACGCAGTCACCTTTCGTTCGGAACAGACGATGCACACCACGACCTGTGACGGCGTCGCCCACCCTAACAGGTACCCC
>JAUPKJ010000105.1 GCA_030837505.1 Actinomycetota bacterium
ACAAGTCACCCCGCGACCGCCCCGAGGCGGTCGCTCATCGTCTCCGGCGCACGGACGACGAGCTCCGCAGGGTCGGTCCCGTCGATCGAGGAGCAACACGTTCATGTCCAGCGCAAACGCTTCTGCCCCCGGCCATCTGCGGCGCTCCCCCGCCCAGGAGGGCTCCGCCCGGGAGGTGCAGATCCGCGACGGATCGGGTCTGCGCGGTGTGCACCATGTCCGGTCCGACCGCTCGCTGACCCTGAGGGACTACTTGTTCGACGTACT
Source organism: Actinomycetota bacterium (assembly GCA_030837505.1). Taxonomy (GTDB): domain Bacteria; phylum Actinomycetota; class Actinomycetes; order Actinomycetales; family Kineosporiaceae; genus JAUPKJ01. Next base: position 268 of record JAUPKJ010000105.1, read on the forward strand.
TCCCCTGACCCGGTGGGACGGCGAACTGATCGTGGTCCTGCAGGACCGGCCGTTCTCCGTCTCCGTTCCCCCCTCGACCGACGACGCCCTCGGGAAGGCCGGTCTGCTGCTGGCCTGTGGGCTGGGCCCGAGGGCCCAGCTCGTCCGCCGCTCGGATCTCGACGGGTCCGGGTTGCGGCGGCTGATGGGGCAGGCCCTCCCCGAGGGGACTCCCCGGACAGCGATCGATCTGCTGTTGCTGAGGGGCGACCTGCTACTGGTGTCGTCCTTCGCTGCACACCGTGCCTCGAACGGCAGCGCCGATCGGGACGGTCCGGACGACCGGAACGACCGAGCCGACCCACCGGGTGAATCCCCGGAGAGCTGTCCGTCGCCCGGTCTGCTCAGGAATCTCGCCCACAGTTTCAACACCCGTTACGTGCCGGTGTTCCCGCTGCCCGACGTCGTGCCCCTGGAGCGGGTCGGGCTCCAGGCGCGGGTCGGGCCCGGGGAGCGGGTCGGGCCCCAGGGCCGCGGTCGGGCCGTCCTCGGTGCCCGTCGGGTCGAGTCCCCGGGAGGAGACGTCGGGTCGATCGGGCTGCTGGACTCCCCCACCCGGATCGCGGCGGCCGTGAGGGCCACGCGCACAGACCTGGACCCGCGGCTGTCCTACGACCCGGACCTGCGAGGTGGCATTTCCCGCCTCGCGGAGGTGCTCGGATCGCTCACCGACCGGCACCCCGCCGCGGCCCTCGCGGGGATCCGGGGCACCGGACGATTGAAGACCCAGGTGACCGAGGCCGTCGTCCAGGCTCTGCGCCCCCTCCAGCTGCGTTATCGGCAGCTGGAGGCAGACCCCGCCCCCGTGCACGAGCGCCTCGCCGAGGGCTCGCGGGCCGCCAGAGAACTGATCGGAGGGACCCTGGCCGCCGTTCGGACAGCGACCACCTGACCTACCGACTGGCCTACCACCAGACCTACCGGGGGGAGTTCTCCCGGGCGACTCCCCCCGAGCATCCTGGCGGCGGACCCACTACAACGGTCCACGGACGGTCCACGGACATCTCGCGGGCTGCGGTGGACGGGCTGTGTGGTGGAAGGGCTGCGGTGGGACGGAGAAGTCCGTCTCACCGCTGTCCGACGAACCAGCGCCGCAGGGTTTCCACCCTCTGCCGGAGCTGTTCGGCATTGGCCTTGGGAACCTCCGGCCCGCTGCAGGTGCGGCGCAGTTCGGCGTGGACGGTGGCGTGGGGCTGGCCCGTTCTGCGGGCCCAGGACCCGACCAGGCCGTGCAGTTCCTTGCGCAGGGCGTTCAGCTCGCGGTGAGCCGCCATTTGTTCGCGGCCGTCGACGTGCTGATCGTCCCGCGCCGGAGTGTTTTCCCGGCTGCGAGTGGCCAGCTGGTCGGCCTGGCGCTGCCTGAGCAGACGGGTCACCTGCTCGGGCTCCAGCAGACCGGGGATCCCCAGGTAGTCCAGTTCTTCCTCGCTGCCGACCGCGGCCTCGGTGCCGAACTCCTGCTTGTCGAACAGCACCCGGTCGAACGTCGCCTGGGCCTCCAGGGCCTCGAAGGACCCCTGGGTCAGGTCGTCGGAGGCTTTCTCGTCGCGTTGAGCCTGCTGGAGCAGGGCGTCCTCGCTCGACCACTCCTCGGAATCGCCCCGGCGCGGCCGGTCCAGCTGGTGGTCGCGTTCGACCTCCAGTTCGCCCGCCAGTCCCAGCAGCACCGGCACGCTGGGCAGGAACACGGAGGCGGTCTCGCCTCGGCGGCGCGCCCGGACGAACCTGCCCACGGCCTGCGCGAAGAACAGCGGCGTCGAGGCCGAGGTCGCGTAGACACCGACGGCCAGCCGGGGCACGTCGACCCCCTCGGAGACCATCCGCACCGCGATCATCCAACGGTCGTTGCTCTGGGTGAAGGTCTCGATGCGTTCGGAGGCCGCGTCGTCGTCGGAGATGACGACGACCGGGCTCTCACCGGTGATCTTCCGCAGGATCCGCGCGTAGCAGCGGGCCACCGACTGATCGGTGGCGATCACGAGGCCGCCGGCGTCGGGCATCCCCCGACGGATCTGGGTCAACCGGGTGTTGGCCGCAGCCAGGACCGCCGGGATCCACTCGCCCTCCGGGTCCAGGGCCGTGCGCCAGGCCTGTCCGATCGTGTCCTTGGCCAGGGGTTCGCCGAGGCGGGCGGAGATCTCGTCCCCCGCTCTGGTCCGCCACCGCATCTGCCCGGAGTACGACAGGAAGATCACCGGTCGGACGACGCCGTCCCGCAGCGCGTCGCCGTAGCCGTAGTTGAAATCGGGGCGGCTCCGCCGGATCCCTGCCGCATCGGCCTGGTACTCCACGAAAGGGATCGCACTGGTGTCGGACCGGAACGGCGTACCCGTCAGGGCCAGACGCCGGGCCGCCGGCTCGAACGCCTCCCGGACAGCGTCTCCCCACGACAGGGCGTCCCCGGCGTGGTGGATCTCATCCATGATCACCAAGGTCGGCACGGCCTGGGTGCGGGCCCTGTGCAGCCCGGGCCTGCTCGCGACCTGCGCATAGGTGACGGCGACCCCGTCGAAGGACCCGTTGTGGGACCCCTGGCTGTTGCGGAAACACGGATCGAGCGAGATCCCCGCCCGGTGGGCGGCGTCGGCCCACTGCCGTTTGAGGTGTTCGGTGGGACACAACACGGTCACCCGTCGCACGATCCGACGACGGCGCAGCTCGGCGGCCACCCGCAGGGCGAACGTGGTCTTGCCGGCGCCCGGGGTGGCCACGGCCAGGAAGTCCTGTGGCTGTGTCTCGAGATAGCGGTCGAGGGCCTCCTGCTGCCAAGCCCTCAGCTTGGACGCAGTTCCCCAGGCCGCCCGCTGCGGATAGGCAGGGGGCAGGTGGGGAGCTGCGGTGATCGGGTGGTTCACGGCGACCTCTCCGGCCACCGTCGGTGTCGCGGTCCGTTCAGCCCTGGTCACCCTCACCGTCCTGAGGGCCCGAACGGAGCCCCTCGTAGATTTCCTTGCACAGGGGGCAGACCGGGAACTTCTTGGGATCGCGACCGGGAACCCACACTTTGCCGCACAGCGCGATCACCGGGTGCCCGCTCATGGCGGACTCGAGGATCTTCTCCTTGCGCACGTAGTGCGAGAAACGCTCGTGGTCCCCCGGTTCCACGGGCTGCTCGAGGAGTTCGCGTTCCAGCACCGCCGTGGAGGAGTGGTCCGGCGAGAACGAGGGCAGCGGCTCGGGGGGCATCGTGCTCATGGTGGTGAGTGTAATGCGCGGGGGCGGTGCGGTCCGCGGGCCGGCCCCGGTGCGCGGTGCCCGGCCCCCGACAGGAGGAGAACGCGCCGACGCCCAGCCGGTCTCCCCACCGGACGCGCGGCAGAACTGCCCGATCCGTGCCGGACGATCCGTGCCGGACGATCTGTGCCGAACGGTCAGTGCCGAACGGTCGAGGGACCGGGCTCAGTTGAGGGTGGGGTCCTCCGGGTAGGTGGACAACAGCGCCAGGTCCCCCCTCTGACGGCGCAGGACCTGGTGCCACAGTTCCTGCGGACTGTCGCTGAAGGGGTCCCTGGACTCCGCGTCCAGGACGTACCACGCGCCCTGCTCGATCTCCTGTTCGACCTGGCCGGCCGACCACCCGGCGTACCCCGCGAAGATACGCAGCCCCGCCACGCCCCCGGCGACGACCTCGGCCGGGGCGTCCAGGTCGATCAGTCCGACCGAGCCGATGATCCGACGGACCCCCACGGGATCGTCGTCGTCCCCCGGAACCGTCACGATCCCCAGGGCCGAGTCCTGGGAGACCGGGCCTCCCTGGAACAACCGCCCCGGAGCGGTGACGAAAGGCTGCCAATCGGGCAGAACGCTGGCCACGGGGACGTTCATCGGACGGTTCATCACCACCCCGAGGGCCCCGTCGTCGCCGTGGTCCAGGACGAGCACCACCGCCCGGCGGAAGGAAGGGTCCTCCAACAGAGGCGTGGCGACCAGCAATCGCCCCACCATGGGTTTCATACAGATATCATCGCCTTTCGGACGGCCGGTCGTCGGCATCGAGGGAACTCTGCCCCTGTTCTCCGGCAAAGTCCGTTTCTCCGGCGGAGTCCGTCCCCCGCACCGGGTCCCTCCCCCGTACCGACACCGACACCGGGTCCGACACCGACACCGGGTCCGACACCGGGTCCGGGTCCGGGTCCGGCAGGGGATGCCGCCCGGGGCAGCGGGCTGCCAGGGCCAACCCCACCAGGTCGGCCAGGAGATCCTGGGGATCCCCCGCCCGGTGGGCCATGAGTTCCTGCTGGACGACCTCGCTCACAACGGCGTGTCCCGCCAGGGCCGCGGCCGTCAACGGCAGCGACAGCCCCGCCCTCGTGCCCGTCCAGAGGACGGCGCCGAAGAGGACCGCGTGCACTGGTTTGTCCAGGGGGAGACCTTCCCCGGCAGTCACCGTCCGGGGCCAGTACAGAGCCGAAAGATGGCCGACCAGGGCAGCAATGAAGATCCACCGCCGACGGACGTCCCTCACCGGCCCCCTCACCGGGTCCCCGCATCGATCGCCGGGAACAGCGGCCCGGGTTCACCGTCGATGAAGCCCTGGTACTCGTCGCAGCCCATGTCCCTCAAAACGTCCAGTTGGTCCTCCTGTTCGACCCCCTCGGCGACCACGGTCAGTCCCAGACCGTGTCCCAGTCCCAGAACGGCCGAGACCACGGCACAGGAATCGGGGTCCCGGGGCAGATCCGCCACGAAGGTCTTATCGATCTTAAGTACGTCCACCGGCAGGGTCCGCAGGTACGACATGGACGACCATCCCGTACCGAAATCGTCCAGCGCAATCGCGACCCCGAGCCTACGCAGGGAGGTCAGGACGCTGCGGGCCTGGTCCGGGTCCTCCACCAGAGCGCCTTCGGTGATCTCCAGAGTCAACCGCCACGGTTCCAGGCCCGAGGCCGCCAGCGCGGAATCGACCAGATCGACCAGTCCCGGGGCTGCCAGCTGCCGCGGGGAGACGTTGACAGCGAGGGCCAACCGCCGATCCTCCAGGTCCGTCATCCGGGCCAGAGCCGTCCGCAGGGCCCATCCCCCCACCTGAATGATCAACCCGGTGCGTTCCGCCAAAGGGATGAAGGTCGACGGCGGCACCTCCCCGAAAATCGGGTGGGTCCAGCGCATCAGGGCCTCCACCCCCGTGATCCGACGGTCACCGCAGCGACGGCGGGTCTGGAAGCACAACCGCAGCTGGTCGGTGCCCACGGCCCGGCGCAGGGCCGCCGAATACTCCAACCGCGAGGAGATGTCCACGCGCATCCGGCTGTCGAAGACCTCGTAGCGGCCCCGGCCGTGCTCCTTGGCGTAGGACATCGCGGTGTCGGCGTCCCGCAGCAGGGTCCCCACGGGGTCGTCCCCCTCGGGGGCCCTCTCCACCACGGTGACGCCGATGCTCACCCCGGGAGCCACGTCGTCCGCCCCCACCGGGATCGGTTCGGCCAGGGCCTCCACCAGGCAGCGCGCCGCCGCCCGCGCCTGGGAGGTGGTCGACACCGGCAGGACGACGACGAACTCGTCGCCGCCGAACCGCGCGATCGTGTCGGCGCTGCGGCACCGGTGCCGCAGGCGCCGGGCGACCGCCACGAGAACCTCGTCCCCCACGGTATGGCCGAGGCCGTCGTTGATGTCCTTGAAACCGTCCAGGTCGCAGAAGAGCACGGCGAGCTGGTGGTCACCGCTCTCCAGGGCCTGCACGCTCACCCGCATCCGGTCCACGAGGGCCGACCGGTTGAGCAGCCCGGTCAGTTCGTCGTGAGTGACACGGTGCGTCAGTTCCTCCTGCAACTGACGTCGCCAGGTGACGTCGGACTGCACGACGACCGCCCGGTGGAAGACGTCGTCCAGCGCCACCACCTCGATCGCCGTCGCCCGTTCCGGCCCGGCCTGCCGGCAACGGCACTCCAGGGACGCCAGGGGGCGCTCGCCGCTCAGGACCTCGCGCACCCGGGCACAGAACCGGTCGACCGCCCGGTCGCCGGTTCCCGCCATCCCCTCCAACCAGTTCGCCCCCTCGGGGGCGGGGCCGCACACACAGCGGTCCCTCTCCGCCACGCCGGCCTCCCACCGGGCATTGGCCGAGATCACGAGCCCCGAGGTGTCGATCACGGCGGTCCGGCAGTCGAGGGCGTCCATGAGGTCCTGGGTGAAACGCTGCTGCTCGCGGACGGCGGCCCTGGCCGCGAGCACCTCGGTCAGGTCCCTGCTGACCGTGACGTACCCGCACACCCGTCCGGCGACGTCGCGGTGGACATCCACCGAGCACTCGGACTCCACGACCCGCCCCAGGCACGTGAGCTGGCGGACCCTGCCCCGCCAGGCCCCGACCGAGCGCAGACGCTCAGTGACCCGTTCCCTGTCGCCCTCCTCGAAGGTGACCTCGACGAGGACCTCGTCGATCCGGCGGTCCAGGGCCTCCTCCCGGCGGATCCCGTACACCCGTTCGGCGGCGTCGTTCCAGGTCGTGATCCGCCGACCCGGGTCGATCGCTATGACGGCGTCGCTGACGGCCTCCACGAGGGCCGCGTGAGAACGGGTGCGGTCCAGCAGGTGCGCGGTCCGCAGGGCCGAGCCCCCGCGCCGCGCGAGCACCTCCAGGAGGTCCAGGTCCTGCGGCCGGAACGGCGTGCGCTCGCGTGCGACGGCCAGCAGCCCCCCGGGTCGGCGTCCGGCGAGCAGGGGCGCCAGGGCGATCGTCCGCAGACCGTGCTCGCCCCGCAGGTCCTCCAGCAGGTCGCGTTCCTCGGCCGCGAGGACCGTGAGGTCGAGGGCGGACAGATCGGGGGCCCACAGGACCTGTCCGTGGTGCAGTGTGCCCGGGACCCGGTCGAGCATCCGCAGGGACAGCTCGGGGGTGGGGGGACCCGACCACAGGGCCAGACGATCGGCGAGGGCCGTGCCCCCCCGGTGGCCGTGCAGTCTCAGCCGCAGTGGCCCGGAGGGGATGTCGGGCGTCCAGAGGGCGGCAGCTTCCGCGGGCAGGTCGGCCGCGGCCCGCAGGAGGGCCGGGTGGATCGGCTCGTTCGCGTCCAGGGCAGACGCCAGGGCATCCCCCAGACGGACGAGCTGTCGTATTCGGTCGCCCTCCCCCGGGGAAGGGCGATCGGGATCCCCGCACAGTTCCGCCGGGCCGTGGGGCCGCACCGGGAACTCGGGCACGGTGTCGGCCGTGCGCATCATCACTCCATGTCGCCGTTCCGGCGCACGGGGCGCCGGACAGAAGTGTGTACACCCCTCGGCACGACTTCACCGGCGGACAAGGGGTGACCTGGACGATTCAGGTTCGTCCACCGTGCGGGCCCCGCGCCACCGGAACGCGGATTCTCGGCGCACGAATTCGGTGGAAAACAGCCCTATTCTTTCTCGTGGCCGTGGTTTTCCCGCCGATCGGTGCGGCGGGAGCGGTCGCTCCCGCCGAGGGGCGCGTCGGGCGACGATCCGGAGGAACGCCGGGAGCGAGCGGCCGCGAGGCATGCCGGGCAGGTCCCCCACCAGATCACCTCGGTCTCCTCGACCGTGAAACCGTGGGTGTCGCAGGGGCGTGAGGAATCCTCGTCGTCCACGGCGCACTGACTGTCCCGCATGGCACCGCAGGTCCGGCACACCAGGTGGTGGTGCTGGTGGGAGGTCCTGCGCTCGTACCGGGCCGGGGAGCCGGCCGGCTCGATCCTGCGCAGCAGCCCCGCCGACGTCAGAGCTCCCAGGACGTCGTACACGGCTTGGGTGGACACGGTGCCCAGACGTTCCCGCACTGTTCGGCGAACGGTGTCGGCGTCGAGGTGAGGTCGGTCGGTGACGACCCGAAGGACTGCCACCCTCGGCGCGGTGACCCGCAGCCCGGCGAGCCGCAGCAGCTCCGCCGGGTCCGGGGCCGGTCCGGGCGCCGCTGCGCGGGCAGGTCCCCCGGGGACCGGGCCGGGGAGGGCGGAGCCGCCGGTGGCGGGAGCGTCGAGAGCGGGAACGGCGGGGGCTGGAACATCGAGAGCTGGAACGGCGGGGGCTGGAGCGGCAGGAACGGCGGGGGGAGGGCTTTCGAGGGCAGGCGCGGGCCCGGGAAGGAGGTGTCTCCGGGACGCGGCGCTCACGCTCCCATGGTCCGACCCTAAATGGAATGTGTCAATTAAAGGACAGGATCCATACCTCCGACCGGTGGTTCACCCCGCTCCGACGGACGGCGTCGCCGGGGTCTCCCCGGACGGCACGGTCTCCCCGCAGAGCACGGTCTCCCCGGACGGCGCGAGCACAGGCCCGGTGGGAGGCACAGGCCCGGTGGGAGGGATCGTGCAGGAGCCCGGACCGTCCCCGCGACCCGTGGCCGCCGTGCCCCACCGCCGTCGGGCGGCCGCGGACAGCCGGACGGAGCCGCGGTGGAACCAGCGGGCGGGCAGGACCGCCAGCACGGCGTAGGCGATCGCCACGAGACCGTCCAACCACCAGTGGTTGGCGGTGACGACGACGCAGTACGAGGTCAGGGCAGTGTGCACCGGGCCGATCACCCGCCAGCGGGCCGCGCCGTTGCGCCACACGTACCACCCGACGATCGCGGCCCAGCCCACGTGCACCGACGGCATGGCGGCCAACTGGTTGGCGATCCCCGAGCCGTAGGGGCCGTAGACCGACTGCCCGAACTGCAGCGCCGTGTCGACGAACCCCAGCTCCGGCAGGAGCCGCGGCGGCGCGACCGGGACCGACTGGGTCAGCAGGCACGCGAGGGTCGAGAGCACCACGACGTTCCTGACCTGCGGGAAGGAGGAGCGGTGCCGCCACCACAACCAGACCAGGAAGATCGTCATGCCGTTGAGGTGGGCGTAGGCGTAGTAGGTGTTGGCCCCCCGGACCAGATCCGGGTACGGCAGCAGGGCCTGTTGGAGGGACAGCTCGTCCGGGATCCCCCAGGTCCGCTCCAACTCGTAGATCCTGGTGCCGTGCTGCTGGGCCCCCGCGACCCGAGTGTGGACGTAACCACCGATCCGCTGCCACAGGGCCAGCAGCAGCATCACGACCACGAACTCCCGGGCGAAGGCCCCCACCGGGCGGGCCCACGGGCGACGGACCAGGGCACAGCCCAGGGCCACGAGGACCAGGAGGGCGGCGCCGGCCAGGGAGAGTTCCCAGCTGGGGCGCAACTGGGGCATTCAGGACCTCCCGTGTCCGGCCGTCGCTTCCCGGCGCCGGTTAGTTCGTCCGATGGTCCCACCCGACGCGACGCGCGGAAGCGTCGGGGGCTGCCCTGCGGGAGCGTCGCGGGCACCCCCGGATCAGAGCGGGCGCTTCCCCTCGGACGCCCCTGGGAGACCAGCCTTGCGAAACGGTCGAGCCGAAGGACCGTCCACAGGGCCGGACCGGGCATCGCACCTGGGGACGAGCCCTCCGGCGGAACGGGGACTTCAGGTACCTTTGCGAGGCACGCACCGTTCATCATCCGGGGGTGAGATGCGAACCGCCAGGAGCACCTTCCGCAGCGCTGTGGCCGTGCATCGTCGGGCGCACGGCCTGCTCAGGGCTGCCATGGACACCGTGGCCCACGCCCCGGACGCCCCCGTCCACAGCGCAGAGTGCCTGGCGGAGCAGAGCCTCATCGTCCGCAATCTCCAGGAGATCTGCGAGACCCTGGCCGACGGCTGGAGCACAGCGGGCTGGGACTGGCTGCTCGGAGGCAGCCCTCCCCTGGGCCGGGAAGAACCCCAGACCCGGCAGTTCCTGCTGCGCATCGGCACGGTCCACCCCGTCTCGGAGGGCTTCCCCCTGCTCGTGCCGTTCCTGAGCAGCGGCCACCTCGCAATCGACACCGACGCCAGGGACGAGCGCGTGGCCGGTCTGCTGCGCGGCGTCCTGCTGCGGGTCCTCGCCGCCGTCCCCACGGGCTCGGTGCGGGTTCTTCCGGTCGACGCCGGAACCCTCGGGTCCACCTTCACCCCCCTGCTGCCCCTGGTGAACGCCGAGCTGATGACCCGTCCCGCGATCGACCTCGAAGGTCTGCGCGGCGTCCTCACAGAGGCCGAGACCCACATCCGCGAGACCCTGGCCGACCAGACGAAGAACCGCCCCATCCTCGTCGTCGCCGTCGCAGCCCTGCCCGGCGGCTGCACCTCCCGGGACCACGACCGTCTGGCCGCCCTGTCCCGCACGGGCCCCAGCACCGGGGTGCACCTGCTCCTGGCCGGTTGGGCGCCCGTCCCCGGCTACCGCGCCAGCGTGCCCCACCTGGAGAACACCACCCTGCTCACGGCCGTCGGAGAGGCGTTCCACGCCGGCGACCCGCCCGGTGAGGCCTTCGGGATCGCCGACCGCGGCCTGACCTGCCCCATCCACCTCGACACCGGCCCACCGGACCACCTGGTGAGCCAGGTCTGCTCGCAGATCCTCACCCAGGCCACCGCCGACTCGACCGTCAACTTCATGGAGATCCTCCCCAAGGATCTCTGGCAGGAGTCCTCCCTGGACGGCCTGCGCACCATCGTGGGCCGCTGCGGACGCGACCCCGCCTGGCTGGCCCTCGACGACGCCACCCCCCACTGGCTGGTGGGCGGGCGCACGGGCTCCGGCAAGACCGTCTTCCTGCTCGCCGTCCTCTACGGCCTGGTCTCGCGCTACTCCTCCGACGAAATGGCGCTCTACCTGCTGGACTTCAAGGAGGGCGTCTCCTTCTCCGAGTTCACCCCCACCCCGGTGGACCCCTCCTGGATCCCCCACGCCCGCACCGTCGGCGTCGAGTCCGACAGGGAGTACGGCGTCGCCGTCCTCGCGACCCTCGTCACCGAGATGTCCCGCCGGGCCTCGGCCATGAAACAAGTGGGCGCCACGCGCCTGGCCCAGCTGCGCGCGGCCCACCCCGACAACGCCCTGCCGCGCATCGTCGCGGTCATCGACGAGTTCCAGGTGCTGTTCTCCCGCAACGACGCCATCGCCAAACGCGCCACGGTCCTCCTGGAGGACATCGCCCGCAAGGGCCGTTCGTACGGCATCCACCTGATCCTCGCCAGCCAGACGGCCTCCGGGATCGAGGCCCTCCTGACCAAAGGGCAGTCGATCTTCGGCCAGTTCTCCCAGCGGGTCGCGCTCGCAGGGGGCGGCGGGGTCCTGTCCCATCTCAACAACGCCGCCGACACCCTGTCCATCGGGCAGGTCGTCCTCAACGACGCCGCGGGGGTCCCCTCGGCCAACCGCTTGGCGCTGTTTCCCAACACGGACGACGAATCCGTCAAACGCGTCCGCACGGCCCTGTGGAACCGCAGGGTTCCCGGGGACCAGCCCCCCGCGGTCTTCGCCGGCTACGACGAGCAGCACATCGAGGACGACCCCACCCTGGAGCGCCTCACCCCGGCGGTCAGGCACCGCGCGATCCCCGTGGGTCGCGTGGTCGACATCGGCCTGCCCACGGCCCTGTTCACCCTGGACTCCTCGCCCGGGCGGCACCTGGCCGTCCTGGGCCCGTCCCAGGTGGGGGCCGACATCCTGACCGCAGCGGTCATCGGCCTCACGCGGCAGCACGAGCCGGGCAAGGCCGCGTTCGTCCTGGCGGGCTTCGTGGGCGCCGCCGACGACGCCGTCGACGAGGCATCGTCCGCCGTGCGCAATGCCGGGCACCAGTGCTCGGAGGTCGAGATCAAGGAGTTGCGCAAGCGGCTGCGCGAGCTGGTCAAGCGGACCGAGGAACCGGTGGATCCCATGGAGATGCTGCTCCAGGGGTCCAGCCGCCCCGAGGCCACCTACGTGGTGGTGTGGGGCGCCGACACCATGGGCAATTCCCTGAAGACCGACCGCGACAAGGACTCCAACAAGACCGGCCTCGACGACCTGCGGACCCTGCTGCAGTCCGGTCCGGCCCACGGAATCCACCTCATCGGGTGGTGGCGGGTGCTGCGCCGACTTCTGGACGATCTCGGCCCCACCGGCCGGGAGGACATCGCGGGGTTGATCGGTCTGAATGTGAGCGCCAAGGACTTCGGCAACTTCATCGGCAAGATCAACCTGGACTGGTCGGCCCGGCCGAACAGGGCCCTGTTCATCGACCGCCACGAGGACACCACGACCTTGGTCGTCCCCTATGTCAAGCAGGGCCGGCACACCGGGGAGATGCTGTGAGCGCGCGCAGGCCCTTCGGGTCACCCGGGCCGACGGGGCCCCCCGATCCGGGGGAGTTCCACGGGATCGGCCATGTTCCGGCCTCCGGCTCGCCCACGGGACGTCCGGGCCCCTCAGGGTATTCGGAGCCCTCAGCGTATTCGGGACGTTCAGGGTATTCAGGTCACTCCGGGTACTCAGGACGTTCGGGTTACTCGGATTCTTCGGGTCACCCGCCGTCGCACGGTTTCCCGCAGGGCGCGGGCGGGTCGTACCAGCGGCCCGAGCAGCTCCCCCCGTCGGGGGCCGGCTCGCGCCCGGCCCTTCCCCCGCGCTCGGACCGCACGCCCACGACCCCCTTCGGGCAGTATGCAGCGCTCCTGAGGCAGCTGGACCAGGTCCGGGCCGGCGACGAGGCCATGACCGAGTCCTGGCGTCGTTCCACGGCCTCCATGAACGCCGTGGCCGAGGAGATCGGCCCGATCATCATGGAGCACAGCCGGCAGCTGGAGATGCTGGCCCGCAGGCTCCGCATGCGGATCATGCACCTGGGCGCGCAGAGGATCACCGAGGAGATCGACCCCGTCGAGGCCCTGAACACCGCCAAAGACCTGACCAACCAGACGGCGGTCCTGGCCAACGAGGCCAAGCGACTGGGGTCCGAGGCGGCCTTCCTGCCGACCTGGCGCCCGGGGTACCGCAATTTCCTCATCTACCTGGCCTGCGCCGTGGTCACCGCCGTCCTGCAATACTCACTGTTCCTGCTGCACGACAACAACCCCCCGTCGCTCCTGGTCCTGTTCCTGCTGCCCCTCGCCTCCTGGGTCACCGGGCTCACCCTGATCCGCTACTACGGCCAACCGGCCGTTCCCCCGGACCCGGCGGCCCGCCGTCAACAGTTCCGCGTGGGCCTGCCACCCCCCCCCGACCTCATGACCCGCTCCCCGCGCATGGGTGTTCTCCTGTGCTTCGGGGCTTTCCCGATCTGGTACCTGGGCGTCGTCACCAACAGCTGGCTCGGCTGACCCTGTCCCCGGGTGGTCTTCGCAGCGCTGGGAGCGCGGGCGCAGGACAATTTCTCACTCTGCTCGTCCGAGAGACTCCGACGTGATTGACGTTGCCCTCGTCTTTCTGAACGAGCCCGGACTTGGTGCCATCGCGCAGAGTCCGGGCCTTTATCGCGCAATGCCGGCCCGTCACATCGTTGAATCCGATCAGTATCAGGCGGCTCTGCCACCGACCGTCGATCTGGAGGAACAGTTGAGGCGTGGCCAGTACCTTGCACGGTGGTGCCACACACGGCTCAAGCGAGCCTCTCACGGCAGGAAGTGACAACGCGATGCTGACCCCAACGGTGATCAAGGAGATACGTGACGGCCTGATTACCGTCTTCCCTCCACCGGACCGCGTCGCCGTTGCAGCAGACCCCTTCAGCGGTGCCCACATTCGGGTGATCTCGGAGCGGTTCGCCGCTCTCACCCTCGCAGAGCGTCGCGCTCAGGTTTTTCGCCACGTGTCAGAAGACCAGGTCGCGCATCTGGAACTGTTGGCTCCCGAGGAGGCAGAATTCCTCGGGGTTTCCGATGACGATCCGCCTCCTCGTCCTGACGACTTGCCGTTGTGGCCCGAAGCCCTCGCCCATGGGCAGAACGAGAACCCCCGGCTCCACCTACCGTCTCAGTCGTTCACCCCTTTGAGCCCCCCGGTCGTGGCCACGTTCTATTCCCTGCGGGGCGGAGTAGGTCGATCAACCGTTTTGGCACACACGGCGCGTATTCTGGACAGGCAAGGACTGCGCGTGTTGTGCATCGACATGGACCTCGAAGCGCCGGGGCTGGCCTCGCTCTTCGGCGTGGAGGACCGGGTCCTTGACGGCCACGGTGTGGTCCCGCTGCTCGTCCAAGCGGAGTTCGACGGAGCCGTCCCCGACCTCAGCGATCACCTGCTACGGATCGATGACGATCTGGAACTCGAGCTGCTCCCCGCAGGGCTGCCCAATGCGAATTATGCCCGCCAGCTCGCGCTCCTGGACCCCGCGGCCTGGTACCGAGAAAAAATCAATCCCCTCCGCCTTCTGATCGATAGCGTACGCAATCTTCCGCAGCCCCCGCAGCTCGTACTCATCGACTCTCGCACGGGAATCAGCCCGTTGGCTGCTCCATTGCTTTTCGATGTAGCAGATCTGGCTGTCGTGACCTTCTACCCTCATCCCCAGGCCCGTCTCGGTACCGCGGCCTTGACCAGGGCGCTGCTGGCCGCCCGATCGCGGCGTTCCACCCCGGAGTCTCCGGTCAGTCCGGAGATCCGGTTCGTGGTGTCCCCCGTTCCCGCCGCGAAACAGATCCGCGCCGACTACGCCGCCCGCGCACAGGAATGGATCAAGGAATGGCTCTCCCCGGCCCGCGACGAGGGGGGAGGATCCCCGTTCGAGGCCCTGGACGAACTCATCCAGGTGGTCAGCTACCAGGAGGCGATCGCCTCGTCGGACTCCGCGTTCACCATCCCTGCGGTGACGGACTGCGAGACGATCGCAGCCTGGGCGGCCGGCCTGGTCGAGCCGGAGGACGCCGCTCTGCAGACCGTGTCCGACGGATCGGACGAGCCCACCAAATCTCAGGTGCTGGACTCGTTGTCCTTCACCGCCGAGACCGCCGAGCACCAGGAGGAGAATGACCTCCTGAGGACGTTCCTCACGACGGAAGCCGTGACCAGGGCGCTCTCGGCGGATACGCCCGTCGTGATCGGCCGTAAGGGGACCGGCAAGACCGCCGTCTTCCGAAGACTCGCCGCAGAACCCAAGACCCTGGCCGTCACCAGTCCGACCGGACTCGAAGCCCACAGACCATGGATGCCCGGCCCCGACGTCTACACCGGTCTGGAAACAGAACTCGGGGAACGGCACCTGCAATGGCGACAGGTCTGGCCCGCCATCATCGGTTTGGCTGTGGTGCAGCAACACGCGAATGTTCCCCGGCCCGGCTGGCTGAGCACTCCGGTCGGCGAAGCTGCCCAAGCACGGTACCGAACCAGCGATCTCGTACGTGACCTGAGGCTCCTTCTGGAACACCCCGATGCTCCGCTCCTCACGGTCGAATGGCTGTTGGAGATCGACCAGGCCCTCGACGGACCTCATCTCCTGCTGTTCGACGCCCTGGACACCGGTTTCGGCAACACGGAGACCGACAGGCGTCGACGCACCGAGAGCACGGCCGGCCTGTTGACGACCGTCAACGACCTCTCCCTGCAGATGCAGAACGCCCACTTCAAGATCCTTCTCCGTGAGGACATCTGGCGTGAGGTCACTTTCCCCAACAAGTCCCATCTGGGAGCCCGGAGCGCTCGTCTCGCGTGGGCGGACCAGACCGACTATCTGCGGATCGCCCTCAAGCAGGCCTGGCAGTCCGAAACGTTCCGCACGCTTGTCTCCGGACGCCTGGACAGAAACGATTTCAAACTGCGGGAAACACCGATCGAATACTGGCCGGACAACTTCGTGAACAGCGCCTGGGTTCTTCTCGCGGGAGAACGCGTGTCCGGAGGCCGCACGGCCTTCACGAACAACTGGGTCTGGACCAGGCTGGCCGACGCCAACGGGGACCATACCCCCCGGGCCCTGGTCCAATTGCTCGCAGCGGCCACCCATCGCGAACGCCAGTTCGAACGCGGGAACCCCTACGGGAAGTCGATTCTACGGCCACGCGCCTTGATCGAGTCCTTGGACGATGTGAGCGAGCAGACGCTCGACGCGCTGAGCCGAGACGAGTTCCCCGAACTGCAGCCACTGTTCGAGGCTCTGACAGAGATCGGGAACACGCCGTTCGATGCGGTCCAGCTCATGGACTCCCCCGGGAACACCGCGCTCATCCCACTGGCCCGAGAGGTCGGGCTGCTGGAGCCCATCAGCGACAGCCGGACCGGCAACGACCGGTTCCGGGTCCCTGAGCTGTACCGCAAGGCGTTGGGAATGGGTCGCAGAGGTATGGCCTGACGGACGTCGCCACTACGGGGGCA